>CAZHLT010000280.1:0-13475 GCA_964533285.1 uncultured Conexibacteraceae bacterium | reverse complement strand
AAGAACACCGAATAGCGGCGCCGGAGATCGAGTGTCACCTTTTCCGCCTCTATGGAGAAAAAGGTGACACTCACTCGATCCCTCGATCGGCACCGCCTGGGCTCGCTCACCGGAGCAGCTGGCTCGCGGCGGCCCAGGGGGCGGCGCCGGCGAGCACGGCGGCGCGGTAGTCGGCGAAGCGCCCGGCCTCGATCGCGGCCCGGGCGTGAACGGTCAGCTCGTGCATGTAGGTGAGGTTGTGGAGGACGATCAGCCGCACCGCGGTCAGGTCCTCGGCGCGCGAGAGGTAGCTGAGGTAGTCGCGGTCGTGGCGGGTGCAGGCCGAGCAGGGGCAGCCCTCGACCAGCGGCTCGCGGCTCCCCTCCCAGCCGCCCTTGCGCAGGTCCAGGCGCCAGCGGGTGCCCGGGCTCGGCGCCAGGGCGACGCCGTGGCGGGCGAGCCGGGTGGGGACGGCGCAGTCGAAGACGTCGAGGCCGAGGGCGATGCCGCCGAGCAGGTCGTCGACCTCGCCGATCCCGAGCAGGTGCTTGGGCGCCGCCTCGGGCAGCAGCGGCGCGGTCAGCGCCAGCACCGCCGCCATCTCCTCCTTGTCGCGGCCGAGGGTGCCGCCGATCGCCAGCCCGTCGACGCCGGCGGCGGCGACGAGCTCGGCCGATTCGCGCCGCAGGTCCTCGTGCACGCCGCCCTGGACGATGCCGAAGACCGCCTGCCGCGCCGGGCCCTCGCGGTCGTGCCAGGCGAGGCAGCGGTCGAGCCAGCGGTGGGTGCGCTCGGTCGAGCGCGCGGTGTACTCGCGGTCGGCGTGGAACGGCGTGCACTCGTCGAAGGCGAGGGCGATGTCGGCGCCGAGCGCCGCCTGCACGCTCATCGAGACCTCGGGCGAGAGGAACAGCTCGGAGCCGTCGCGGTAGGAGCGGAAGCGGGCGCCCTCCTCGCTGATCTCGACGATCGCCTCGTGGCCGCCGGCGCGGCCGGAGCCCTTGACCTCGTTGGCGACGCCGCCGTGGGCGAGCGAGAAGACCTGGAAGCCGCCGGAGTCGGTGATGAAGGCGCGCTCCCAGCCGGTGAAGCCGTGCAGGCCGCCGGCATTCGCGATCCGCTCCGGCCCCGGCGAGACGAACAGGTGGTAGGTGTTGCCGAGGATCAGCTCGTAGCCGAGCGCGGCGACCTCGTCGACGTCGAGGCCGCGGACGCTGCCCTTGGTCGCCAGCGGGATGAAGGCCGGCGTCCGGATCGGGCCGTGGGCGGTATGGATGACGCCCGCCCGGGCGCTGCCGTCACGGGCGTCGATCTCGAACCTGAGTCGCTGCGGGTCGCTTCGCACGGCCCGCAGCGTATGCGAAGGGGCGCGGCTCGCCCGTGGGGTCGGCTAGCCGGGTGGGTTTTCGGCGTACTGGGGTGCGTCGTCTCCGATCTGGTGCCAGGGGGCTTTGAAGGCGACCTGGAGGTGGAAGCTCGGCGTCAGGTCGAGCTCCCGCATCAGCCCGGCGGCAACGAAGTATTTGTTGCCGAGGTCGTCGTAGATGCTCGAGCCGCAGTTGCTGCAGAAGTTGCGCGGCGCGAACTCGCTCTCGTAGGTGCTAACCAGGTCCTCGCCCTTGGTGAAGTGGAAGTTCTCTTTGGCGACGACCACGCCGGCCAGGCTCGATCCCGTCCACCGCTGGCAGCGGGTGCAGTGGCAGTAGCCCATCGCTTCCGGATCGGTTACCTCGTACTCGACCTGGCCGCACAGGCAGCTGCCCTTCAGCGTCTCAGCCATCTCGACCTCTCCTTCGTTGCATTGAACGACCCAGAGCAAACGTAACCCGCGCGCCGTCCCGGCGCAATCGAGTTACGACGTTGCGGCCGGGTTGCGAGGCCCCGGTGCGCCTGGCGGGACTACGACGAGGCGAGCAGCGAGTGGCCGGTCATCGCCGCCGGCTGGGGGATCCCGAGCAGCGCCAGGGCGGTCGGCGCGACGTCAGCGAGGATGCCGTGCTCGCGCAGCTCGAGCCCCGCGGCGGTGACGATCAGCGGCACCGGGTTGAGCGAGTGGGCCGTGTTCGGCGAGCCGTCGGGCTCGAGCATGTTGTCGCAGTTGCCGTGGTCGGCGGTGATGACGCAGGCGCCGCCCTTCGCCAGCACCGCCTCGACCACCCTGCCGAGCTGGGCGTCGACCTCCTCGACGGCGGCGACCGCGGCCGGGATGACGCCCGTATGACCGACCATGTCGGGGTTGGCAAAGTTGATGATCCCGAAACGGTAGGAGCCCTTGTTCCAGTGCTCGACGAAGGCCTCGGCGGCGCCGGCGGCGCTCATCTCCGGCTTTTCGTCGTAGGTCGAGACGTCGCGCGGCGAGGGCACCAGGCAGTGCTCCTCGCCCTCGTACTCCTGCTCGACACCGCCGTTGAAGAAGTAGGTGACGTGGGCGTACTTCTCGGTCTCGGCGACGTGCAGCTGCTGGCCGCCGGCGCCGGCGATCGTCGCCGCCAGCGTCGTTTCCGGCCGCTGCTCGGGGAAGGCGACGGGGAACGACCAGCCCTTGCGGTACTCGGTCATCGTCGTCAGGTCGAGCGGCGCGGCGCCGGCGCGGGGGAAGTCGTCGAAGCCGGGCTCGGCGAGGGCGCGGCTCATCTGCCGGGCGCGGTCGGGGCGGAAGTTGAAGAAGATCGCGACGTCGCCGGCGGCGGCGCCGTCGTAGTCGCCGATCACCGTCGGCTTGACGAACTCGTCGGTCTCGCCACGCTCATAGGAGGCCTCGATCGCCTCGGCGGCGGTGGCGGCGCGCAGGCCCTCGGCGTGGACGATCGCGTCGTAGGCGAGCTTGGTCCGCTCCCAGCGGGTGTCGCGGTCCATCGCGTAGTAGCGGCCGCTGACGGTCGCGATCCGGCCCGCCTGGCGCAGCCAGCGCTCGAGCTCGGCGAGGTACTCGCGACCGCCGTGGGGCAGCGTGTCGCGGCCGTCGGTGAAGGCGTGGACGACGACGTCGGGCACGCCCTCCTGGGCGGCCAGCTCGATGCAGGCCT
Organism: uncultured Conexibacteraceae bacterium; assembly: GCA_964533285.1. Lineage (GTDB taxonomy): Bacteria > Actinomycetota > Thermoleophilia > Solirubrobacterales > 70-9 > VAYN01. Next base: position 10,470 of record CAZHLT010000280.1, on the reverse strand, counting down.
CGATGTGCTCCCAGCCGGAGTGGACGCCGCCGTCGGAGACCAGCCCGAGCAGGTGGAGGCGGCCGCGGGGGCTGTTGCGGGCGCGCTCGCAGGCGGCGAGCAGGACCTCGTTGTCGAAGAAGCTGCCGTCGTTGACGGCGTCGTCGATCCGCGCCAGGTCCTGCTTGACGATGGCGCCGGCGCCGAGGTTGAGGTGGCCGACCTCGGAGTTGCCCATCTGCCCTTCGGGAAGGCCGACGTCGCGGCCCTGGGCCGAGAGCTGGGTGTGCGGGTAGGTCTCCCAGAGGCGGTCGAAGACGGGCGTCTCGGCGAGCGAGATCGCGTTGCCGGGCCCCGCCGGCGCGATCCCCCAGCCGTCGAGGATGATCAGCGCCAGCGAGGGGAAGATCATGGGCCGGCCGCCTCGACGATCGCGGCAAAGTCCTCGGCGTCGAGCGCGGCGCCGCCGACCAGGGCGCCGTCGACGTCCGGCAGCGCCAGCAGCTCGGCGGCGTTGGCCGGCTTGACCGAGCCGCCGTAGAGGATCCGCACCTGCTCGGCGGGCGCGCCCCGCATCCGCAGCACGTCGCGGATGAAGGCGCAGGCCTCCTGGGCCTGCTCGGGGGTCGCCGTGCGGCCGGTGCCGATCGCCCAGATCGGCTCGTAGGCGACGACGACGCGGCCGATGTCGACCGACTCGACCGCCGCCAGATCGGCCTGCAGCTGGCGCTCCAGCACCGCCTCGGTCTCGCCGTCGTCGCGCGCCTGCTCGCTCTCGCCGACGCAGAGGATCGGCTCGAGGCCGGCGGCCAGCGCGGCCGGCACCTTGCGGGCCAGCGCCTCGTCGGTCTCGCCGAAGTACTGGCGGCGCTCGGAGTGGCCGAGGACGACCGCCGCGACGTCGAGCTCGACCAGCATCGGCGCCGAGACCTCGCCGGTGAAGGCGCCCGCCTCCTCCTCGTGCATGTTCTGGGCGGCGACGCGGACGGCGGTCCCGTAGCGGCGCTCGACGACCGCGGTCAGGGCCGTGAACGGCGGGCAGATGACGACGTCGGACTGGGTCGCGGCGATCCGCGGCAGCAGCGCGTCGACGAACTCGGCCGCCTCGGCGACCGTCTTGTTCATCTTCCAGTTGGCGGCGATGTACGGCGTGCGATCAGGCATCGGTGTCCTTCCGGTCGATCAGGGCCTCGACCCCGGGCAGCTTCTTTCCCTCCAGCAGCTCCAGCGAGGCCCCGCCCCCGGTCGAGAGCCAGTCGACCTCGCCGTCGAGGCCGAACTGCTTGAGCGCCGCGACCGAGTCGCCGCCGCCGACCACCGTCGTCCCCGGCGCCTTGGCGACCGCCTCGGCGACGGCGCGGGTGCCGGCGGCGAAGGGCTCCATCTCGAAGGCGCCCATCGGCCCGTTCCAGAGCACGGTCCCGGCCGCCGCCACCGCTTCGGCGTACAGGGCGGCGGTGCGGGGCCCGACGTCGAGCCCCATCCAGCCGTCCGGGACCTCGACGCCGTCGCTCTCGCGGCGCTCGGTATCGGCGTCGAAGCTGCGGCCGAGGACGAGGTCGACGGGCAGCACCAGCTCGGCGCGGCCCTCCTCCCCGGAGCGCCGCAGGGCGCTCTCGGCAAGCGGGACGCCGTCCTCCTCGACCAGCGAGTCGCCGGTGCCGATCCCCTGGGCGCGGAAGAAGGTGAAGGCCATCGCGCCGCCGATCAGGATCCTGTCGGCGACCTCGAGGACGCGGTCGACGACGCCGATCTTGTCGGAGACCTTGGCGCCGCCGAGGACGACGACCAGCGGCCGCCGCGGCGACTCGATCACCCCGCTCAGCTCCGTCACCTCGCGCTCCAGCAGCAGCCCGGCGTAGCCGGGGAGGTAACGGGCGACGCCCTCGGTCGAGGCGTGGGCGCGGTGGGCGGCGCCGAAGGCGTCGTTGACGTAGACGTCGGCCAGCGAGGCGAGGCTTTCGGCCAGCTTCTGGTCGTTCTTGGTCTCGCCCGGCTCGAAGCGGACGTTCTCCAGCAGCAGCACGTCGCCGGGGCCGAGGGCACCGCAGGTGAGGTCGACGTCGCCCTCGACCACGCCCTTGGCGAGCTTGACGTCGACGCCGAGCAGCTCGCTCAGCCGCTTCGCCACCGGCGCCATCGAGAGCGCCGGGTCGACCTTGCCGCCGGGGCGGCCGAGGTGGGAGACGAGGATCACCGCGGCGCCGCGTTCGCGCAGCAGCTCGATCGTCGGCAGCGCCGCCCGGATCCGCGTGTCGTCGGCCACTTCATAACCCGCCGCCCCCTCTGCTCCCGCGAGGGCGTGGGGATCAGATATGGACACGCCCTCGCTCCCGCGTCCGGGGGCGGCGGGGCGCAAGGGCACGTTGAAGTCGACGCGGACGAGGACGCGGCGGCCCTTGACCGCCGCGTCGCGCACGCTCGCCTTGGCGAAGCCCGCCATCGGACCGTCCCTCCCGGCGTTAGGGCAGGACCTTGCCGGCCAGCTCGACGCAGCGGTTCGAGTAGCCCCACTCGTTGTCGTACCAGCTGATCACCTTGGCCATGCGGCCGTCGCCGATCACCATCGTCGACTGCGCGTCGACGATCGAGGAGTGCGGGTCGCCGACGATGTCGGTGGAGACGATCGGGTCCTCGGTGTAGTCGAGGATGCCCTGCAGCGGCCCCTCCGCGGCGGCCTTCAGCGCCGCGTTGATCTGGTCGGGGTCGAGCGGGTTCGGCGTCGTGAAGACGAGGTCGACGGCGGAGCCGGTCGGGACCGGGGCGCGCATCGAGAACCCGTTCAGTTTGCCGTTCAGCTCCGGCAGGACGAGGCCGACGGCTTTGGCGGCGCCGGTCGTCGTCGGGATCAGGTTGAGGGCGGCGGCGCGGGAGCGGCGCGGGTCCTTGTGCGGCATGTCCTGCAGCCGCTGGTCGGCGGTGTAGGCGTGGATCGTCGTCATCAGCCCCTGCTCGATCCCGAACGCCTCGTGCAGCACCTTCGCCATCGGTGCCAGGCAGTTGGTCGTGCAGGAGGCGTTGGAGATGACGTGGTGGTTCACCGGGTCGTAGTCGGAGTCGAAGTTGACGCCGAGGGCGACGGTCACGTCCGGTTCGGTGGCCGGGGCGGAGATGATCACCTTCTTGGCGCCCGCCTCGAGGTGCCTGGCGGCGTCGTCGCGCTTGGTGAAGTGGCCGGTCGACTCGACCACCACGTCGACGCCGAGGTCGGCCCAGGGCAGCGCCGCCGGATCGCGCTCCTCGAACGCCTTGATCTCGGCGCCGTCGACGCTGAGCGAGCCGTCGCCGGCGGCGACCTCGCCCGGGAAGCGCCCGAGGATCGAGTCGTACTTGAGGAGGTTCGCCATCGTGGCGGTGTCGACGAGGTCGTTGACGGCGACGAACTCGATGTCCGCGCCCGCCGCATGCGCGGCGCGGAAGATGTTGCGCCCGATGCGTCCGAAACCGTTGATGCCGACCTTCACAGCCATGAAGTGTCTCCTCCTGAGTTCTCTTTGGGGGCCGATGTTATGAAGCCACGGGAGGCCCGATGTTATGGACTCGACGAGCCGTCGCGGTGTGGTTTTCCCACATTCGATCCGGTCAATCGGACCCGATCGTGATCTCGATCTCGTAGCCGTCGGGATCCTGCAGGAAAGCCGAGTAGGAGCCGGAGCCCGGCGAGCGGCGTTCGCCCGGCTCGCTGACGCTGGTGCCGCCGCCCCTGAGCCCGTTCTCCCAGGCCGCCTTGACGGCGACGATGCCGAGCGCCGAGAAGCTGAGCAGGCCGAAGCCCGGACGGGGCTCGTGATGGGCGGCGACGAAGAAGACCGGCTTGGCGATTCCCCAGCCGATCGTCTGATCCTCCTCGAAATGCCGGCGCCATCCCAGCGGGGCGAGCATCGAGTCGTAGAACGCCGCGCTGCGGTCCAGATCGGCGACCTCGAGGAGGACGTGGTGAAGCATCGAGCGACAGAGGCTATACGCGCGAGCCACCCAGAGGTCGGCTGAGTGATTGAACCGGCGCTCGCGACAATGACCACACTCAGGTGTGGTCAATGTCGCGAGCGCGAATCCGAACCCGGCCCTCAGCCGCCGCGGGGGGTCCAGCGAAAGAAGCGGACGGCGAGGAGGAGGCCGGCGACGCCCCAGATCGCGACCACGGCGAGGTTGCCCCAGTCGACGCCGGAGCCCGGCGCGGCGGGGATGTAGGCCTGGAAGAAGGCCTCGAAGAAGTCGCGGACCGGGAAGTGGTTGGCGAAGCCGATGACGCCGCTGGAGAGCTCGTCGTCGGGGATGAAGACGCCGGAGAGGAAGTAGAGCGGCAGCAGCAGCGCGTTGACGATCGGCGCGGCGGCATCCTGGGAGGGGATCGCCGCGGTGAGGGCGATGCCGAGGCAGCAGAAGCAGGCGGCGCCGACCACCAGCGTCACCAGCACCGCCGGCAGCTGCGCCCAGGGGAACGGGACCGAGAAGAGGACGCGGCCGATCACCGCCAGCACAACCATCATCAGCAGAGCGACGACGACCGAATTGCCGACCCGGCCGGCGATGAAGACCCAGGGCGGCAGCGGCGTCGAGCGGCTGCGCTTGAGCCGGCCTTCTTCGCGGGCGATCACCAACGTCATCGCCAGCGTCTGCATCGTCGAGGAGATGATCGCCAGGGTGATGATCGCCGGCACGTAGTAGGTCGTCGTCTTGACGCTGCCGCCGCCGCCGATCTCGACGTGCTTGCCGCCGAAGACGGCGCCGAAGATCAGCAGCAGCACGACCGGGACCATCACCGTGAAGAAGACCGAGGCGGGGTTGCGCCAGAACGCCTTCTGGTCGTAGCGGAACTGGTGGGCGATGAGGGCGAGCGCGCTCATTCCCCCTCCCCTCCCTCGCGCTCGGGCGCCGCGGTCAGCTCCAGGTAGACGTCCTCGAGCGTCGGCCGCGTCACTTCCAGCCCCTCCAGCTCGTTGCCGTCGGCAAGCGCCGCGCCGGTCAGCTCGTGCAGCGCTCGCACCGGGTCGTCGGTCTCGACCGTGACCTCCTCGCCGCCGCGCTGGTAGCGGATCGTCGTCGTCCCCTGCCGGCGGGCGCCGAGGTCGGCCGGCGTGCCGCGGGCGACGATCTCGCCGCCGGCGATGATCGTCACCCGGTCGGCGAGGCGCTGGGCCTCGTCCATGTAGTGGGTGGTGAGGAAGACGGTCTTGCCGAGGTCGCGGAGGCCGGCGATCACCTCCCAGGCCTGGCGCCGGGCCGAGGGGTCGAAGCCGGTCGTCGGCTCGTCGAGGAAGAGCAGCTCGGGGTCGCCGACCAGCGCCATGCCGACGTCGAGGCGCCGCTGCTGGCCGCCGGAGAGCCGCCGCGCCCGCTCATCGGCCTTGCCCTCGAGCCCGACCAGCTCGATCACCTCGTCGATCGGCCGCGACCGCCGGTAGTAGCCGGCGTACAGCGCCAGCGACTCGCGCACGGTCAGGTAGGGGTCGGGGCGGCCGCTCTGCAGGACGATCCCAATCCGCTCGCGCCAGGCGCGGCCGGCGCGCTCGGGGTCCTCGCCGAGCACGCTCACCTCCCCCCCGGTCCGCTTGCGGTACCCCTCCATGATCTCGACCGTGGTCGTCTTGCCGGCGCCGTTGGGGCCGAGGAAGGCGAAGACCTCGCCGGGCATGACCTCGAGGTCGATGCCGCGCACGGCTTCGGTCTCGCCGTAGGACATGCGCAGACCTTTGATGGAGATGACGGGATCGGGCAAAGCCCCGCGATTCTAGGTCGGAGGCGAGATCGACCCCCGGCCCCCCGCCTGAGCGGTCAGTCGAGGTCCACGTCGCGGTGCTTGACGCGGACGACGACGTCGTCGCGGCCGGCCAGGTCGCGGCGGATGCGGTCGGCGACGGTGACCGAGCGGTGGCGGCCGCCGGTGCAGCCGATCGCGATCGTCAGGTGGCTCTTGCCCTCGGCGACGTAGGCCGGCACCAGGAACTCGAGCAGCGGCATCAGCCGCCCGTAGAACTCCCCCGCCTGGGTGCCCGACTCGACGTAGGCCCGCACCGCGGCGTCCATCCCGGTCAGCGGCCGCAGCTCGTCGTCGTAGTGCGGGTTGGGCAGGAAACGGACGTCGAGGGTGAGGTCGGCGTCGCGCGGCGGCCCGTTCTTGAAGCCGAAGGTGAGCAGCGTCAGCGCCAGCTTGCCCGCCTCGTCCTCGCCCAGCATCTCCTCGGCGATGCGCCCCCGCAGCTCGCCCCCGGTCAGGTCGCTGGTGTCCATGACGACGTCGGCGCGCTCGCGCAGCGGCGCCAACCGTTCGCGCTCGATCCGGATCCCGTCGACGATCCGGCCTTCCGGCGCCAGCGGGTGGCGACGGCGGGTCTCCTTGTAGCGGTCGAGCAGCGTCTCCTCGTCGGCCTCGAGGAAGAGCAGGGTCGGCTTCAGCCCGTCGCCGCCGAGGTCGTCGAGCACCTGCAGCAGGTCCTCGAAGTACTCGCCGCCGCGCACGTCGGAGACGATCGCCGCGCTGCGGACGCCGCTGCCCTCGTGGCGGAAGAGCTCGCCGAGGCTGCCGATCATCCGCGGCGGCAGGTTGTCGACGCAGAAGTAGCCGCCGTCCTCGAAGGCGGCGATCGCCTCCGACTTGCCGGCCCCCGAGTGGCCGGTGATCACCACCAGGTGCACCATGTGCTCGTTCATTCAGCGTCCATGTCGGTCGTCTCGTTCAGCCGATCCGGTTCAGCTGCTCGTGGATCTCGCGCCCAACTTTGCCAGGCAGGCCGGGCACCGACTCGAGCTCCTCGCGGGTGGCGGCGAGGAACCGCTCCGGCGAGCCGAAGTGCCGCAGCAGCGCCCGCTTGCGCACCGGCCCGATCCCCCTCAGCTCGTCGAGCACCGAGCCGGTCATCGCCCGGTCGCGGCGGCCGCGGTGGTGCTCGATCGCGAACCGGTGGGCCTCGTCGCGGACCCGCTGCAGGAGCTGGTTGGCCTCCGAGTCGGCGGCCAGCTCCAGCGGCTGCGAGCGCCCCGGCACGTACACCTCCTCCTCCCGCTTGGCGAGGCTGACGACGGCGACGCCGCGCTCGACGAAGGGCTGCAGGGCGCGCATCCCGGCCGCCAGCTGGCCCTTGCCGCCGTCGATCATGATCAGCGAGGGCAGCGAGGCGAAGCTGGCGTCGCGCTTGCCGTCGTGCGGCGAGAGGTCGGCCTGTTCGAGGTAGCGCGCCAGCCGCCGCGAGAGCACCTCCTCGATCGAGGCGAAGTCGTCGGGGCCGGCGGCGCCCTCGGGGTCGCGCAGGTCGCCGCGCACCTTGAACCGCCTGTAGTCGGCCTTCTTCGTCGCCCCGCCCTCGAAGACGACCATCGAGGCGACGGTGTGCTCGCCGCCGATCGTCGAGATGTCGAAGCCCTCGATCCGCACCGGCAGCTCCTCCATCCCCAGCGCCTCCTGCAGCGAGGAGAGCGCCTCGACGCGGCGGGCGCGGCGGTGCTCGCGGCGCAGCTTGTCCTGGTCGAGGGCGAGTTTCGCGTTGCGCTCGGCGAGCTCGCGCAGGCGGCGTTTGTCGCCGCGCTCGGCGGCGCGGACCTCGACCTGGCCGCCGCGGCGTTCGCTCAGCGCCTGCGAGAGCAGCTCGGCGCGGTCGCGCAGGTAGGCGCCGACGACGATCATCGGCGGCGTCGCCGGCGAGGCCGAGTAGTACTGGCCGATGAACTCCTCGGCGACCTCGGCGAGATCGCGCTCGCCCTGGTTGTCGAGGTAGAAGCTCTGACGCTCGGCGAGGATCCCGTCGCGCACCTGGAAGACCTGGGCGTTGGCGTCGGCGCCCTCGACCGCGACCCCGATCAGGTCGGCGGTGCCGACCGAGCCGCCGGCCACCCGCTGGCGCTCGAACAGCGAGCGGATCGCCTTCAGCCGGTCGCGATGGATCGCCGCCCGCTCGAATTCCTCGGCGTCGGCGGCGGCCTCCATCTTCCCCTGCTCCTCCGCCTCGACCTGGCGGTAGCGACCGGAGAGGAAGTCGACGATCGCGTCGATGTTGCGGCGGTACTCCTCGCGGCTGACGTGGCCGACGCAGGGCGCCCCGCAGCGCTTGATGTAGTAGTCGAGGCAGGGGCTGCCGGAGCGCCGGCCCGGCTCGGCGCCCTCGCAGGTGCGGAACTGGAACAGCTTGCCGAGCAGGTCGAGCGTCTCCCGCACCCGCTTGGCGCTGGAGAAGGGCCCGAAGTAGGCGCGGCCGGAGCGGTGCTTCTCGCGGGTGAAGTAGACCCGCGGGTAGTCCTCGTCGAGGCTGACGGCGACGTAGGGGTAGGACTTGTCGTCGCGCAGGCGGATGTTGAAGTGCGGCCGGTGGCGCTTGATGAAGCTCTGCTCGGCGAGCAGCGCCTCGGCCTCGGTCTGGGTGACGAGGGTGTCGATGCGGTCGATCCGCGCGGTGAGGCGGGTGTTGCCGCCGGAGAAGTGGGAGGCGACCCGTTTGCGGATCGAGCGCGCCTTGCCGACGTAGAGCAGCTCGCCGTCGGCGCCGTAGAAGAGGTAGACGCCCGGCGCGTCGGGCAGCTCGCGGCGGCGCTCGGCGAGGCGCTGTGCGCGCGAGAGCTGCTGGTTCTCGGGGGCGGCGTCGGTCATCGCAGCAAAGGGTAGGCTGCGGCCCACTCAGGCATTCAGGCGTTGTCCGCAAGACGGGAGAGAGAGGAACGATGAGCAGCCAGAATCCGGTGCCGCCAGAGCTGAAGACGATGGAGCTGGAGGTCGGCGAGGACGGGATCGGGGTCCTCACCCTGAACCGGCCCGAGGCCTTCAACGCGATGAGCCCGGAGATGATCGCCGAGTTGCCGATCGCCTTCTCGTGGCTGGCCGACCAGGCGCCGCTGCGGGCGGCGATCGTGACCGGCGCCGGGGACGCCTTCTGCGCCGGCGGTGACGTCAACTGGTTCAAGAAAGGGGCCGAAACCGAGGGCGTCGACCTCCCCGCCAGCGTCCGCCACGGCGCCGACGTGCTGCACCAGGGGATCATCGACCTGCGCCGCATCCCCTACCCGGTGGTCGCCGCCGTCAACGGCCCCGCCGCCGGCGCCGGCTTCTCGCTGGCGCTTGCCTGCGACATCCGGATCGCCTCCGAGAACGCCTTCTTCGCGCCGGCCTACGGCCGCATCGGCGCCTCGCCCGACGGCGGCATGACCTACTTCCTGCCCCGCGTGGTCGGGCCGAGCCGGGCGCTGGAGATCCTGCTCGAGGACCCCAACATGAGCGCCCGCGACGCCCTCGCCGAGCGCCTCGTCAGCGAGGTGGTCGAGCCCGAGGCGCTGATCGAGAGCGCCCGCGCGAAGGCAGCGAAGCTGGCGCGGCAGGCGCCCCACTACGTGCGGATGGCGAAAGCCCTGGTCGGCGTCAGCATCGAAAACCGGATCGCCGACCACCTGCAGCTGGAGCGCCACGGGATCGCCGACAGCATGGCGACCGAGGACCTGCTGAACGGCGTCAAGGCCTTCTTCGCCGGCGAGAAGCCCGAGTTCCACGGCCGCTGAGCCACGCTCGGCGAGCGTCGAGCTCGCGCAGCCGGCCGACCGCGTCGCTCGCCGGCGGCCCGCCGCTGGCCCGCGGTCGCCGAGCACGGCCCGCGCTGGCCGGTTGAACCGCGGCGACACGCCAGCCGTATCGGGGCTAGAGTGGACCAGAGCTTTTTCCCGGGAGAAAGGATCGCCATGAAGAAGGTCGCCGTCGCCGTCATGCTCCTGCTCGTCGCGCTGGCCCTGGTCGCCTGCGGCGGCTCGGGCTCGAGCTCCGAACCGACCGGGGCCGCCGAAACCAGCGGCGAAGAAGCGGGCGGGGAAGAAGGCGCCGCGGGCGGTGAAGAAGCGGGCGGCGGCGCGTCGGTGAAGTTCGCCGCGGCCGAAACCGGCCTCGCCTACGCCAGCGACACCGCCAGCGCCGAAGCCGGCAAAGTCACGATCGAATTCGAAAACCCGCAGCCGGTCCCCCACGACGTCGCGATCGAAACCATGAACGGCGAAGTGCTCGGCCAGACGGAAACGATCACCGAAGGCTCCGACTCGACCGAAATCGAGCTCAAACCCGGCACCTACAAGTTCTTCTGCACCGTCCCCGGCCACCGCGAAGCCGGCATGGAAGGAACGCTCACCGTCAAATAGCCGGCGGCCCCGCCGGCTGCGCCCGCGTTGTCGACTTTTTGCGTCCTATAGGCAGGACAAAGTCGACAACGGCGCGGCCGGGGCCGCCTCAGAGGGCCAGCCTGCTCGGCGGCCGCCTACTCCGACCAGAAGGCGTCGCTCTCGGCGGGTTTGGCGTCGGCCATCGACCACTCGGTGTCCTCCGCCATCAGCGCTCTCATGCGAAGTCGGCGGCCGAGAAGGCGGAGAGGAATTGACTGACGTCCTTGGCCCCGGGCGGCACGGCCATCGGCCGGCCCTCAGGCGGCGGCGATGACGCGGGTGACGGAGTCGCCGACGAAGCAGGGCTTCTCCGAACCCTCGACCTCGAGGGTGAAGCGGGTGACGACCTGCCACCAGCCGCCGCCGACC
>CAZHLT010000279.1:0-9051 GCA_964533285.1 uncultured Conexibacteraceae bacterium | reverse complement strand
GCAGGCGGGCAGAACTCGTCACAGCTGCTCATCGAGCGACCGCCCCGAGGCGCGGCAGTACTGCCGCCAGGCCCTCGCGCAGGCGCTCGGCGTTGGCGAGGCGGTCGTCCTCGAGCGCCGCCACGTCGAGTTCGCCCGCGCTGAGGCCGTTGGCGAGGTTGTCGACGACGCAGATCGCCGCGTATTCGAGCCCCAGCTCGCCGGCGACGACGCACTCGGCCGCCAGCGTCATCCCGACCACGTCGGCGTGGGGAGCGATCAGACGGATCTCGGCCGGGGTCTCGAAGCGCGGCCCGTGCGTCTGCCAGTAGACGCCGCCGTCGCGCGGCGCCGCGCCGCCGTCCGGCCAGGCCGCCAGCACCTCGGCCCGCCAGCGCGGGTCGAAGCCCGGCGCCGAGTGGGCGCGCTGGTCGGCGAAGATCGAGACCCCGACCTGGAGGGCGATGAAGTCGTCGGGGCAGAGAAGGCTGCCGACCGTGATCTCCGCTTTCAGCGAGCCGACCGAGCCGATCGCCAGCACCCGGTCGCAGCCCTGCTCGGCCAGCGGCCGCAGGTTGGCGACGTGGTCGATCAGGTGCGGCAGCACGTAGGCGGAGCCGGCCTCACCGTGCCGCTGCACGATCGCCGCCCCGTGCTCGGCCGCCGCCGCGGCGATCTGCGCCCCGCCCGGCCCGAGAGCGCTGCTGCCGAGGATCACCGCCAGACGTCCCATCGCGCGATCCTACGCGGCGCGAGACCGCACTTCCGCCCGCATAGCGGGAGGAAGTGCGGTCTCAGCCTTCGCGGCGGTCCTCGCCGGGTTTGGCGCGGTCTTCACCGGGGTTATGGTGGCGCAGATGCAGGAGCGACCGTCAGGCAGGCCGGAGACCGAAGGCGAGCGGCTCGACCGCAACCTCGGCGAGCTGCTGCAGGAGCTGCGGGTGGCCCTGCCCGGCGTCCAGGTGCTGTTCGCCTTCCTCCTCGCGGTGCCCTTCCAGCAGCGCTTCGGCGGCGTCAGCGAGTTCGAGAAGAAGGTCTACTTCGCGACGCTGCTGCTGACCGCGCTCTCGGCGGCGCTGCTGATCGCGCCCTCCGCCTACCACCGCCTCACCTTCCGCTACCAGCAGAAGCGCCACCTGGTCCTGATCGCCAACCGCTGCGCGATCGCCGGCCTGGCGGCGCTGGCGCTGGCGATGACCTGCGCGGTGCTGCTGATCAGCAACTTCCTCTTCGGCACGGCGGCCGCCGTCGTCACCACGGCTGCCGTCTTCGTCGTCTTCGCCCTGCTCTGGGCGGTGCTGCCGCTCAGCCGCCGGCTCAGGCTCCGGCGGGAGGGAGTGCCGCCGAGCGATCCTCCGCGAAGCGGCTGAGCACCTCGCCGAGGCGGTCGAGGAACGGCAGCTCGGGCCGCTCGCGCCGCAGCATCGCCAGGTCCTCGGCCCAGACCTCGAGCTTGAGCGAGAGCGGCACCTTGAACTCCTCGGCGACCGCCTCCCCCTGGCTGGCGTAGGCGCGCCGCAGGGTGCCGACGTTGGTCAGCTTGTCGGCGCCGTAGATCGCCAGCGCGTCGCCGTCGGCGGCGCGGACGCGGGCGCGATGCTCCGCCTTGCGGGCGCGGTAGTCGGCGACCGCTTCGTCGTCGCTGAGCGCCTCGACCAGGGCGGCGACCGGCTCGCCGAAGCGGTTGCGCAGCTCCTCGGCGGTCGCGTCGCTGTCCTCGATCACGTCGTGGAGCAGCGCCGCCGCGATCACCTCGTCGCCGTAGCCGTGCTCGGCGAGCAGCGCCGCGACCGCGATCGGGTGCTCGACGTAGGGCATGCCGCCGCTGCCGTTGCGGACCTGGCCGGCGTGCGCCGCGCGGGCGAAGGCGAGCGCCTCGGCAACGAGCTCCGAGCGCGAGAGGGCGGCTTGCAGGGCTGGCGAATCGGGGTCGGTCACTGCCGGGGCGAAGCTTCGACCGCAAACGTGGCCCGCAGACTAGCGGGCCGCGCTGACCGAGGCACGCGCCTGATCGGCAAGCTCCACCTCGGCTCCCTCGACGCCGAGGCCGATCGCCTCGCCGTCGCCGCCGAGCGCCTCCCAGCCGCCCCGCGCTTCCTCGAGCAGGGCGTCGAGCTGGGCGTCGGAGTGGGAGGGGTCGTGGTGGAAGAGCAGCGTCCGCTCGGCGCCGGTGCGGTGGGCGAAGGCGAGCGTGTGCGAGACGGCCGAGTGGCCCCAGCCGACGTGGTCGGGGTACTCGGCGTCGGTGTACTGGCCGTCGTGGATCAGCAGCGAGGTGCCGCGGGCCAGCTCGAAGCCGGAGATCCAGTCGTCCTCGAGCCGGTCGAGGTCGGCGCCGAGCGCCGGCTCGTGGTCGGGGATGTAGGTCAGCGAGGAGCCGCCCTCGTCGATCCGGTAGCCGAGCGTCGGCCCGCGGTGGGCGACCGAGGCGGCGCGGACCCGGGCCGAGCCGATCTCCCACTCGGTCTCCGGGCAGGCGCGGAAGGAAACGTCGCAGGGCAGCTCGCGCACCTCCAGCGGCGAGAGCGGGGCGGAGACGTAGCGGCCGATGCGGTCGCGCAGCGAGGCTTTCGGCGAGACCGGGCCCCAGACGACGATCTCGGTCTGCGGCCGGAAGACGGGGGCGAAGAAGGCGAGGCCGAGGATGTGGTCGAGGTGCAGGTGGGTGAGCAGGATGTGGAGGCGGGCCGGCTCCTCGGGCAGGGTGAGGCCGAGGCTGCGGATGCCGCTGCCGGCGTCGAGCGCCAGCAGCGAGCCGTCGCCGAGGGTGACGCCGACGCAGGAGGTGTTGCCGCCGTAGCGCACGGTTTCCGGCCCGGGGGCCGGGATCGAGCCGCGCGTCCCCCAGAGCCTGACCCTCACGCCGGCGCCGCCCCGTTGCGGTTGGCGGTGGCGCCGGCCTCGGCTTCGGTCCCGTCGAGCGCCGGCCAGACGATCGCGATCGCGCCCTGGGAGCCGTGCGGGGTCAGGATCGGGAAGGCCGAGGCCTCGACCGAGTGGGTGGCGCCGTCGGCCGAGCGGATCGTGAAGCTGGCGTGGGCGGGGTGGCCGCGGCGGACCGCGGTGACGACCGGCAGCTCGTCGTAGGGGATCGGCTCGCCGTCGTCGTCGAAGGGGCCGAAGGTCGAGCCCCACTCCTCCGGCCCGACCGAGCCGAGCTCGTCGAAGCGGCGCCCGAGCAGGATCCCCGCCGCCTCGTTGTAGAAGACGAGCAGCCCGCCCTCGTCGACGAGGAAGGCCGGCGTCGAGAGCGCCGACATCAGGTTGCGGGCGAGGATCAGCTCAAGTGGCTTTTGCGACATGCTCGTGTCTACTTTAGTCCCGGCCGGCGGGCGCGGTCGGAGACAGCCGGGTTTACCCTGCACGGGGCAGAAATGCAGCCTCCATCTCCCGCCTACCGACAAGCGTGATTTTCATCACTTAGTAGATGTCCCCGCATCCCTTCCTCCTGATCCAGATCAGCGACCCGCACATCGGCGCGGAGTGGACCGAGAGCGACCCGGCGGCGGCGCTGGCGCGGGCGGTGGAGGCCGTCCGCGGCTTCCCCTCGCGGCCCGACGCGGTGCTGGTCAGCGGCGACCTCACCGAACACGGCGGCGACGGCGAGTACGCGACGGTGCGCGAGCTGCTTTCGCGGCTGCCGGCGCCCTACCACGTGCTGCCCGGCAACCACGACGAGCGCGGGGCGCTGCGGCGCGCCTTCGAGCTGCCGGGGGAGGGGGCGGAGCCGGTCCAGTACGCGGTCGACCTCGGCCCGCTGCGGCTGCTCGTGCTCGACACCGTCGTCCCCGGCAGCGCCGCCGGCGAGCTCGACTCCGAGCGGCTGGCCTGGCTCGAGGCGGAACTGGCGCGCGAGCCGGGACGGCCGGCGCTGGTCGCCCTGCACCACCTGCCGCTGGAGATCGGGATCGAGGTCTGGGACGAGATCGGGATCGCGGCCGCCGGCCGCGCCGGGCTGGAGCAGGTCGTCGCCGCCAGCCCGCAGGTCCTCGGCCTGGTCTGCGGTCACGTCCACCGCACCGTCGTCGGCCGCCTCGGCGGCCGGCCGGTGATGGCGGTGCCCAGCGTCTACGAGCAGGCCAAGCTCGACTTCGAGATGCCGGAGATCGAGCTCTGCGACGACCCGCCCGCCTTCGGCGTCCACAGCCTCGTCGGCGACCGCCTCGTCTCCTACGTCCAGCCCTTCTAGCCCCGCCAACCCCGCAGCCCCCGCTAACTGCCACGCGGGACTGCCACGCCACGCGGCGTCAGCCGGCGGCTTCGGCGCGGCGCAGGCCGCCGCGCGCCCAGAGCGCGAAGAGGACCGGCAGCACGACCGCGATCGCGAAGGCGAGGGCGACGAGGACCGGGTCGCCGGAGATGAAGCCGCGCCCGGCCTCGAGCAGCGCCGTCACCGGGTTGACCGAGGCGACCGCGTGGATCCAGCCGCTGAGCAGCCCGAGCGGCACGTAGACCGGCGCCAGGAAGAGGATGAGGAAGACCGGGAACTGCATCAGCGGCCCGCCCTGGATCGAGCGCACCCGCATCGCGATCCCCGCCGACCACATCGTCGCCGCCACGTTGACCAGCACGGCGAGCCCGTAGAGGCCGAACAGTTCGACCCCGTCGCCGTCGACGTTCATCCCGGCGAGCAGCGCGACCGCGGTCAGCACCGCCCAGGTGACCATCGCCCGGACCAGCGCCGCCAGCGCGTAGCCGGCGACGATGCCGCCGCGGTTGCCGGCGGCGAGCAGGTAGCGGCGGGCGAACCCGGTCTCGAAGTCGCGGGCGATGCCGAAGCCGGTGAAGACGCCGCCGAAGGCCGCCGACTGCAGCAGCACGAAGACGAACTGGAAGGCGGTGTACCCGGTCGGGAAGTCGAACCCGGGGACGTTGGCGATCGCCGAGAGGCCGCCGGCGAAGGAGACGAAGAAGAACAGCGGGAAGACCAGCGAGGGGACCAGGAAGGCCGGGTTGGAGAGGTAGTTGTGGATGCTGCGCCAGGCGACCGCGAGGGCGACCGCGCGCAGGCCGGGTGGGCGGCGCTCGTCGCTCGCTGCCGGGCTCACGTCCGCACCAGCCTCGTCTTCAGCGCCGCCGAGGCGGCGTACATGCCGATCGCCAGCAGCGCCAGGGCGATGCCGAAGCCGAGCGCCAGCTCGCCCAGGTCCCAGCCTTCGATCAGCAGCGAGCGGAACGCCTGCAGCAGGTAGGAGACCGGGTTGACGGTGGCGATCGCCCGGTACCAGTCGGTCTGGATCAGTTCCAGCGGCAGCGCCATCGAGGAGAGGAAGAGGAAGATGAAGAAGACCGGGAAGAGGCTCTGGACCGCCTCGCCGTTGCCGGTGCGCAGGGCGGCGAAGAGGCCGATGCTGCCGAAGGCGACGGTGATCGTCACCGCCAGCAGGATGATCACCAGCGCCCCGGCGGCGCCGGCGGCGAGCTCGGCTCCGGCCAGCAGGCCGACGCTGAGGTAGACGGTGCCCTGGATGACGCCGAGCACGATCGCCCCGGCGAGCAGGCCGCTGAGCAGCGCCGCGCCGCGCAGCGGGGTCAGCGCCAGGCGGTTGAGGAAGCCGGTCTCGATGTCGCGGGCGAGGTCGGTGCCGGCGTTCATCACCGAGAACAGGGCGCCCTGCATGAAGGGCACGGCGAGGGCGAAGGTGAGGTAGGAGTCGGTCGGGAAGCCGGGCAGGTTGGTGGCGTCGCCCAGCCCGCCCGAGTTCACCGCGAGCAGGAACAGCGGGAAGATCAGCGCCGGCACGACCTGCGCCGGTTGGCGCAGGGTGCGCAGCACCGAGCGCCGCGCCAGCTGCCCGACCTGGGTGCGGAGGCCGCCGCTCATGCCGGGCTCGTCGCCTCCGCCGCCTGCTCCTCCTGCTCCGCCTCGGCCTCCTCGGCGCCCTCCAGCGAGCGCCCGGTCTTGGTCAGGAAGACGTCGTCGAGCGAGGGCGCGTGCAGCTGCAGGTGCTCGATCGCGATCCCCTCGGAGTCGAGCGCCCGCACCACGTCGGCCAGCTGCGACTCGCCGCCGGCGAGGCGGACCGCGGCCCCCTTCGGGGCGGCGCCGCCCGGCTCGCCGAAGCGGGCGAGGACGGTGGCGAGGCGCTCGTGGTCGGCGGGGTCGCGGGGGACCGCTTCCACCGTCGGCCGCCCGATCTCGGCCTTCAGCGCCGCCGGCGTGCCCTCGGCGACCAGCTTGCCGTGGTCGATGATCCCGACCCGGTCGGCGAGCGCGTCGGCCTCCTCCAGGTACTGGGTGGTGAGGAAGACGGTGACGCCGTCCTCGGCGGCGAGCCGCGAGACCTCCTCCCAGAGCGCGGTGCGGCTCTGGATGTCGAGGCCGGTCGTCGGCTCGTCGAGGAAGAGGATGCGCGGCCGGTGGGCGAGCGCCAGCGCCAGGTCGAGCCGCCGCTTCATCCCGCCCGAGTAGCCGCCGACGCGGCGGTCGGCGGCCCTGGCGAGGCCGACACGCTCGAGCAGCTCGTCGCCGCGCGCCTCGCGCTCGTCCTTGGCGATGCCGTGCAGCGAGGTCTGCAGGCGCATGTGCTCGCGGCCGCTGAGCAGCGGGTCGAGCGCCGCCTCCTGCAGGGCGGCGCCGATCGCCGCGCGCACCCGCGGCCCTTCGCTGGCGACGTCGAAGCCGGCGACGCGGGCCGAGCCGGCGGTGGGAGGGAGGAGGGTGGTCAGCATCAGCACCGTCGTCGACTTGCCGGCGCCGTTGGGCCCGAGGAAGCCGTAGATCTCGCCGGGCTTGACGGCGAGGTCGATGCCGTCGACCGCCCGCGGCCCCTTCTTGAACTCGCGCACGAGGCCCGCGGCCTCGATGCCGTTGCGGTCGGGGGTGGCGCCGGGGGCCGGCTCGGTCATCGTCATCGCTCCTCCAAGTTACCTGCCATTCTCAATAGTTGAGGCTATCAAAGATTGAGATACAATAGCTTCCCCGGACTGAGAAGGCACAGAAGATGGACGCAGACAGCGCGAAAGAGCAGGGCGGAGTCGCCTACGAAGCGTGGGGCCTGCTGGCCTCGCTCGTCTACCCGCCGCGCCTGGTCGACGTCGCCCGCGCCCTCGGCCTCACCCCGGCGACGCTCAGCACCCTGGTGCGGCTCGGTGAGCCGCGGACGATGGGGGAGATCGCCGAGCTGCTGCGCTGCGACCCCTCCAACGTGACCGGGATCGCCGACGCGCTCGAAGCCCGCGGCCTCGCCCGCCGCCGCCCCTCGCCGGCCGACCGCCGGGTCAAGGCGCTGGGGCTGACCGCGAAGGGGACGCGGCTGCGGCAGCAGGCGCTCGGCGAGCTGAGCGAGCCGCCGCCGTGGCTCCATGCCCTCTCGGCCGAGGACCAGCGCGCCCTGCGCGACCTCCTCCGCCGCGCCGCCGACGCCTCCACCTGACCCCCGACCTCATGACCTTTGTAACCCAGAGGGTTAGATAGGTCATGAGGTCGGCGAGCGGCCGGCGGCGGAAACGCGTAGAACTCACGCCCCGATGCGCGAGCGCACCCGCACCTACCGCATCGCCATGGCCCTCAACCGGCCGGTCGCCCTCTGGGGCCGGCTCCAGGTCGAGGGTCTGGAGACGCTGCCGCAGAGCGGACCGCTGCTGATCGCCGGCAACCACGACAGCCATTGGGATCCGGTGATGGTCGGCGTCGCCGCGGTCAAGCGGCGCCAGATCCGCGCCCTCGCCAAAGCCGAACTCTGGGACATCAAGGGCCTCGGCCCGATCCTGCACGGGATGGGGCAGATCCCGATCGAGCGCGGCAGCGGCGACAAGCGGGCGTTGGCGAAGGCGATCGAGACCCTGCGCGCCGGCGCCTGCATCGGCGTCTTCCCCGAGGGCACCCGTTCCCGCGGCAAGGTCCTGCGCGCCCGCAGCGGCATCGGCCGCCTCGCGCTCGAGGTCCCCGAGGCGCACGTCAGCCTGGTCGCGATCGAGGGCACCGCCGACCTCACCGGATTCCCTCGCCGCCCCCGCATCAGCGTCCGCTTCTTCGATCCCGCCGGCGGCCAGCCTCGCCCCGACGAGGACCCCGCCGAGCTCGCCGCCCGCCTGCTCGCCGAGATCCGCGCCCAGGTCCCCCCGGTCGCCACCTACCACAAACGCTGACCCCACCCTCGCGGTTCCTTTTGTCGCGGCAGCCGCAACAAAGGAACCACGCGCTGGGGGTCAGGTGGCGGGGGTGCCGCTGCCTTTGAGCGCCTGCCAGAGGCCGCCGAAGGCGGCGGCGCCGTTGCCGGTGGCCTGGCCGGGGCCGTCGTCGCCGCCGTAGGTGTAGAGGGGGTGGCCGGCGTAGGTGACCTGGACGCTGCCGTCCCGGCGCTCGCTCGTGCCGAGCTTCGCCGCCGAGGCGCCGTTGCTCGGCTGCGGCGGGCCTTCGGTGAGCAGCGGCGGCCAGGCTTTGGCGCAGGCGCCGTAGCAGCTCGAGGTCGCGCCGCGGTCGCCGGCGAAGGCGTAGAGGACGAAGCCCTCGGAGCTGACGAGGACCAGACCGAGCCCCGGCGAGCTGGCGAGCGCGACGTAGGCGTTGCCGCTCGCTTCGGCTTCGCCGTTGGCCGGGGTGTGCGTTTCCTCGCGCGTCGTTTCCTCGCCGCCGCCGGTCGCCTCGCCTTCGCCGCCCCCGCCGCAGTCGGCGAGCACCAGCGCCGCGGCAGCGACCAGGAGCAGCACCAGCGCGTAGGTCCTCGTGTTCACGGCCCTCACTGCTTCGAGTTCAGGCCGCCGCCTCCTGCGCCCCGCCGCGCGACGCGGCGCCGCGCCCGACTGGGGCGACGAAGGTGCGGTCGCCGGCGCGGACGCCGATCGCGGCGGTGCGCGAGAGGTCGAGCGCCGAGCTCAGCACCGCGTCGGAGTCATCGCCCCAGCGGTAGCGGAAGCTGCCGGCCGAGTAGCGCTTGCCGTCCTCGCCGCGCAGGAAGACGCGGCACAGCGTCCCCGAGCGGATGCCTTTGACGTACATGTGGATCTGGGTGCCGAAGGCGTGCGGCTCGAGCCGTGCCGCGATCTCGACCCCCTTGGGGACGTCGCCGAAACGGACCACCTGGTGCGGCGCGCTCTCGCCGCCGCCGCCGAGGACCAGCACCAGGACGA
>CAZHLT010000278.1:0-4065 GCA_964533285.1 uncultured Conexibacteraceae bacterium | reverse complement strand
CGACGACGAGCTCGCGCCGCGCCAGGAGCGCAACCTCGAGAGCGCCCTGGGGGTGCCGGTGATCGACCGCACCGCGGTGATCCTCGACATCTTCGCCGACCACGCCCACTCGGCCGAGGGCAAGCTGCAGGTCGAGCTGGCGCAGCTCGAATACAACATGGCCCGCATGCGCGGCCTCTGGACCCACCTCGAGCGCCTCGGCGCCGGCCGCGTCGACGGCGGCATCGGCACCCGGGGCCCGGGCGAGAGCCAGATCGAGACCGACCGCCGCCTCGCCCGCAACCGGATCACGGCGCTGCGCCGCCGCCTCGTCCGGCTCGAGCGCAACCGCGGCGTGATGCGGGCGCGCCGCGACCGCTCCTCGCTGCCGCGCGTCGCCCTCGCCGGCTACACCAACGCCGGCAAGTCGACGCTGCTGAACGCGCTGACCGGGGCCGAAGTCGAGGCCGCCGACCGCCTCTTCCACACCCTCGACCCGACCACCCGCAGCTTCGAGCTCTCCGGCCGCGAGTACCTGCTGACCGACACCGTCGGCTTCATCGAGAAGCTGCCCCACCAGCTGGTCGAGGCGTTCAAGGCGACGCTCGAGGAGACCGTGCTGGCCGACCTCGTCGTCCACGTCGTCGACGGCTCCGAGAGCGAGGAGCGGCGCCTCGCCGACATCCGCGCGGTCGACAGCGTGCTGGAGGAGATCGGCGCCGGCGAGACGCCCCGCCTGCTGGCCCTCAACAAGGCCGACCTGCTGGGCGAGGAGGAGCGCCGCGAAGCGCTGCTCGCCCATCCCGGTGCGGTCCTCGTCTCGGCGCTGGCCGGCGACGGGCTGGACGAGCTGCGCAAGCGGATCGAGGCGGCCTTCGCCGAGACCCTGACCGAGGTCGAGCTGCTGATCCCCTACTCGGAGGGCGGCCGCCTGCACGAGCTGCACGAGCTGGCCGGCGACCTCGAGCGCACCGACCGCCCCGACGGCGTCCTCGTTCACGCCAAGGTGCCGGCGGCCGAGCTGCACCGCTTCGACGACCTCGTCACCGCCTGAGACCTTCCGGGCGCGCCTGGCGGCGTCATCGGTCGCTTGTGTGCAATGCACACGGCGCTCCCTGCTTCCTTGCCAGCCACACCCGGAAGGTCTCAGTAGGCTGCCGGGCGTGGAGCTGCGGGTCGCGAAGCTGAAAGAGGACGCCGTGCTGCCGACGCGGGCGCACGAAGGCGACGCCGGGCTCGACCTCTACGCCTGCGAGCCGGCGCACATCGGGCCGGGGGAGAGGTGGAGCGTCGGCACCGGGATCGCGCTCGAGATCCCCGCCGGGCACGCCGGTCTCGTCCTGCCGCGCTCGGGGCTGGCCCGCGAGCACGGGATCGCCCTGGTCAACAGTCCCGGCCTGATCGACGCCGGCTACCGCGGCGAAGTGCGGGTGCTGCTGCTCAACACCGACCCGGCCGAGATCTTCCGCGTGCAGGCCGGCGACCGCATCGCCCAGCTGGTGCTGGCGCCGATCGCGCTGGCCGACCCGGTCGCGGTCGAGTCGCTCTCGGAGTCCGCCCGCGGCGACGGCGGCTTCGGCTCCTCCGGCCGCTGAGCGGCGCCTGGCGGCGTCATCGGTCGCTTGTCTGCAATGCACACGGCGCTCCCTGCTTCCTTGCCAGCCACCCCTCAGCGGCCGGAGTCAGCGAGATTCCGTAAGAGCACTATCGCCCGCCCGACCGTCTTCTGGTCCTCGGGGGGCAGCTCTTCGATCGCCCGCACCAGCCAGCCCTCGCGGTTGGCCCGGTCGGCGGCCAGCGCCTCGCGGCCGGCGGCGGTGAGGCTGACCAGGGCGCGGCGGCCGTCGGCGGGGTCGGGGTTGCGTTCGACCAGGCCGTCGCCCTCGAGGTCGCCGACGGTCTGAGCCATCGACTGCGGCCGCACCCGCTCGGCGACGGCGAGGTCGCTGACGCTGCGCGGCCCTTCGCGGTCGAGCCGGCCGAGGACGGCGCCGTGGGAGATCGGGAAGCCGTGCTCGGCGCGCAGGCGCCGGATCAGCTGGCCGAGCACGACCCGCAGCTCGCTGGCCAGCGGCGCGATTTCGGTCTGGGTCGGCACGAGAGGACTATATCGCCAGGTTATGCAGGCAAACTAAACAGGTTGCCTGTGTATTATGCCTTGCGATGTCGGGCACGGCGGATCGCTACAAGTGGGTCGTCCTCTCCAACACGACCCTGGCGATCCTGCTGGCGACGCTCGACGCCTCGATCACCCTGATCGCGATGCCGGACATCTTCCGCGGCATCCACCTCGACCCGCTGGTGCCGGGCAACAGCTCCTACCTGCTGTGGATGATCCTCGGCTACCTGGTCGTGACCAGCGTCCTCATCGTCAGCCTCGGCCGCCTCGGCGACATCTACGGGCGGGTGCGGATCTACAACCTCGGCTTCGTCATCTACACGGTCGCCTCGCTGCTGCTGGCGATCGACTGGATGAGCGGGGAGGCGGGGGCGCTGTACCTGGTGGTCCTGCGCCTCGTCCAGGGGGTCGGCGGCGCCTGCCTGCTGGCCAACTCGGCGGCGATCCTGACCGACGCCTTTCCCGCCAACCAGCGCGGGATGGCGCTCGGGATCAACAACATCGTCGGGGTCAGCGGGATGTTCGTCGGCCTCGTCCTCGGCGGCCTGCTGGCGCCGATCGACTGGCGCCTGGTCTTCCTCATCTCGGTCCCGGTCGGCCTCTTCGGCACGATTTGGGCTTACTCGAAGCTGCATGAGCTGAGCACGCCCCACAGGGCGCGGATCGACTGGTGGGGCAACGTCACTTTCGCCTTGGGTCTGATCCTGGCGATGGTCGCGGTCACCTACGGGATCCGGCCCTACGGCGGCGCGCCGACCGGCTGGGGGAGTCCGCGGGTGCTGGCGTTGCTGGCCGGCTCGGCGCTCTCGCTGCTCGCCTTCATGGCGATCGAGCGGCGGGTGCCGGACCCGATGTTCCGACTGCCGCTGTTCCGGATCCGGGCCTTCACCTTCGGCACCCTCTCGACCTTCCTCGCCGCCGTCGCCCGCGGCGGCCTGATGTTCATGCTGATCATCTGGCTGCAGGGGATCTGGCTGCCGCTGCATGGCTACGACTACACCGAAGCGCCGCTCTGGGCCGGGATCTACATGCTGCCGCTGACCCTGGGGATGCTGGTCGCCGGGCCGCTCTCGGGCTACCTCTCCGACCGCTACGGGGCGCGGCCGTTCGCGACCGGGGGGATGCTGGCGGCGGCGCTCAGCTTCTTCCTCCTCACCCTGCTGCCGATCGACTTCGCCTACCCGGTCTTCGCCGCGATCCTGCTCTTCAACGGGATCTCGATGGGGATGTTCGCCTCGCCCAACCGGGCGGCGGTGATGAACAGCCTGCCGGCGGGAGACCGCGGCGCCGGCGGCGGCATGAACCAGACCTTCCAGAACTCCGCCCAGGTGATCTCGATCGGGATCTTCTTCACCCTGCTGATCGTCGGCCTCGCCTCCTCGCTGCCGGCGACGCTGAGCGGCGGCCTTGAGGCGCACGGGGTGGGGGCGGCGGCCGCCCAGCAGGCCGGACAGGCGCCGCCGATCTCGGTCCTCTTTGCCGCCTTCCTCGGCTACAACCCGGTCCAGCACCTGGTCGGCGCCGAAGCGCTGGCCGGGGTCTCGTCCCACGCCCACGCGGTGCTCACCGGTCAGGCCTTCTTCCCCCACCTGATCGCCGGGCCGTTCGCCGACGGCCTCGACACCGCCTTCGGCTTCGCGATCGTCGCCTGCCTGGTGGCGGCTGCCGCCTCGCTGCTGCGCGGCGGCAAGTACGAGCACGCCGAGGAGCCGGCGCGCGAGCCGGATGCCGCGCGGGGGCTGCCGGCGAGGCTCGAGCACCAACACGCACGCTGAAAGCTCGGCCAACCCGCCCTTCGAGCCCGACCTGCCCGACCTCATGACCTTTGTAACCCTGTGGGTTACAAAGGTCATGAGGTCGCGGGCGTGGTGGCTCAGACGCCGGCGGCGGCGCGGGCGCTGGCGTGGGCGGCGCTCTCCAGCGCGTCGTCGAGCGGCGCCAGCTCGGGGCGGGTGCCGTAGCGGCGC
>CAZHLT010000277.1:0-54243 GCA_964533285.1 uncultured Conexibacteraceae bacterium | reverse complement strand
ATCTCATAACCCGAAGGTCGCAGGTTCGAATCCTGCCCCCGCTATACAGAAAGGGCCTGCAAAGCAGGCCCTTTTTCTATGTCCCAGGTTGATTCAGCCCTGACCCGTCGTTCCAATAGCGTTCCATTTCTTCGGGGAGGTTGACGTTGCCGCGATCGTCCCTCCTCCGAGTCGAGCACTCCGCGCCCGGGTCACGTCGCTAGAAGTGGTGTAACGCAGGCGGGCTCCGCTGCAATTAGTGGGCATGGCCAACCAACCCATACCTCTCCACGCGGTAGCCGCGCCCGAGTGGTCCGGCCCTCGGGAACGTGAGCCGGGCCGCGCCGGGTCCGCTGGGGTTCCGGCCGACGCCGAGCTCCTGCGGGCATCGGGCAGCGACCCGGATGCCTTCCGCGAGCTCTACGACCGCTACAGCGAGCGTCTCTGCCGCTACTTCGCCCGCCGCACCGGCAGCGGGGACTCGGCGCTCGAACTGACCGCCGAGACGTTCTCCCGGGTCTGGGTGATGAGGGAGCGCTTCGAGGACCAGCGCGACGGCTCGCTCGCGCCGTGGCTCTTCGGCATCGCCCGCAACGTGCTGCTGATGTCGGTTCGTCGCGGCGAGGTCGAGCGCCGCACCGCGGCCCGGCTCGGCGTGCTCGAGCGCCTCGACATCGAAGCGCCCGGCGCCACTCCCGAGCCCGGCTGGGCGGAGGGAGCCGACGAACTGCTCGACACCCTGCCGCTCTCCCAGCGCGACGCGTTGCGGCTGCGGATCATCGACGAGCTCGACTACGACGAGGTAGCCGAGGCCCTGGGGACCAGTCGATCGGCGGCGCGCGTTCGCGTCCACCGTGGTCTCGCTGCCCTGCGCCGACGTCTTTCCAACTCAAAGGAGAACCACTGATGACCAACATCGACAACCAGCTCGATCGCCTTGGCGACGCCCTCCACGAGGCAGCGGTCGCCGACCTCGACGCCGCCGCCCGGGCGCAGGCAGCAGCGGCACCGGTCACCGCGCCATCCTGGCGCCGGCGCGGCCGGCGCCTAGCGCTTGGCGCCGCGCTCGCCGTCCCCGCCGTCGCCGCGGCGCTGATCGTCATCGCCGGCGGCGACAACCCCCCCGCGGCCTTCGCGGTCGAACCCCAGCAGGGCGGCGGGACCCTGGTCAAGATCTACAGCCTCGGCGATCCCGAAGGCGTCGAACAGGCTCTGGAGGAAGCCGGCGTCCGCTCCCAGGTGACCTATCTCCCGGCGGGGACGACGTGCCGCGAACCGCATTACCAGCCGTCGATGGCGCTGCTGCGGACGCTGCAGGCGGGCCAGCCCCAACCCCAGCCCTGGGCCGGCTTCGACTACGAAAGCATCGACGGCCCGCTGACCATCGCGATCGGCGACTACCCCCAGCGCAAGGCGATGGACGAAGACATACGCGAGGCCGTCCAACAGGGCGACTACTCCGCCGCCGATTGGCCGAGCTTCGTGATCGACCCCACCGGGCTGCGGCCGGATCAGACGGTGGTCTTCTCCGGCGCGCCCGCAGCCGCCGACGAACAGCGTCCGGTTCCCTCCGAGCACGCGCACATCGACACCGTCGGGCAGGTGCGGGTCGCCGAAGGCGAGGTCGGCCCGTGCGAGCCGGTCCCGGCGGGGGACGGCCCGGCTCCGGTCAGGGCGCCGGAGGGCGGCTGGGACTTCAGTCAGGTCCCGTATGCCGGCTGGGGCTTCGGTTTCGGCGCCAAGGGCGCTGGATAGGCGGCGGCGCCCATGCGGCAACGCTTTCGCGGCGCTGCCGCATGGTGCCCGAGTCGCCCGTCCACCGAGCAGCCCCTCGTTCCCTGGCTTGAACAGGCCGGCCTCCCACGCGAAGGTGTGCAGTTCGGCGCCCTGCTGAACTACGCCCAGCACGCTGTCGCGCACACGCTCGTCCAGCAATTGGACACCCCCGCATCCTCCGTCGCCACACGGACACCGCCTACCACCCTGCCCTCTTTCTCCGCTCGCCGTCGAAACCCGCCTTGAGCCTGGCGAGCGCCCGGCGGCCCTGCAAGGCGCCGCTGCGCGGGCCTCGCTGACGCGCCCTCGCTGGCGCTCGGGTTCCGGGCCGCCGCCCGCTCGCCCTGACGGCTCGGCGAGTTCCGCCAGCGAGCCAAAGGAGGCAGCGATGTCCACGACGACCGCAGCGCCGACCGGCCGGAGCGTCGAGCTCGGCCGCTACCGCACCGAGGACGGCGAGCGCGTCCTCGTCGGCCGCCGGATCGAGGGCGAGGTCTTCGTCTACGACTACCCGCGCGGCCCCGGCCGCCCCTACTTCGTCGAGCGCGGCTTCGAGTGCAAGGCCGAGCTGGCGGTGCTGGTCGCCGACTACCGTCGCCAGGCGGCGAAGCTCGGCGCCTGCCCGATGAGCCGCGAGGCGATCACCCGCGCCCTGGCGCAGCCCGCCCTCGGGTAGCCGGACCCCCGCAGGGTCGCACGCGTCGCGTGCGGGGCGGGGGCACCGGCTCCCGCATCGGGCGGGAGCCCTGCTCCGTAAAGGAGGCTCTGCCATGACGCAGCTAGCCACTCCCGAAGTCGAGGTAGCGAAGATCGACGTCGCCGAGGGATTCAACGTCCGCACCCACATGGACGCCGACGCCCTCGAGCGCCTCGCCGCCAACTACGCCAAGGTCGGCGTCGTCCAGCCGCTCGTCGTCAAGCCGACCGAGGACGGCCGCTACGAGCTGATCGCCGGTCACCGGCGCCTGAAAGCGGCCCAGATCGCCGGCGTCGAGAAGGTGCCGGCGGTGCTCGGCGACGCCGCCAAGGCCCGCCTCATCAACCTGGTCGAGAACTTCCACCAGGAGGAGCTCGACCCGATCGACCGCGCCCGCGGCCTGAAGGCCCTGGCCGAGGAGCTCGGCCTCGCCACCCACAAGGAGATCGCCGCCGAGGCGAGCATGTCGGTCCCCTGGGTCAGCCGCCACCTGCGGCTCTTGAGCCTGCCCGAGGGCTGCCAGCGCCAGATCGCCGCCGGCGAGGTCCCCGTCGACGCCGAGCCGCTGCTGCGCAAGGTCGCCGCCGTCTCACCGCGGATCGCCGAGTGCGTCTGCCTCGCCGCCAAGCGCCACAAGGCCCGCCCCGGCGACTTCGTCCGCCACTTCGACGAGCTGCTCGCGCTGACCGCCGAGGGGCGCTTTGAGGACAAGCCGACGATGATCAAAGCCGGCTCGCCGTGCCTCAGCGAGCTGATCGCCGACGAGGGCGAGCGCGCCGAGCTGGCCGCCCGCCTCAACGCCGCCGACCGCTATATGCGCTCCGATGATCCTCGGGTGCGGTTCGGCGAAGCCGAGACCGACGCCCTGCGCGCGGCCGGCTGCCTGATCGAGCACCGCACCGACCAGGGCGGCTTCTACTCGGTCGCCGCCTGCGTCACCGACGCCGAGATGGCCGCCGACGTCGCCCGCCGCGCGGTCGAGCGGATCGAGGCCGAAGCCAAGAAGCGAGCCGAGGAAGAGGCGGCCTGGCGCGAACGCTCGGGCCAGGCGAAGCTCAGCCCCGAGGAGGCAAAAGACGCCCGCAAGGCCGAGCGCGAGCAGGCCAAGAAGGGCGCGGCGGCGGCGAGGAAATTCAACGAAGACCTCGGCCGCAACCTGCTCGCCCGCCGCGGCAAGCAGGCCCGCCGCGAGCACGGCCTCGCCCGCCTCAAGGCGCTCGCGGCGATCCTGCTCGCCGACAACCCCGAGCTGCCCGCCCGCGGGCTGCGGCTCGTCTTCTCCCAGCTGCAGGAGGTCGAGGTAAAGCAGCTGAAGTCGGGCGCCAAGCGCTCGAAGGTCAGCTACGCCGACCGCGAGCAGTGCCTCGAATACCTCACCAACAGCATCGACCGGGCCCGCGACGTCGGTGAGGGCGTCGAGATCCTGATCGACGCGGTGATCGCCGGCCTGCTCGCCGACCAGTCCGAGCTGCCCCGCTCCAAGCGGATCGGCTGGGGGACCGGCGCCGAGGCGCAGGTGAGGAAGCTCCTCGCCTCCGAGCTGAAGGCGGTGAAGCCGCGCCGGCGCCAGGCCGGGAAGTAGGCGTGGGGGAGGGGGCCTGCCTCCTGCGGGTCCCCTCCGCCGCGGGCGGTGGATCGCTCCCGGCCCTGGCACGGGTAGCAGACCTCCTCCGCCCGCTGCGCGGGCTCCCCCGGCCCGCTGGCGCCCGGGCCATGAGCGATCCACAGCCACATTCCAAGCCGCCCACGCCCAAGCAGCTCCGCTACCTGCGCGACCTCGCGGTCAGCCGCGGGCAGTCCTTCGCCTACCCGCAGACCTCGGCCGAGGCGAGCCGGGAGATCGAGCGCCTCAAGAAGGCGAAACGCACCCCGGCCGCCGATCGTCGGCGCGAGCGCCGTGCCGTCCAGCGCGACATGGCCGAGGGGCGCGGCGACGCAGCCGCCGTCCGCGCGGACGACGTGGGCGGCTACGGCTCGGGAGCCACCTGGAAGTAGACGCGGCAGATGAGCTCACCCCCGCTTCGCCTGCCCGAGCGCGCGCTATCCTCAGCGGCGTGAGCCATTCCCTTCTGAGCACCACCCCGACCGCGGAGAAGCCGGCGCTGAGCGAGGCGCAGCGCGCCGAGCGGCTGCGCTCGCTCGCGGCGCGACTCCACAGCCCCGACGGCCTGGACCGCGACACGCTCGAGAAGATCGAGAAGCTCACCGGCGACGAGCGCCAGTAGGCCCGATGAACGCCGCCGAGCTGCTGAGCGGCGATGCCCCGTTCGTCGCCGATACCTCGGCGTGGTGGCGGATCGCCGCCCTCCCCGACCAGCTCGGCAAGCTGCTCGACGACGCGATCCTCGCCGATCGCTTCTGGATCACCCCGATCGTGCGCATGGAGGTTCTCTACTCGGCTCGAAGCTCCGCCGAGTACGTCGCCCTCGAGCACGAGCTCGACGCGCTGCGCATCCTTCGCAACGATCGCGCCGTCGCCGACGCCGCGATGAGGGCCCTGGGCGAGCTTGCCGAACGCAGCGACGGCTACCACCGCGTGCCGATCACCGACGCCCTGATCGCCGCTGCCGCCGCCGAGCACGGCGGCATAGCTGCCCTTCATCACGACGCGCACTTCGACAAGCTCGCCGAGGTGCTGGCCTTCCAGGCAGTCAGGCTGCCAGGAGCCTGATCGGCCCCAGGGCGCCCAGCCGGCCGAGCCCCGCTGTCCCAACCTGAGCGAGCATCACTCCGGCCGGCCTCCGCCGCGCCGCCCGGCGCCGATCCTGGCACGGCTTCGCCGTGCGCTCGGGCGCCGCTCGGCCCGGCATCCGGCCCGGCCCCGAACCCGGAGGTCTCCATGTCACTCGTCCTTCTCTGCCCCCAGGAGTTCCACCTCGACCGCGAGCGCTTCTCGACTCATCTCGTCACCAGCGGCAAGGCCCGCCAGCGCGACTTCATCATCCAGCCCGATCAGTTCAAGCGCCTCCGCACCGGCCAGGCGGTCGTGATCCGCCCCACCGCCCGGCAGGCGGCAGAGATCGTCGCTGTCACGCCGCCGCGCATCGGCGTGGGGGAGGGCTAGCCATGTCTTCCCCTCGTGCGCTCACCGTGCTGGCTCCGAGCCGTCCAATCGTGGCACCGGCGTCGCTCGCTGCACGCCCCGGCTTCGCCGGGGCTCCGGCTGGCGCCGGCCCTCGCCTCCGGCTCGGGTTCCGCTCGCGCCGTCCGGCGCCTATCGGTCGGCATCGAAGCCAGCCGTAAGGAGGAGACGATGAGCATGATCGCCGCAGCAGAGCAGGGAGGAGAGAACCCGGCGCGTCCCCGCCGGTCCGGCTCTCTCCTCACGGCCGAGCAGGTCGCGCAGATGCTCGGCGTCCCCAAGAGCTGGGTCTACAAGCAGTCGCGGGCCGGCCGCATCCCCACCGCACCCTCGGGCGCTACCGGCGCTACCGCGTCGAGGCGATCGAGGCCTGGGTCGAGCAGCTCGAAGCCGAGGAGGTCCGGCTCTGATGGCGCGGCGCTCCTATGGATCGGGACGCCTCTACGTCCGTGTCGACGCGGCCGGCGTCGAGGCCTGGTACGGCAGCTGGTATGTCGGCGGGCGCCGGGTCAACCGCAAGATCGGTCCCAAGCGCAAGGCCGGCAGCCGCGAGGGCCTCACCGCGGCCCAGGCAGAGCGCGAGATGCAGCGGCGGATCGAGTCCGAGAGCGCCGTCGTCCGGTCGGGGATGAGCGTCGGCGAGGTCGGTGATCGCTACGTCACCCACCTCGAGACGGTGATCGAACGCAAGCCGTCGACGATCGCCGACTACCGCTCGATGCTCCGCGCCCACATCAAGAGGTTCTTCGGCGACCGCCCGATCGAGAAGGTCGACACCGACCGCATCGCCGCCTTCGTCGCCGCCAAGAAGTGCGACGGGCTGGCGATCAAGACGACCAGCAACCAGCTCGTCTTCCTCCACGGCTTCTTCGCCTTCGCGCTGAAGCGCGGCTGGGTGGCGCTCAACCCGGTGCCCGCCGTCGAGCGACCCCGCGCCCGGACGGCAGACCCCGACATCCGCTACCTGGAGCTGGCCGAGGTCGAGGCCCTGCTCGGTGCCGTCCCCGCCGGCGATTTCGTCTCGACCGACCGCACCATCTACCTGGTCGCCGCAATGACCGGACTGCGCCAGGGCGAGCTGATCGCTCTGCGCCGCTCCGACGTCGACTTCGGCGCCGCGCGGATCAGGGTGAGGCGGAACTTCACCCGCCAGGCCTTCGGCACGCCGAAGTCCAAGCGCGGCTCGCGGTCAGTTCCGATGGCCGATCGGGTCGCGACTGCCCTCCGCGAGCACCTTGACGGCTTGGCCTACTCGGCCGACGAGGATCTCGTCTTCCCCCATCCCCATACCGGCGCCCCGCTCGAGCCGAACTCGCTGCGCGATCGCTACAAGGAGGCGCTGAAGGCAGCCGCCTTGCGCGAGGTCCGCTTCCACGACCTGCGCCACACCTTCGGCACCCACTGCGCGGCCGCCGGCGTGCCGATGCGCACCCTGCAGGAGTGGATGGGCCACGCTCAGCTCTCGACGATCGAAATCTACGCCGACTATGCACCCAGCTCGCAGGAGAAGGAAATGGTCGAGCGCGCCTTCGCCCCGCCCGAGGACGAGGAGGAGACGGGCGATGCAACCGCCTTCGACCAAGGTGCCGATACGGAGCCCGACGATTCATCCGCTCCCTAGCTTGGTTTGCAAGTGAGATTAGAGTCGGGTCGATGGCGCCGACGCCGAAATCCTGGCTGATCGACTTCGACGCCGACGCCGTGCTCGATTTCGAGGAGGTCAAATCCAAGAGCGAGCGCAAGGCGGTCTTCAACGTAGTCCACAAGCTGAAGGAGCTGGGGCCGGATCTGCCGACCCCGCATATGAAGTCGCTGAAGGGGGAGACGGATCTCTTCGAGCTGCGCCCCAAACAGGGCGCCAGCGCCGTGCGCCCGATCTACGCGCGCGCTGGTAGCCGCTTCGTCATCCTGGCCATCGCGCCGAGCAAGAGAGGCTTCGATCGCGCCGTCGCCGAAGCGCGTTTGCGGCTCGACCGGCGTCGTTGACCTCTGATAATAGGTTTGTTATCATGCTGGCGAGCGAGAGGAGGACTTCGATGGCAGATCAGACCAAGACTTTCGGCGAGCTCGTCGCAGAGGAGCAGATCGCCGACCCCAGCTTCCGCGCCGAGTGGCAGCGGCTGGCCCCGGCCCGCGAGTTCGCCGCAACCCTTCTGCGCTACCGAGCCGAGCACAAGCTGAACCAGCGGGAGCTGGCCAAGCAGCTGGGGGTATCTCAGCCGCGCGTCGTGAAGCTCGAGTCCGGGGAGCACAACCCGGAGATCGACACGATCATCAACGCCGCGCGGCGACTCGGGATCGAGTTCGTGCTCGACGTCGCCCCGGTCAGTCGCAAGCCCTTGCTGGTCACTGCCCGTGCGCAGAAACACGGAGCCATCGCTCACGACGAGGTTTCGGTCCTCGTCGCCTCTTCGAGCTGAAGATCGCAGCCGCTCCCTCCGTCGTCTCCTTTTTGAGAAAAGCTGGGTGTGCCAACTGAGGTTGGCTCAAGGCGGCTCCCGGCTATCCGCCGCTCCTATGGATAGCTTGGGAACGATGTCGGTATCCATGTACGCGAACAGCGTTGCCCGGCTTGAGAAGGAGATCGCCAGCTTGCAGAAGAAAGCCGGCGAAGAGCGATCACGGGCTGCGAAAGAACGGCAGGCCGCGACCAGCAAGCTGAGCGGAATCAGTCGCCACACGAGCGATAGCCAGCGACTCGGCAAGGAAAAGGACGCCGCCCGCCACGAAGAGCGTGCGGCCAAGCACGACGTGAAGGCAGCGGGCTTTGACGACCAGGCAGCGAAAAAGGGTGACCAGCTGCAACGGGCGCGCGCCTCGCAACAGCGCGCGCAGGCCACCGAGGACCGTCGCGACGAGGCGAAGCGCAAGCAGGCGCTCGATCGCGAAAAGCGGGACTTGGCGGAGATCGAGCGTCGCCGTCGCCAGACCCAGACCACTCCAGGTTTCGAGCCCCATCATGTTGTGCCCTTCCGCGGGGCACCACTAACTCTCTCCGGCCAGCCGATCTCACCTCGCGGAAGTTCGGTGGCTCCCGACGATCGGCCCGAAGGGCCGGTTTTCGACGTCTGCCTTTCCTTTGCCGGCGAGCAGCGCTCCTACGTCGAGCTGGTCGCTCGTGGCCTCAAGGAGCGTCACTACGCGGTCTTCTACGACGCCGATGAGCAGGCAGACCTATGGGGCAAGAACCTCGCCGAGCATTTCGAACACGTCTATCGCGTTGCCTCGCGCGCCTGCGTCATGTTCATCTCCAAGGAGTACGCAGAGAAACCCTGGACGAAGCACGAGCGCCGCAGCGCCCTCTCTCGCGCGCTGGAGGAGGACGAGTACGTCCTCCCGGCGCGCTTCGATGACACCGAGCTACCGGGCTTGGGGCCGACGATCGGATACATCGACCTCGCCGAGTTCGCGCCCGCCACTCTCGTCGACCTCCTGGCCGAGAAGCTCGGTGAGCCACAGGGCACCCGCCGCTGAGTTTTCTTAGCGCCCCGACGCGCTCTACCGTCTCCGCCATGACCGACTATCGCGACCGCGACGATCTCGCAGAGCGCCGCGGTCGCTCCCTGATCGGCCTGGTCGAGCCCCATCTTCCGCTGGAGGTGCTGCCGACCGGGCCCGCGGATGCCTGGCAGCTCACCGGACCGGCTCTAGTCTCCCGGCAGGTCGGCAGCCTTACCGCGCTGCTCTCCCTGCGTCCGCTTGGTGGCGAAGCCGACCCGCTGGTGTTGCTGCGCACTCTTTACGAGCACGCCGTGACTTTCGCCTGGCTCGCCGCGGACCCGGGCGAGGACCGCCATCGGCGGTTCTTGAAGTCCGACGCGGTCTCGCGGCTGTCGATGGACGACGATGCCCGCAGGGTCGGCGTGCAACTCCTCGACGAGCATCAGCGGGCGGGCTTCGAGCGGCAGGCGGCCGAGCTGCCGAAGGAGATGCCCGACCTCCTCCAGAGGGCCGAGGCCGCCGATCGCCATTGGGTCGGCCGCATACCCGCGCTCGAGGATTCCAGTAGCACGCGCTCCTATCGCGGGCTCTACGCCGTCGCCTACCGACGCCACAGCGCCATCGCGCACGCCAGCCTGATGGGCCTGAACACCGTCACGGTCGAGCTGCCCTCAGGCCGTCGCCGCGTCCAGCTCGAACAGCGCGACCCCGAGATGCACGGACCTTTTGGCCTCGGCTCGGTTCTGCTCGGCTTTACCCTGTTCATTTCCGGCGCCACCTTGGGCTGGCCGGATCCGGCTCCCGTGGAAGCTGCCTTCGGATGACGCGCTTCCGAGGGGCACTCCCAAGGTTCTATTCAAGGTTCCATTCTGAGAGAAACTGGCAGAACTGAGGGCACCTGACATCGCTCTAGCAAGCCAAATAGGGGTGAGCCCGCCGCGCCTGATGCGGCTCATAACCCGAAGGTCGCGGGTTCGAATCCCGCCCCCGCTATTTCACGAAAGCCCCGCATTTGAGGCTGTCGCGCAAAGGGCGCGGCAGCCTCATTTGCGGGGCTTTCGTTTGTCTGTCTGACAGACAACAGCTGAAGTCGTCGTCGACCCGAAGCGCCTGGACCAGTCCCGGAGAAGCTGGGCGGTGAGGGCATCGTCGAGCTGCGCGGAGCGACCAAGCTGGGTGGCGAGCGCCGTGGAGAAGCCACGCTTGGTCGTGATCTCCAGTAGGCGCTGCAGAAGCCGGTGAGGATCTCGCCGGCTGGCTACCCGCGCTCGTTGGCGATGCGCTCCAGGCACTTGGCGTCGTCGCCCTCGATGTTGACGAGAATCGACAGCTTCGCGTTGGGATTGCCCTCGTGCATCTCGATCTGAGCGTGATCCAATTCGCGGTTGCTGCGGGCCAACTCGGCGACAATCTAAGCCGGACGCATCATGCGTCAATTAGGACGCATCCTGATAAGGTCTGGCGTGTGCCCCGCGAGCCAAGCGCCATCCTCTTCCCGACCGACCGGCCGCTCCCCGCAGAGCTCCTGATTGGCCGCGGGGAGGACGTGCGGGAGATCGCCGCGACGCTCGCCGGCGGCGGGCACCTGGTGATCTCCGGCCCCCGGCGAACCGGCAAGACGAGCGTCTGCGACGCGGCACTGCGGCGCCTCGAAGGCGACGGCCTCTACGTCGTCGAGGTCGACCTCTTCCGGATCGCTTCGGCCGCCGAGCTGGCCGAAGCGCTGGTAGCCCAGACGATCGCCAACCGCTCGGCGCTGCGGAGGATCGTCCACCAGGCCCGCGAGGCTGGGCGCCTGGTCGCCGACGCCGCCGGCGTCTCGGCGGTGGTCAAATCGAAGACCGAGCTGGGGGAGGAGATGGAGATCGCCTTCACGCCGCACCTCGCCCGTCGCGACCCCGAGCGCTATCTCGACTACGCCCTCGCCCTCCCTGGTCGCATCGCCGAGGCCGACGGCAAGCGCGTCGTGCTCTTCTTCGACGAGTTCCAGGAGATCGCCGGCGTCCGCGCACCCTACGGTGACCCCGACGCGCTGACCAAACGGATGCGGGCAATCTTCCAGCGCAGCCCCCGGCTGAGCGTGCTCTTCGCCGGCTCGATCGAGCACCTGATGCGCGACCTCTTCACGCCGCGCCAGCGCGCCCTCAGCCAATTCGGCAGCTTTCACGGGCTGCGGCCGATCGCGGCGGAGGACTGGGCCGGGGGCCTCGCCGCCCGCTTCGCCCTGGACGGCTGCGAGGTCGACGAGCTCGCCCTGCGCCGGCTGGTCGAGCTCGGGGCCGGGCACCCCCGCGGGACGATGCTTATCGCTCAGAAGACCCACATGACCTCGGTGCTGCTGGAGACCCGCACGATCGACCTGGCGGCGGTCGAGCAGGGCTACCGCGCCGCCCTGGAAGGCGAGCGCGTCAACCACGAGCAGAGCGTCGAGCGGTTGCGCGGCGTCCACCGCTACGGCCTGGAGGTGGCCCGTCGTATAGCCCGCAACGAGCCCCCGTACCGCGACCTGCCCCGCAACTCGGTGCGGCGCGCGCTCGAAGAGCTGCGGGGGATCGGGATCGCCCGCAGCGAGGGCCGGGGCGATTGGCAAATCACCGATCCGCTGCTGGCTCGCTACCTCGCCGAGCTCGACCCGCTGCTCTGAGCTCACGGTCCGTAAGAATCCCGCCCCCGCTACAGGAAAAGGCCCCGGAAAGAGGCTGTCGCACAAACCCCCGGACGTGAGTCGCATTCACGTCCGGGGCGCCCTTGAGCATTGACCTGACCCCGAGCGCGGAGGTGGGCGATGCCCCGGAACTTCATCGAGTGCGACCGCGACCAGGAGCTGCTCTTGCCGCCGAGCATGCGCGAGTGGCTGCCCGACGATCACCTCGCCTGGTTCGTCGCCGACGCCGTGCGGGAGATGGACCTCGCCGCCTTCTACGCCGCCTATCGAGAGGACGGCTGGGGGCGGGCGGCCTTCGAGCCGCAGATGATGGTGGCGCTCTTGCTCTACGCCTACGCGGTCGGCGAGCGCTCCTCGCGCGGCATCGAGCGCCGCTGCCGGGAGGACGTCGCCTTCAGGGTCCTCGCCGCCAACCAGATCCCAGACCACGCGACGATCGCCCGCTTCCGCGCCCGTCACGAGCAGGCCCTCGCCGACACCTTCACGCAGGTCCTGGCGCTCTGCGCGAAGGCGGGCCTGGTCTCGGTCGGGGTGGTCGCCCTCGACGGCAGCCTGATCTCCGCCAACGCCTCTGCGGCGGCGACCCGGGCCTACCCGCAGATCCGCGCCGAGGTCGAGCGGATGCTGGAGGAGGCAGCTGCGACCGACGAGCGCGAGGACGCTGGGCTGGGCGAGGCGCGGGGCGATGAGCTGCCGGCGGAGCTTTCGGATCGCCGCTCTCGCCGCGAGCGCCTGCGTCGCTGCCGCGAAGAGCTCGAGGCAGGCCACGCCGCCGAAATGCGCTCCCACGAGGAGCACCTGGAGCGCCGTGCGGCCTGGGAGGCAGAGCACGGGCGCAAGCTGACCGGACGCAAGCCGGCCCCACCCTCCGAAGACGCCCTGCAGAAGGCAAAGATCAACACCACCGATCCCGACTCCCGGCCTCTGATGCGCACCGGCACCAGCCTGATCCAGGGCTATAACGCTCAGGTGGTGGCCGCCTCGGGCCAGGTGATCCTCGCCGCCGACCTGACCCAATCCCCGGTCGACTCGACCGAGCTCACCTCAATGGTCGACAAGGCCGGCGAGGAGCTCCGGGCTGCCGGCGTCGAGGAGCCGATCGGCACCCTCCTGGCCGACGGCGGCTACTGGAGCGCACTGCAGATCACCGCGATCCGCGAGCA
Source organism: uncultured Conexibacteraceae bacterium (assembly GCA_964533285.1). GTDB lineage: Bacteria > Actinomycetota > Thermoleophilia > Solirubrobacterales > 70-9 > VAYN01. The sequence goes on along the minus strand of CAZHLT010000277.1, from coordinate 41,440 downwards.
GGGCACCGAGGTGATCGTTCCGACCCGCAACGCCCGCAGAACGAAGCCACGCAAGCTCGCCACCAAGCAGGGACCCGAGGCCCAGCGAATAGAGAAGATCCTCGCCACGCCCGAGGGCAAGGCGCTCTACCGGCGAAGAGCCCAGATCGTCGAGCCGGTTTTCGCCAACACGAAGTTCATCCGCGGCGCCACCCGCTTCCAGCGCCGCGGCTTAGCCGCCTGCCGGGCTGAGTGGAAGCTCCTCGCCGCCACCCACAACCTCCTGAAGCTCTGGCGGGCGGGGTTGGCCCATCCGGCGCCCGCCTGAGGGGAGGCCGCCGGCCTTCCGTCGCCGCTTGGGCACTTCTGGAAGCCGACCGCTCGACTCCGATCAGCTGACCGCCGGGCTGCCGCGCCCTTTGCGCGACAGCCTCGAAAAGGGGCCTTTTCTGTGTGCTGACCATGGGCTTGGCCCTGGCGAGGGGCTCGCCGGTTGTGTCGCTCGGTTCTGAGCGGCCGACTGGCGATTTCAAGCGGGGATTGGGATGATTATGGACCAAGCTTGGCTTGGTCCTAGCGTGATTAGTAACGCATGCGTTGAATGATGACCATAACTATCCTGAATCTTTAGGTTGACAACCCATTGCTGCGAATATACGGTGATCTCACTTGACCCTTATTGCACTTATATGGTGAGTTAATTGTCCCAAAGCCTTGACCAACCGGCTGTCGCCCAGCTCGCGATCGACATCGGCGGCACGTTCTCGGACCTGATCGCATACGACCAGAGCACCGGCGAGGTGACGGTCGCCAAGGGCTCCAGTACCCCCGCCGTGCCCGAGCAGGGGGTGCTGGCGGTCGTAGCGCGGGCGCTGCCGGACCAGCGGTTGGCCGATGTCTCCCTCTTCGTCCACGGGGCAACCGTCGCCCTCAATGCGCTGCTCGAGCGGCGCGGCGCCACGGTCGGGATGATCACCACCGCCGGCTTCCGCGACGTGCTCGAGCTGCGGCGGGGCGATCGGGTCGTGCACGACTCCGTGCTCTGGAGCCCGGCGGAGCCGCTCGTCCCACGCGAACTGCGGTTCGAGGTGCGGGAGCGGGTGCTCGCCGACGGCACCGTCGACGTCGAGCTCTCGCGCGATGAAGTCGAGGCCGTCGCCGCGGCACTGATCGAGGCCGAGGTCGGCGCGATCGCAATCGCCTTCATCAACTCCTACGTCAGCCCCGACCACGAGCTGATGGCAGAGGCGATCCTGCGCGAGTCCGGCTTCGAAGGCGAGGTCTCGCTCTCGAGCAGCGTCTCGGGTGAGATGCGCGAGTACGAGCGGACGTCGACGACCGCGATCGACGCCTATGTCAAGCCCCGCGTCGGCGGCTATCTCTCCCGCCTGAGCTCGGGGCTGGCCGAACGCGGCTTCCGGGGCGAGTGCCTGATGACCAGCTGCGGCGGCGGTGCCGTCAGCTTCGGCGAGGCGACCGCGAGGCCGTTCGAGACGATCATGTCGGGCCCGGTTGGCGGCGCCGTCGGCGCCGGCAGCCTCTGCCGCGCGCTCGGCATCGAGATGGGAGTTTGCGCCGACGTTGGCGGCACCAGCTTCGACACCTGCCTGATCCTCGACGGCCGCCCCGAGTTCAAATACGAGGGTGCGATCGACGACATGCCGCTGCAGACGCGGTGGGTTGACGTGCGCTCGATCGGGGCCGGCGGAGGATCGCTCGCCTACATCGACGAGGGCGAGCTGCTGCGGGTCGGTCCCCAGAGCGCGGGCGCCGATCCGGGTCCGGCCTGCTACGGCCGCGGCGGCATGACGCCGACCGTCACCGACGCTGCCGCCCTGCTTGGCATGCTGGCGCGCGGGGAGCTGGCCGACGGCCTCGCCCTCGACGTCGAGGCGGCGGGCCGGGCGATCGCGCCGCTCGCCGCGCGGCTCGGGCTCGGCGCTGACGAGACGGCGCAGGGGATCATGCGGATCGCGACCGCCAATATGGCGAACGCGATCCGCGAGATCACGCTCGAGCAGGGTCGCGACCCGCGCGACGCGGCGCTGATCGCCTACGGCGGCGCCGGGCCCCTGTTCGCCATCCTGCTGGCGCTCGAGCTCGAGATCGGCGAGGTCGTAGTCCCCGTCCACGCGGGCAACTTCTCGGCCTGGGGGCTGCTCGCCCAGGACATCAGCCGCTCCCGTGCCCGCACCGTCGTCGCCGCGCTCGACGAGGACGGCCTCGAGGGCGCCGGCGAGGCGCTGGCCGCGATCTTCGCGGAGCTCGACGAGCCCGGCCGAGACGACGGGCGCGAGGCCGTACGCGAAGCGGCGCTGGACCTTCGCTATCAGGGGCAGGAGTACACGCTGAACGTACCGGTGCGGCTCGGGGCCGTGGGCATCGAGAGCGCGGTCGAGGAGGTCGCGCGCGACTTCGCCGAGAGCTACGGCCGCGTCTACGGCCACACGCTCCAAACGCCGCTGGAGATCGTCGCCGCGCGCGGCACCTTGCGCACCCCGCTGCCGGAGGTCGCGCCGGCCGCGCCCGCGCCCGATGCCTCGCCGTCGCCGCCGTCCACGGTCCAGGCGCACTCCTTCGTCGCCGGCGAGCGGCTGCCGTTTCGGGTGCTCGAGCGCGCCTCGCTGGCGCCCGGCTCGCGCACAGAGGGCCCGGCGATCGTGCTCGAGCCGACGACCACGACCTACGTCGACGCGGGCTTCGAGATCCGCGTCGAGGAAGGCGGGGCGATGGTGCTCCGCGACGCGAGTGGGACCGATGGCGACGCTTGACGTGGTCCCGGGTGAGGTCGTCGTCTCCCGCGCCGCCGCGGGCGGCGGCGGCGAGGGCCGCGACGCCGACCCGATCCTGACCGAGGTCGTCCGCCACGCGCTCGATTCGGTCGCGGCACAGATGAAGATCTCGCTGCGCCGCGCCGCCTTCTCGCCGATCATCTACGAGATGGTCGATTTCGCCGCGGCGATCTACGACCGTCGCGTCCGGCTGCTCGCCCAGGCCGAGGCGCTGCCGCTGTTCATGGGCACGCTCAACAGCTGCATCGAGGAGTGCGTCGCCGCGGTGGGCGGCGAGGAGGCGCTGGCGCCGGGCGACGTCCTGCTCACCACCTTCGGCTATCACACCGGCTCTCACCCTCAGGACATGGCGGTCGTGATGCCGGTCTTCGACGACCGGGAGCTCGTCGGCTACGCGGCGGTCAAGGCCCACCAGATGGACATCGGTGCCAAGGACCCCTACCTCACCGACGCCGTCGACAACCTCCAGGAGGGCCTGATCGTCCCCGGCGTGAAGCTGTTCGACGCCGGCACTCGCAACGAGGCCCTCCACCGGACGATCGTCGCCAACTCGCGGATGCCGGTGGCGCTGGTCGGCGACCTCGCGGCCCAGGTGGCCTGCTGCCATACCGGCGCCCGCGGGTTCCTGCGGCTGGTCGAGAAGTACGGCCTCGAGGCCTTCTCGAGCGCGGTCGAGCGGATGTTCGACCACGGCGAGGCGCTGATGCGCGCCTTCCTCGAGCGGATCCCCGACGGCCGCTACACGTCGACCGGGACGATGGATTCCAACGGGGTCGACGACGACCCGATCCCGTTCGAGATCAGCGTCGAGGTGCGGGGCGGAGAGTGTGTCGTCGACTTCACGCGGGCGCCGGCCACCCAGGCCGGACCGACCAACTGCCCGCTGCCGGGCACCGTCTCCCTCGCCCGTCTCGCGATCGTCTGCCTCGCCGGTGGCAAGGACACCGCCCACGAGGGTTACCTGCGGCCGATCGAGGTCCGGACGCGGCCGAATACGATGTTCCACCCGATCTCGCCGGCGCCGATCTACCTCTACGGCTGGCCGTGCATGCAGGCCCTCGACGTGATCCACGAGGCGCTCTCGCAGGTGGTGCCGGACCTGGTCCGGGCCGGTTCGGGCAGCGACGCCTGCAGCGCCGTGTGGTGGGGGAGTTGGCGCGACGGCGAGTTCTGGGCACAGGGCTTCGACCACGTCATCGGACAGGGGGCGATGCAGAGCGCCGACGGCGGCACGCCGCTGATGCACATGGCTATCTCCGGCATCCGCAACACGCCGGCGGAGGTGATCGAACAGCGGGCCCCGATGATCGTGCGGCGCTTCGAGTTGGCGACCGACTCCGCCGGTGCCGGCGAGTTCGCCGGCGGACCCGGGGTCGACGTCGAGTACGAGATGGTGCTCGACTCGTTCATCACCTCGGTCCTCGAGCGCACCCGCAACGCCCCCTGGGGTCTGTACGGGGGGCGGCAGGGGCGGCCGAACCGGATCGCGATCGAATACCCCGACGGCAGCCTCCGGGTGCTGCCCGGGAAGGAGACGCGAGTGCCGTTGCCGGCTGGCAGCCGGGTGCTGATCGAGACGGCAGGGGGCGGGGGGTTCGGCGACCCGGGGCAACGGGAGCCCGAGGCGGTTCGCAGGGACGTCGCGCGCGGGCTGCTCTCCGACGCGAGGGCCGCCGCTCTCTACCCGCAGGCGTCAGAGCCCGTCACCTAGGCGACCGGACCGGCGCCCGAGGAGCCTGACAGCGATGCATCCCGACCGTTCCCACCGGCCCGGCGCGCGCCTGGAGGCCACCGACCTGACCGTTCACTTCGAAGGGGTGAGCGCCCTCGCCGGCGTCGACCTCAGCCTCAGCCAGGGCGAGATCTGCGGCCTGATCGGCCCTAACGGGGCCGGCAAGACGACCCTGGTTAACTCGCTGACCGGGTACCAGAAGGTCGACCGGGGGCGGGTCACCCTCGACGATCGCGAGATCACCGGCAGCCGGCCGGAGCGGATCGCCAAGGCCGGCCTGGCCCGGACCTTCCAGGCGGTACGGCCCTTCCGCCACCTCTCGGTCTTCGAGAACGTCGAGGTCAGCGCCGTCGCCGCCCACGGCTCGCCGCGCAGTGCCCGGTCTCACGCCGAGGCGATGCTGGAGCGGTTCGGGCTCGACCGCCGCGCCGACCAGCTTGCCGCGGCCCTGCCGGCGGGCGACCTGCGGGCGCTGGGGATCGCCCGGGCGCTGGCGCTGGAGCCGTGCCTGCTGCTGCTCGACGAGCCGGCCGCCGGAATGAACGATCAGGAGTCGGCGCGCCTGGTCACGACGCTGCAAGGCGTGCGCGAGGACCTCGGCGTCGGCCTGCTCGTGATCGAGCACGACATGCGCGTGATCATGCCGCTCTGCGATCGAATCCAGGTCCTCGACCACGGCGTCGCGATCGCGTTTGGGACGCCGGCCGAGATCCGGCGCGACCCGAGGGTCGTCGAGGCCTACCTGGGAGCCGAGGCCGATGCTCGAGATTGAGCGCCTCAGCGTCGCCTACGGGCAGACGGTCGCCGTTCGCGACGTCTCGCTCGAGGTCGCGGCCGGCGAGGTCGTCGCGGTGATCGGTCCCAACGGGGCCGGCAAGTCGACGATGCTGGCCGCTGTCTTCGGCCTGCAGCCGGTGCGCGAGGGCTCGATCCGGTTCGAGGGCGAGTCGCTGCTGGGGGTGACGCCAGAGCGGATCGCGCGTCGCGGCCTCGCCCTCGTGCCCGAGGGCAGACACATCTTCGGCACCCTCTCGGTGGCCGAGAACCTGGCGCTCGGGGCCACCGCCCGCACCGACCGCTCGACCCTGGGGGCGGCTCTCGAGCGGGCGCTGGACCGGTTCCCCGTCCTCCGCGAGCTCTACGCGACGCCGGCCGACAAGCTCTCCGGCGGCGAGCAGCAGCAGCTCGCGATCGCCCGGGCGCTGCTCGCCTCGCCGCGCCTGCTGCTGCTCGACGAGCCGTCGCTGGGGCTCGCTCCGCAGGTCGTCGACCTCGTCTTCGAGACCGTCGCCGCGCTGCGCGAGGACGGGGTGACGATCCTCCTGGTCGAGCAGAACGCGGCCCGGGCGGCGGCGCTGGCGGACCGCACCTATGTGCTCAGCAACGGGGTCGTGGCGGCGCGGGGTGACCGCGAGGCGATGGCGAGCGCCGACTTCGAGAGCGCCTACCTGGGGGAGGCGGGCTGATGGCCGACCCGCTGGCGCTCGTCGTGGTCGCCGCCCAGTCGCTGCCGGAGCGGATCGTCCAGTACACGATCGACGCCCTCTCGCTGGGCTCGCTCTACGCGCTCTTCGCCCTCGGCGTCGCCCTGATCTTCAGCGTCATGCGGCTGATCAACTTCGCCCACGGCGAGCTGCTGATGGTCGGCGCCTACGCCACCGTGGTCTGCGGGGCGCTCGCTTTCGTCCCGCTCGCCGCGGTCGTGATCCTGGCCTGCGTCGTCACCGCGCTGGTGATCGAGCGGGTCGCGTTCAGGCCGGTGCGGGGGGCCGACCCGGAGACGATGCTGGTCACCTCCTTCGCGGTCAGCTTCTTCCTCCAGAGCCTGGCCGAAGTGATCTTCGGCCCGACCGCCAGGTCGGTCTCGCTGCTCCCCGGGCTGAACAGCACGGTCGCGATCGGCGGCATCTTCCTCTCGAAGTTGAGCCTGGCCGTGATCGCGGTCACCGCGGTCCTGTTGATCGCCCTCACGCTCTTCCTCGAGCGGACGACGATCGGCCTGCAGATGCGCGCCGCCGCCGAGGACTTCCGCACGGCGCGGATCCTCGGCGTCGCCGCCAACCGGGTGATCGCTGTCGCCTTCGCGCTCTCGGGGGCGTTGGCCGGCGTCGCTTCGCTCCTCGTCGTCGCCCAGCAGGGGTCGATCGAACCGCAGCTCGGCTTCAGCATCGTCCTGATCGCCTTCGTCGCCACCGTGATCGGCGGCATGGGGTCGCTGGTCGGAGCGGTTACCGGGGGCATGGTCCTGGGAGCGCTGACGATCGTCCTCAACGTCACCCTTCCGCAGAGCCTCGCTCCCTTCCGGGACGCCTTCCTCTACGCGATCGTCTTCCTCGTCCTGATCTTTCGGCCGCAGGGGATCGTCGCTTCCCGCGCCCACCGCGGGAGGGTCTGATGGGTCCGCTCGCCACCCTCGCCGCCGCCTGCCGTCGCGCCTGGATGCTGCCGGCGCTGATCGCCTTCGTCTGCGTCGCCGTCTGGCTCGGCACCCAGGGCGACCTGCTGCTCGACCGGGTGACGCTGACGGCGACGATCTACCTGGTCGTGGTCGTCGGCTTCTACTCGTTCGTCGGCACCTCGGGCGTCTTCTCCTTCGGCCACATGGTGTTCATGATGGTCGGCGCCTACGTCGCGGCGCTGCTGGCGATGCCGGCCAGCGGCAAGGAATTCCTCCTCGCCTCCGCGCCGCACTGGCTCCAGCAGGCACACCTCGACCCGACCCTCGCCGTTCTCGCCGGCGGCCTCGTCGCCGCCGCGTTCGCGGCACTCGTCGCGATTCCGGTCACGCGCCTCAGCGGGATCGCCGCTGGGCTGGCGATGTTCGCCGTGCTCAACATCGTCTTCGTCGTCGCCAGCAACCTCGAGGACATCACCAACGGCACCCAGGGGCTGAGCGGGGTCCCGGTCTCGACCACGCAGACCTCGGCGCTGATCTGGGCGATCTGCTCGATCGTCCTCGTCTTCGCCTTCCAGCGCAGCCGCTGGGGCTTGCGCCTGCGCAGCTCGCGCGAAGACGAGGTCGCCGCCCGCGCCTCCGGGGTCTCGATCGAGGTCCTGCGCGGCGTCGCCCTCGTCCTCTCCGCCTTCGTGATCGGCGTCGGCGGCGGCCTGATGGCGCTCTTTCTCGGCTCCTTCGCGCCCCAGTCCTTCTACCTCGACACCACCTTCCTGACGATCGTGATGCTGATCGTCGGCGGCAAAAACAGCCTCACCGGGGCGGTGGTCGGCGTCGTCGTCGTCTCCGTCCTCAACGAGCTCCTGCGCCGATTCGAGCAGGGATGGGACCTCGGGATCGCCTCGATCCCGGCCCGCCCCGGCGTCCAGAACCTGATGCTCGCGGCGATCATCCTCGCCGTCCTCGCGGTGCGCCCGAGCGGGCTGACCGGGGGACGGGAGCTCGACCGGATCTTCCGCGCCCCCGGCTTTCTTCGCCCGAAGAGAAAACGAAGCACCCAACAGGAGGAGGAGTATGTCTCTTGAACGCCTGAGGGCCCGTCAGGGCCTCCTGCTCGCGATCGCGGCAGCCGCAGTCCTTTCCCTGGTGCTCGCCGCCTGCGGCAGCTCCAGCAGCGACGACACGACCGCCAGCAGCAGCGGTGGTGGCGGCGAAACCACCAGTGCGGAATCGAAGGAACCGATCAAGATCGCCTACCCGGACGCCCAGACCGGCTACATGGCCTTCTACGACGAACCGATCGGCCACGGGATGGAACTGGCGATCGAAGACGTCAACAAGAAGGGCGGCGTCCTCGGCGGTCGCGACCTCGAGCTCGTGATCGGCCCGGACAACAAAACGGACATCAACTACGTTCGCGAAGCCGCGCTGGAAGCGCTCAGCAAGAACCCGGACTTCCTCTTCACCTCCTGCGACTACGACATCGGCGGGCCGCAGGCGCGGGCCGCGGACGAACAGGGCGTGCTGGCGATGGGCTGCGCAGGCTCGGTGAACTACGGCCTGGAAGGCCTCGGGCCGCTCGTCTTCAACACCGGCCACGGCAACCCGACCGAGGCGGCCGTGCTGGCCCAGTTCACGGCCGAGAAATTCCCCAAGGCGTACTTCATCACCGACACCTCGAGCGCCTCGACCAAGGAAGCCTGCGAAGAAGCCGAGGGCTACTTCCAGAAACAGGGCGGGACGATCGTCGGCGACGACACGATGAACAACTCCGACGCCTCGTTCGCGGCCCAGGTCGACCGCTTCCGCCAGAACGGCGGCGAAGCGGAAGCGGTCGTCCTCTGCAGCTACGTGCCGGGGGGTCCGAACATGATCAAGCAGCTGCGCGCCGCCGGCGTCGAAGCGCCGATCGTCGGCTCCGCCGCGCTCGGTGGCAGCACCTGGTACACGCAGGTCCCGGACCTCGGCGACTACTACAGCGCCGGCGAGGTCGCCTCGCTCAACGGCGACGACCCGGACCAGCGCAAAGACGAAGTCGTCCAGCGCTACGTCAAGAAATACGGCGAACTGCCGTCGACCGCGCACATGTTGATCGGGTACGCCGGGATCGAAGCGCTCGCGAAGGCAATCGAAGACGCGGGCTCCACCGAAGCCGAAGCGGTCAAGGAAGCGCTCCAGTCGTTCCAGGAAGTGCCGCTCCTGGTCGGCAAGACGACGTACACGCCGAAATGCCACATCGCCCTCGGCCGCACGCTCGCGGTGCTGAAGGCAAACGGCGACCACTCCGAATTCGTCGAGGACATCACCCCGAAGGAAGTGAACCGGACGCGTTGCTGAGCGGGGGCCGGGGCGCCGCGCGAGCGGCGTCCTGGCAACGCTCGCGAGCGGAAAGGAGCGAAGCAAGGATGGAATACCAAGGCCGCGTCGTCCTCGTCACCGGGGCGAGCATGGGCCTCGGCCGCGAGTACGCCCTCGAGCTCGCGCGTCGCGGCGCCGAGGTCGTCGTCTGCTCGCGCCGCCCCGTCGAGGGCCCCTCGAAGCTGGACGCCCTGGTCGATGAGATCGGCGCCGCCGGGGGAACGGCGCTCGCCGTCCACGCCGATCTTGGCGACCCGGCGGCCGCGGAGCGCCTGGTGGACGCGGCGCTCAGCGCCTTCGGCCGGCTCGACGTCGTCGTCAACAACGCCGGCCTGGTCGTCGCCGACTCGTTCGCCGACGCGCGCCTGGCGGACGTCGATCGCCAGCTCGACGTCCACGTCCGCGGCGCCTTCGAGCTCAGCCGCCTCGCCTACCCGGTGATGCGGGAGCAGGGATACGGGCGGCTCGTCTTCACCTCTTCGCCGGCGGCGGTGTTCGGCCGTCCGGGGATCGTCGGCTATGCCATCGCGAAGATGGCGGTGATCGGGATGGCGACCGTGGTCGGGATCGAGGGCGAGCCGGACGGGATCAAGGCCAACTCGGTGCTGCCGATGGCCCGCTCACGCCTGGCAGGCCTGGTCCCGCCCGATCCCGCCGACCGCGCCTTCCTCGAGCTCGCCGACCCGGAGCTGGTGACGCCGATGGTCCTCTACCTCGCGGGCGAGTCCTGCGGGGTCAACCGGCGCGTCTTCTGGGCTTCGGCGGGACGCTACGCCGAGGCCTTCGTCGGCCTCACCGAGGGCTGGACCGCCGCGCTCGGCACCGTTCCGGAGCCGAGCGAGATCGGTGATCGGCTGGCGGCGATCACCGCCCGTCACAACTACGAAGAGCATCCCTCGCTGAATGCGGCGATGGAGGCGTTCATGGGTCGGCCGCCGGTTGGCGCCGTCGGCCCCGAATAGAAAGGAGCTCGAAGATGGCTGGTTCGCTCGATGGGAAGGTGGTGCTGATCTCCGGCGCCGCCCGCGGACAGGGGCGTGCCCACGCGGTGAAGCTGGCGCGGGAGGGGGCCGCGATCTCCTGCTTCGACCTCTGCGGCGAGATCGCCTCGATCCCCTACCCGCTCTCGACCCCGGCGGACCTCGAGGAGACGGTGCGCCAGGTGGAGGAGGCGGGCGGTCGGATCCTCGCCAGCCAGGCCGACGTGCGCGACTACGAGGCCGTCAAAGATGTCGTGGCCAATTGCCTGGCGGAGCTCGGTCAGGTCGACGCGGTCGTCGCCAACGCCGGCATCAGCCCGATGGACCCGGAGACGATGCTTTGGGAGGTCGACCGTCAGCGCTGGGACGACCTGATGGAAATCAACGTCCGCGGCGTCTGGAACACGATCAGCGCCGCCGTCCCCGCGATGATCGAGCGCGGTGCCGGGGGCTCGATCGTGATCACCTCCTCGACCGCGGGGATCAGGGGCATGGCCCGACTCGGCGACTACAGCGCCAGCAAGCACGCGGTGGCGGGGCTGATGAAGTCGTTCGCCGTGGAGCTCGCCCCGCACTCGATCCGCGTCAACACCGTCCACCCGACCGGGGTGAGGACGCCGATGGTCACCAATCCGGTGATGGACGACTTCCTCGAGCGCAGCGCCGACATGGTCGCCAACTGGCAGAACCTGCTGCCGGTGGAGATGATCGAGCCGGAGGACGTCAGCGAGCTGGTCGCCTTCCTGCTCTCCGATGCCGCCAGGTACGTGACCGGCAGCATGCTGCCGGTCGACGCCGGGTTCCTCGCTCACTAGCCCAGCGGGGAACCGGCAAGGTGACCATGAGCATCCGATTCAGGTTCACAAAGATGAGCATAGACAGGGGTTCACGGTAAGGTGAGGGGGATGGAAGTCGAGTTCTCAGAGGTCCACACCCGGCGCGCCTTCGAGGAAGTGATCTCGCAAGTCGCCGAGCGCATCCGCTCAGGTGAACTGCGAGCCGGCGATCGGCTGCCCGGCGAGCGGGTCATGTCCGAGCAGATGGGGGTGAGTCGGCCGACGATCCGAGAGGCGATCAGGCTGCTGGCGGACGCCGGGGTCGTGAAAGTCCGTGCCGGCGCCGGCGGCGGTGTCGTCGTCCTCACCGATTACGTGCCGCTCTCGCTCGAGTCCAACGGGGGCGAGATGGCAATCAGCGAGATCGGCAGCGTGCTCGAAGCGCGGCGGATGCTGGAGCCGCGCGTCGCCCAGCTGGCCGCGGTGCGCGGGCGCGAGGAGGACTTCGCGGCGATGGCCGAGTCGATCGAGCTGCAGCGCAAGCTCGCCGGCGACTACCGAGAGTCGGAGCGGGAACGGGCCTACCAAATCGACCTCCAGTTCCACAACCTGCTGGCGCGGGCGACGCGCAACCCGACCGTGATCAAGCTGATGGGGGAGCTGTTCCAGGACCTCTATATGGCGACCACGGTGGTCGACCTCGCGGTCAGCCCGGAGTGGGGGGTCGACATCCACGAACGGACGCTCGAGGCACTGCGCAGCGGCAACATGAAAGCGATCGACACGGTCATGGACGAGCACCTCGCCCGCACCGAGGAACTGTGGGAGCGGGCGACTGGGAAATCGCTTGTGCCGGGGGTGCCGGACTTCCTGCGGCCGCTGATCGACCGCGACTCGGCCAGTCGGCCCCCGGGCCTCAAGAGCGCGAGAAGTAGCGCTCCAGCTCCCAGTCGGTGACCTGCACGCAGGCCTGTTCGGCCTCCCAGCGCCTGGTCGCCGCGTAGCGCCGGACGAACTCCTCACCCAGGTACTCGTTCGCGACCGGGCTCTCTTCGAAGGCCCCCAGAGCGGTGTCCAGGGTCTTCGGCTGGGTTCGCAGCTCGGTCTGCTTGAAGGCGTCGCCGACGGTCGGAGGCGGCGGCTCGAGCTCGTGCTCGATCCCGTAGAGGCCTCCGGCCAGCATCGCCGCCAGGGCGAGGTATACGTTGGTGTCGGCGCCCGGGACCCGGTGCTCGACCCGGCAGCCGACCGCGTCCGGGGCCAGCACGCGCAGCGACAGGGTCCGGTTGTCGGCCCCCCACGATTCCGAGGTCCCGACCCCCATATATGAGACCGACCGTTTGAAGGCGGCGGGGTTCGGCATCCAGATCGGGGCGAACGGGATCAGGGTGCTGAGCTGCCCGGCGACGAAGTGCCGCAGAAGGGGGGAGAGGCCGTCGTTCGCGCCGGGGTCGAAGAAGGCGGGCTCGCCGTCACGCCAGAGCGACTGGTGCACGTGCATCGAGCTGCCGGGACGAGCGGCGTCGAGCTTCGACATGAAGGTCGCCGTCATTCCCTCCAGGGAGCAGATCTCCTTCACGCCGTGCTTGAAGAGGAAGCCGCGGTCGGCCGCCTCCAGCGCCGGCGCGTGCTCGACGTTGAGCTCGTACTGTCCGGCGGTTCCCTCCGGCGCCCAGGACTCGATCGGCACCCGCATCGCCGTCAGCCCGTCGACCACCTTGCCGAGGATGTGGTCGTCGACCGTGGCCTGAGTCGCCCCGAACGCCATCGCCTTCGCGAACAGCGGCTCCAGGTCGCGGAACCCCTTGCGCCGGGCCGAGCCGTCGCTCTCGCGGAAGACGAGGAACTCCAGCTCGGGGGCGAGATGCGGCTCGAGGCCGATGCGCCGGTAGCGCTCGAGCACTCGGCGCAGGACCGAGCGAGGGGCGAACTCGTACGGGTCGCCGTTCGGGTGCCTGTAGTCGCAGAGGACGAGCGCCGTGCGCGACAGCCAGGGGACCCGCCGCAGGGTGGCGAGATCGGCGACGGCGTCGAGGTCGCTGAGGCCGGTCGCGTGGGCGGGCCAGTGACCCTCATAGCCGTCCGGCCGCGGCTGCAGCCGGTCGGAGATATCGACCGCGAACATGTGCTCGCTGAACTGCACGACGGGGGCGTCGGTGCGCGCGAACCGCCGGGCCGAGATCCGTTTGGCGCGGAAGATGCCGCTGGTGTCGGCGCCGCCGACGACCACCGCCTTGATCTCGCCGGAGCGAATCTGCTCCAGCACGGCCGCCGCCTCGAGCGGCAGCGCTCCGTCCCCGGCGTCGAACCGCTCGAGCGCGACAGAATCCTGAGACGGCATGGCTTCCCTTTCCGGTCGGTCGGCCGCGAGTCGGCCTGACCGTTGGCATTCAACCAGAATCGGAAAGGAAATGTTCCCTTCTATTCGGTCAAACTGGCAAGATCTAGTGTCCAATTAATGGATTTTCGGTTCAATGTAAAACCAGAAAGTTGGATCTGCGGTATCTTTTTATTCCCATCCGCTCAGCGTCGTTCACCGCTGAGCTCCTTCCCGGGACCGTAGAGGCACTGCGGGCGGCTGGGTGGTCCCACTCTCCGGCCGCCAGCCGCCCGAGGCCTCTGCATCCCGGCACGGCCCGCCGGCGCTGCCTGGCGTACCGACCGCAGCGAGCGAGCGACCAGCGCGCGGTCTTGCGCGGCCATCAGTCGTCCTGCCTGTTGTTCGAAGGCGTTCGCGACGATGGCCTTCCCCATGTCAACCGCGGCAACACGGCTCCGAGCGCACGCGCCTGCAAAGCCCCGTACCAGAGTCCGGCCGCGTAGGCGGCGTTCTCGGTCAGGCGCAGCATGATGGCCCGGGGAGCCAGCAAGCGCGCTTCGCTCCGAGACCCGGAGCCGGCGTCGACCGCAAGCGCCAGCAGAGCGGCCCGGCGGCTTCGGCGTGATAGCAGGCACACGACGACGGTTGCCGGAAGCCACTCGCGCACCAGAGCTCGAGCCAGCCGCCGGCCGAAGTTCAGGTGGGCGCGGACCGAGAGCGAGGCGATCGCCAGCGCCGAGTCGCGACCTCCTCTCCGCCTCGCCGACAGCACCATGCGCAGGAGCGCGGCGCTGACCCCCGCGGGCACGCCGCCGATCGCCGACGCCGTCACGATCGCGGTCGAGCCGCGATCGAGAACGAGTGGGGCGACGGCTCCCGGGTGACGGCGGTCCAGTCCGGCGGAGGAAGAGCCGTACTGAAAGCGCTGGCGGGCGAGCGCGCCGGCAGATCGTCGCGGCTGGTGTTCGACTTCGATCTCAGGCGCGTAACGCACCGTCCAGCCGGCAGCATTCGCACGCCAGACGAGGTCGACGTCCTCGCCAAAGCGGAGCCCCTCGTCGAAACCGCCGAGGCCGATGAGCACCTTGCGGCGAGCGACCAATGCCGCCGATGGAACGAAGCCGATGCGACGTCCCGGCCCGGCCAGCCCGGGATCGGGTCCCATGTCGAGGGGCGAACGCGAGCGCTCGTACGCGGCAATCTCGCCTCCGCCGCGGGCGCTGCGCACCCGCGGTGCTGCCAGCGCCAGAGACGGGTCCTCGGCCAGCAGGCCTGCCAGCGGCCCGGCCCACTCGCGTGGGCAGCGGCAGTCGGCGTCGACGAAGGCTACGAGCGCGGTGGTGGTGGCGGCAAGGCCGGCGTTGCGGGCTCCGGCGGGGCCCGGGGCGCGGTCGTTGGCGAGCGTCGCAGCGCCGGCGTCACGGGCGCGGCGGGCGCTGCCGTCGGTCGAGCCGTCGTCGACGACGAGGACCGGGCCCCACGGCCGCAGCTCCGTCACCAGACGCGGCAGCCGCTCGCCTCCGTCGCGGACGGGGACGACGAAGCTGAGCCCGGGTCCCGGCTCGGCAGCGACGGGATGGAGAACGCCGTGGTCGATGAGACGGTCGCGCAGCGGCTCGTCGCCCGGTTCCTGCGTGGCGCCGAGGAGGCGATCGAGCGCCGCGGCGCCTGCCGGGCTGAGACGGACGAGACGCGGCGGAAAGCCGCCGGCGAGCAGGCATCCGTCGGCGCAGCGGACGACGTCGCGGTCGAGGACGTAACGTCGGAACATCCTCACCTGTCGCCTTCGGAGAAGGGGTCGATGAGGGCGCGGTAGGAGCGGTCGATGCATTCCTCGAGATCTTCGCCCGGGTTTCGCACCCAGCGACTGAAGGCCGTCATCGACGCGCCGAGGGCGACGTGACCGACAACTTCGGGGACCAGGTCATCCCTCGCGGCCCCGAGTCGGAGCGCCGCCCACTCGGCGACGGCGTTGCGCCAAGCCGCGTACCGCAGCATCGAGTGGGCCTGGAGGGCGGGTGCGGTGGTGATCAAGGTCATCCGCACTCGCAGCGCCGGCAGCTCCTCGGCAGGGTAGCGATTGGAGAGCACAGCGGCCCGCCGCAGTGCCTCCATCGGCTCCATCGAAGAGCCCTCGTCGAGGTGGCGGCGCAGGCGCTCGATCACCCAGTCGAAGTCACCCCAGACGATGTCGTTCTTCGAGGGGAAGTAGCGGAAGATCGTCCGCCGCACGACGCCGACAGCAGCGGCGATGTCCTCGACGCTGGTCGCTTCGAAGCCTCGGCGGTGAAAGAGGTCAAGCGCCGCGGCGGCGATCTCGTCATGGCTGGTGCTGGGGGGT
Source organism: uncultured Conexibacteraceae bacterium (assembly GCA_964533285.1). GTDB lineage: Bacteria > Actinomycetota > Thermoleophilia > Solirubrobacterales > 70-9 > VAYN01. The sequence continues at coordinate 25,767 of CAZHLT010000277.1, read as the reverse complement.
CGGCCGGCCGACATATTCTTGCACTGGGTGTTATAAATACCATCCGGAAGCGGTAACCGATCGAGGAGGTTCTCATGCCCCAGCTTTCCCACGACCCGTCCCCGCCGCAGACCGAGGCCGCCGAGGAGCAGTTGGTCGAGGTCGACCTCCTGGTCGAGGACGTCTCGATCGACGGCATGTGCGGCGTCTACTGAGTCGGCGATGACGACTCCTCTGCAGGGCCCTTGGGCCCTGCATCCCCAGGTGGCACTGCGGACGGAGGGCTTCGGCGCCCTCGCCTACCATTTCGGCACCCGCCGCCTGTCATTCCTCAAGAGCCCGCGGCTGCGCGAGGTCGTCGAGTGCCTCGGCGAGCATGAGAGCCCGGAGGCGGCCTGTCGCGCCGTGGGGGTCGAGTCGGCCCAGCTCGACGGCTACGGGACGGCGCTGGCGCGACTGGCGGAGACGGGGATGATCGTGCCCCGTGGGGGCGGCAGGTGAGCGCCCCCGCGACGCGCGAGCTGGTCGGCCGCTTCGAGCAAGGCTTGGCGGCGCCGATCTGCCTCACCTGGGAGCTGACGTATGCCTGCAACCTCGCCTGCGTCCACTGCCTCTCCAGCAGCGGCCGGCGTGACCCGCACGAGCTCACCACCGCCGAGTGCAAGGGGGTGATCGACGAGCTCGAGCGGATGCAGGTCTTCTATGTCAACGTCGGCGGCGGCGAGCCCACGGTGCGACGCGACTTCTGGGAGCTGGTCGAGTACGCGACCGCGCACCGGGTCGGGGTCAAGTTCTCGACCAATGGCAGCCGGATCACGCCCGAGGCGGCTCGCCGGCTGGCCGCCAGCGACTACGTCGACGTGCAGCTCTCGATCGACGGCGCCAGCGCCGAGGTCAACGACGCGGTCCGCGGCCCGGGCTCCTTCGCGACGGCGTTGGCGGCGATGGAGAACCTCGCCGCCGCGGGCTTCGAGGGGTTCAAGATTTCGGTCGTGGTCACCCGCCACAACGTCGGTCAGCTCGATGCCTTCCAGAAGATCGCCGATCGCTACGGGGCGCAGCTGCGGATAACGCGGCTGCGGCCCTCGGGCCGCGGCGCCGACGTCTGGGACGACCTGCACCCGACCGCGGCGCAGCAGCGTTCGCTCTACGAGTGGCTCCTGGCGCGGGGCGAGCGGGTGTTGACCGGCGACTCGTTCTTCCACCTCGCTGGCTACGGCGAGTCGCTGCCCGGGCTGAATCTCTGCGGGGCGGGGCGGGTTGTCTGCCTGATCGATCCCGTCGGCGATGTCTACGCCTGCCCGTTCGCGATCCACGAGGCGTTCCTCGCCGGCAACGTCCGCGAGCCGCGCGGTTTCGAGGGCGTCTGGCGCGAGTCCGCGCTGTTCCAGGAGCTGCGCTCACCGCAGTCGGGTGGCGCCTGCGCGTCGTGCGGCCACTACGACGCCTGCCGCGGTGGCTGCATGGCGGCGAAGTTCTTCACCGGGCTGCCACTCGACGGCCCCGACCCCGAGTGCGTGCTCGGTCACGGCGCCTCGCTGCTCGAGGCGCGTCCCGCAGGCGCCGAGCTGCCGCTGCCGTCGGTCGACCACTCGCCCCGCCGTCCCGACCGCCACTGCGACGAGGACCCGCTGACCGAGTTCTGGCGCCGGCAGCCGGCCTGAGCGAAGCGCTATGGCAAGTACGAGAGAGTGGTTCGAGTCGGTGGCCGAGGCGCAGCGGCGGGCTCGAAAGCGCCTGCCGCCGTCCGTTTATAAGGCGCTGCTGGCGGGCTCCGAGCAGGGCGCAAGCCTCGGCGCCAACGTCGCCGCCTTTGGTGAGCTGGGTTTCGTGCCGCGAATCGCAACCGGGACCGGGTTCGGTCGCGACCAGGCGACGACCGTGCTCGGCCAGGAGATCTCGCTGCCGGTGGTGATCTCGCCGACCGGCGTCCAGGCGGTTCATCCCGAAGGCGAGCTGCCGGTCGCTCGCGCCGCTGCGGCGGCCGGCACCGCGATCGGGTTGAGCTCGTTCGCCAGCCGTCCGATCGAGGAGGTCGCCACCGCCAATCCCGCGCTCTTTCACCAGGTCTACTGGCTTGGCGACCGGGACCGGATCGAGGCGGTGCTGGAGCGGGCACGGAGCGCCGGCGCCAAGGGCCTGATCGTAACCCTCGACTGGGTCTTCGCCCACCGCCGCGACTGGGGCAGCCCGACGATCCCCGAGCGCCTCGACCTGCGCGCCATGGCGCGGATGGCGCCGGAAGCGCTCCGCCGACCGCGCTGGCTTGCCGGCTTCTTGCGTGCCGGCGGAATCCCGCCGCTGACCGCTCCGAACCTCGCCCTCGCCGGCGGGGACCCTTCCTTCTTCGGCGCCTACCGCGAGTGGGCGGAAACGGGCCAGCCGAGCTGGGACGACATCGCCTGGCTGCGCGGGGCCTGGGACGGACCGCTCATGGTCAAGGGCGTCTTTCACCCCGAGGACGCGCGCCGGGCGGCGGCGGCCGGCGCCGACGCAGTCTCGGTCTCCAATCACGGCGGCAACAACCTCGACGGCACTCCGGCGGCGATCCGAGCCTTGCCGGCAGTCGCCGCCGCGGTTGGAAGCGAGGTCGAGGTCCTGTTCGACGGCGGCATACGCCGTGGCTCCGATGTCGTCAAAGCGCTGGCGCTGGGGGCCCGCGCGGTCTTGGTCGGGCGCGCGTACCTCTGGGGGCTGGCCGCCGGCGGGGAGGGTGGGGTCGGCAACGTGCTGGAGATCTTCCGCGCCGGGATCGACGAGACGCTGCTCGGCCTCGGCCGTGCCTCGATCCACGAGCTCAGCCGCGACGACGTGATCGTGCCCGACGGGTTCGAGGTCTTCCCGTCGTGAGCCGCGTCGCGCTCGTCACCGGGGCAGGGAGGGGGATCGGCGCCGCCACGGTCGCCGCCTTGGTCGCCGAGGGCTGGCGGGTGGTCGCCTTCGACCGCGCCGAGAACGACCGGCGTCTGGCCTATCCGCTGTCGGCGCCCGCCGATCTCGAGGCGATCGCGACCGCGGCCGGCAGCGACGAGAACGGCCCCAGGGCGCTCGCGGTGCGCGGGGACGCGGCGTGCGAGCCGGACCTGACGCGGGCGGTGGAGGCCGCGGACGGGCTCGGCGAGCTCGATGCGGTGGTGGCAGTCGCCGGCGCTATCGCCGGCGGCGCCTCGCTCTGGGAGCTGCCGGCCGAGCAAATCGAGGCGATGCTGGAGCTGAACCTCGGCACGGCGATCGCGACGGCGCGCGTCGGCGTGCCGGCGCTGCTGCGTCGCCCCGTCCCGCGCGACGGCCGCTTCGTCGCGGTCGCCTCGGCGGCGGCGACGCGGGGAATGCCGGGCCTTGCCGCCTACTCCGCCGCCAAGGCCGGCGTCACCGGCTTGGTCAGGGGCCTCGCCGCCGACCTCGCCGGCAGCGGAGTCACCGCCAACGCGATCTCACCCGGGTCGACGCGGACGGCGATGCTGGAGGAGAGCGCTCGCCTCTACGGTCTCGGCTCGGTCGAGGAGTTCGCCGCCCAGCAGCCGCTCGGCCGCCTGCTCGAGCCAGCTGAGGTGGCCGCCGCAGTCGCCTGGCTGCTTGGACGGGGGGCGAGTGGCCTGACCGGGGCTGACATTCCGCTCGATGGCGGCCTTTCGCTCTGAACTCGCCACAGGCCACGCTCTTGCCACTGACCCAGGGCGGCGAGGTCGCCGAGAAGGCCGTCGGCTCGGCGCGGTTCACTATGTCCTCGTGATCTCCTATTCCATGAGCCTGTCGGCCGACGGCTACATCGCCGGGCCCGACGGAAGCTTCGACTGGGCGGTGCCCAGCGAGGAGCTGCACCGGTTCCACAATGAACGGGTCGCCGCAATCGACGCCCAACTGCTTGGCCGGCGCCTCTACGAGACGATGCTCGTCTGGGACACCGAGGAGTTCTCCGACCCCGTGATGGCGGAGTTCGCCGAGATCTGGCGCCCGCTCGAGAAGATCGTGTTCTCGACCACGCTGACGAGCGTCGAGGGCAGCAACCGCCTGGCCACGGGAACGCTCGAGGGGGAAATCGCCGCGCTCGGGAACCGGAGGATCGCGGTCGGCGGCGCCGGCCTTGCGGCGGAATGCATGCGGCGCGGCCTGATCGACGAGTTCGAGCTGTTCGTCGTCCCGATCGTGATCGGTGGCGGCACGCCGTACTTCCCGCAGGACGTGCACATCGACCTCGAGCTGGTCGAGACCCGCGCGTTCGGCGCGACCGTGTACCTGCGCTACCGCCGGCGCGGCTAGAGGGCCAACTAACGCAGCACGCGCCGGGCGCGTTGGGGTTTCGAATGGGAGCTGCAATCTGAAATGCCACCGAAGCGCAAGCGCCGCACGCGGGCCGAGCTCAGGCGCAGACCCGCGACGAGTTGCCCCTCTCCGCGACACGGGTCTTCGCCGACCGCGGTATGCCGGCGCCTCGATCGAGGAGATTGCCGGCTCGGCAGGAACTCGCACTCCGTCCTCCCGCACAGGAGCTCATCGCCCATGCTGGATGCGACCCCGAGCTGGCCCGGCGCTTCGGCACACGCCCTGCGACGACGCGGGAGGCAGTCTCCCCCCGACGCCGTGCGCCACGGCTTCCATGGCGACGTCGTCGAGCTGTTGGTCGCGCCGATCCGTGAGCGCGGGAGCGAGTAGTAAAGGCTCCCGCCTATGACCGGATGGGCGTCGCCTACAGTGAGGTGCGCCGGGCCGATCCGCGTTTCGAGACGGCCATCCTGGCTGCGCTTGGCGACGCTCGATCCGTTCTCAACGTCGGCGCCGGAGCCGGCTCATATGAGCCACGCGACCGCGAGGTGATCGCGGTCGAGCCCCCAGTGACTGCAGAGATGGCTTCTGCGTCGCACTCTGGAGTCGACCGGAGGCTTATCTGGACCCCGACGTGCGCCGCTCGGCTTCGATTTGGCGTCTGCTGCCGAGCCCGGTAGTCGACCGCGGGCTGGCGCAGCTCCGGGCCGACCTCGAAAGCGGCAGATGGGACGAGCGCTACGGAGAGCTGCGAACCCTCGACTCGCTCGACATCGGTCTTCGGCTGGTGACGGCCGATCTCGCCTAGCTGCTCCTGGGGGCTCTGCCCCGCTTTGGCCCGAGCCTGACGTCGACCTCGCCGTCGGCCGGTCTCGCTCCCGCCCCGGGGTTCGACGACTTGACGACGAGCGGCACCCGGCGGTCCGGCGGGCGCGGCCCGCGGACCTCGCCAAGCTTGCAGCCCGCCGCTTTGATCCGCCTCTTCGCCGCCTTCAGCGTCTTGCCGACCAGCTTCGGGACGACGCACGCCGGGCTCGGCTTCGGTCCGCTCGTCGACTTCACCCGCGTGTATGAGATCGGCGCCGAGCAGGCGGAGGTATTGCCGGCTGCATCGGTGGCGCTCGCCGAGAAGACGGCGGTGACGCCTTCCGCGACTTCGACGGAGATGCCGGGAGAGCCAAGCTTGGCCGCGCTTGCGGTGGCGACCGGTGCGCCAACGCAGTTCGAGCCCGCATAGACGCGCACCGTCGATCCCGGCTCGGCTGCGCCGAGGACTCGCGGGGTCCCACTCGGGTTCGGCGAAGCCGGATCGGTGCCGCTCAGCTGCGGTGCCGAGGGCGGCACGACGTCGCCTTCCTGGCGCAGCCAGACGCCCCCCGGCCCGCCGATGCGATCGTCGACGGTTTCGCAAGCGGCGGTGTCCCCTCCGGGTCCCGGGTCGACCGGGGTCGCGGTCATGTCGTTCCATTGCCCGGCGATCGCCCCCGCCCCGGTCAGCCCGTGGGCGAACGGCGCCCCGGAGCGCGGAGTGCTGCCGCCGGAGCTTCCGAGCGTCGAGAGGGTCAGGACGGAGGGGGTCGTCGAAAGGATGCATTCCTCTCCGTTCGCCTTCAGCGTCCCGCCCGCTTCGCCCGTCAAGAGGAGTGCGCCGCTCGCCTGGGTGAAGCTTCCCGTGATGATCCCGATCTCGAAATCGACGGTGACGTCAGCATCGAGAGGCTCGGTGATGAAGGTCGAGAAATCCGGGACCGCCAGATCGCCTTCCACGATCAAGCCGCTCCCGGGGTCGAGCTGTCCTTCGAACGCAGCTGTATCGGGCGCTTCGAACAGGGCGGCGTCAGAAAGCTGCACCCCGACGTTGGCGCGCGATTCGGTGAACGTCATCGAGAGCGGCTCGGCGCTCGCCGCCGACGCGCAGACGCCCAGCGTCAGCAGCCAGACAAGCGCGGTCGTCCCTGCGGCTCGAATCATCCCGGCGAGGATGATACACCTATATCCTTCTATTTGTAGACGACAAGTTCTAGAATGCCCTCAACCCGCCGCGACCAGGGCCCGTCGCGGCGGCAGGTTCCCCAGCAGCCGGCGTGCCACCCAAGCCCGCCGCGGAGAACCGGGGCGCTGCCTCCTCCCTGGGGCGGCGCCATCGGGGCACAAGCGGCGCGGCTGTCCTCCCCGGACATCCCGCCCTTGTGCCCTGCGTCCCCGCGAAGGGCGAGCGATCAGTCGAGGTCGAACGCGGCCACGATCGCTTCGCGCAGGGCTTGCTCTTGGCTGTCGAGCAGGAGCCCGATCTGCTCTCCCACGGCGTTGGCGGGAATCGTGGTGATGTTGTCGCAGCTCACGACCGAGGGCTCGCTGAGACCGTTCGCCGAATCGACGGCAACCTCGGTCGAGAGTCCCCGGACGGTGGTGGTGATCGGGGCGACGGTCACCGTGGCGAGATGCGGCCGCACGAGCTCACGCGTAAGGATCAACACGGGCCTCGCCTCGTCGAGCCGGGCGACGTGGATCGGCCGCATCAGGCGAGGTCGCGAGGCAGGCCCGCCGCGTACTCGGCGAGGCCGGCGAGCTCGGGGTCCGGGCCGGTGCGGGCGAGGATCCGAGCATCGCGTTCTGCGAGCGCACGCCGGCGCTCGCGCTCGAGCGCCTGGGTCACGACAGCCGCCCGACTGCGCGCGGCGCCGGACTCGACGATCTCGTCGACGAAGTCGACAAGGTCATCTGGGAGTCGGACCGCGATCTGCTTGCTCATCCCATAACGGTACCAAACTGGTAGCGCCATCCCCGGACCCTCACGCCGCGCTCGATCGCCGCTCGCCCGCCTCTTCGCCGCAGTAGGCCGAGGCGACTATCTCCGCCAGCTCGGGCACCGCGGCGGCGAAGGACTGCGGCTCGGAGCGCAGGAGCGCCGAGGTGACAGAGCTCTCGATTGCGCTTACCATGAAGAGCGCTGTCATCGGAGGTGGAGAGTGGCGAGACCTGGTCTCGCGGCGCGCGCTGTCCATAGCGCGGGTGAGGCGCTCGAAAACTTCCCGGTGCATCTCCAGCGCCCGCCCGCGGGCGACCTGGACCTCGACGAGCAGCCCGCGCGCCAGCGCCGGACGCTCGCAGGCGAAGCGCCCCAGCCCTGCCAGCACCCGCTCCAGCCGCTCCCGCCAGCTCCCCTCGCCGGCGGCCTGCGCGGCGAGCGCCTCGTAGAGCCGCTCGGCTTCCGTCTCGTAGGCCGCGGCGTAGCAGTCGGCCTTGCTCGCGAAGTGCCCGTAGAACTGGCTGCGGTAGCCGCCGTAGCGCTCGATCACGTCGCGCACCGCGACCGCCCGGTATCCCTTCTCGCCGCAGGCTTCGAGCATCGCCGTCATGATCCGCGCCCGCACGCTCGCGGCCGTCTCATCGCCGCTGCGCCCGCGGCCCCGTTCCGGGCCGCCGCGCTCGCTTCCCGCCCGGCCCGCACGGCTTTGGCCCCGCCCGACCATTTATTGGAGACCGTAGCACCTTTATATGTAGACGTTATCCTCAGTCATGGAACGAACGCCCCGCCGGGCTCCCTGCAACCAACGATCCCCCGTTTGGGGGTTCCGGCGGGGCTATCCTCAGCCGATGGCCTCCCTGCCCGAGCACCTCGCCAGCGCGCCGGTCGGCCGCGAGCCGCTGCCGCGGGAGGTGATGGCCGCCCACCAGCGCCAGCGCGTCATCGAGGCCGCCACCGGCGTCTTCGCCAAGCGCGGCTACACCGCCACCACCGTCGACCACATCGTCGCCGCCGCCAAGGTCGGCGTCGGCAGCTTCTACGCCCTCTTCGCCGGCAAGGAGGACTGCTTCCTCGCCGCCTACGAGAGCGCGCTCTCCGACGCCGGCGAGCAGATCGCCGCCCGGGTCCCGCCCGACGCGCCGCAGCCCGAACGGGTCTGCGCCGCCTTGCGCGCCCTGCTCTCCCTCCTCGCCGCCGAGCCGCTGCGCGCCCGCCTCGTCCTGGTCGAGGCCCAGACCGCCGGCACCGAGGCGCGCGCCCGCTACGACGCCACCCTGGAGCGCCTCGCGCCCGAGCTGCGGCTCCTGCGCGAGGCGAACCCGGCCGCCGCCGAGCTGCCGGGCACACTGGAGACCGCGATCCTCGGCGGCGCCGCCTGGTTCCTGCAGCAGCGGCTCGTCCTCGGCGAGATCGGCGACGGGGTGGGCCTGCTGCCCGAGCTCGCCGAGATCGTGCTCGAGCCCTACCTCGGTCACAGCGCGACCGCGCAGCTGCTCGCCGCCACCGCCTAGCTGCCCCCGCCCGGCTGCCGGGAGGGTGCCGGTGACCGGCCGACCCCGGCTGCGCCCGCTGCCCTCACCGGTCCTCGACGAGACCTGGGAGCGGCTGCGCCAGGCCGCGATCGAGCTCGTCCTCGAGCGCGGCTACGGCGCCGTCGACGTCGAGGCGATCGTCGCCCGCGCCGGCGTCGCCCGCGAGGACTTCGATCGCCGCTTCGCCGACAAGCGGGACTGCTGCGACCGAGCCTACGAGGCCAACATCGCCGATTTCGACCGCGCCGTCCTCGGCGCCTATCTCGCCGCGCCCGCCTGGCGCGATGCGCTGCGCGCCGCCGCCTACGCCGCTGCCGCCTATATCGCCACCCACCCGGCGGAGACCCGCTACGGCGAGATCGCGATGCGCGAGGGAGGGGAGATGGCCCAGGCGGTCCGCGACCGCTACCTGCAGCGGATCGTCGACCTGATCGACGCCGGCCGCTTCGAGACGGCGCACCCCGACGCGCTTTCCCGCAGCGTCGCCGAGGGCGCCCTCGGGTCCATCTACGGGCTGCTGATGAAACGGCTCGCCGAGGGCGCTGAGGCCGTCATCGCGACCGAGCTGGTCCCCGAGCTGATGTGCATCGCCGTGCGCCCCTACCTCGGCCACGAGGCGGCGATGGCCGAGCTGCGGATCCCGCCGCCTGAGGTGGCCGGTGCCTGAGCCCGACCATCGCCGCGGCCCCTTTGCCCCCGCCGCCTCGCCGGCGGCCGCCCGCCTGCGCCGCGCGACGATGGAGCTGGTGCTCGAGGGCGGCTTCGAGCAGCTCACCGTCGCGGCGGCGCTGGAGCGCGCCGACGCCGACCCCGATGCCCTCGACCCGCCCGCCGCTGACCCGCGGGACCTCTGCACCCGCATCTACCTCGCCAACATCGCCGAATTCGACCACGTCGTCTTCGCCGCCCTGCCACCACCCGGCGCTTGGCGCCCGCGGCTTCGCGCCGCCGCCTACGCCGCCGCCGACTACGTCGCCGAGCGCCCGACCGAGACCCGCTTCGACATGGTCCAGATGCTTGCCGCCGGCCCTCTCGCCGCCGCCCACCGCGACCGCTATGTGCGGCGCATCGTCGATCTGATCGACGAGGGCCGCTCCGAGGCCGCGGACCCCCACTCGCTCTCGCGCAGTACGGCCGAAGGCATTCTCGGCGCGATCTACGACTTCCTCTTCAAACAGCTGCGGGCCGGCGCCGGCGCCGTCTCCGCCCGCGACTTCGTCCCCGAGCTGATGTGCATCGCTGTGCGCCCCTACCTCGGCCACGAGGCGGCGATGGCCGAGCTGCGGATCCCGCCGCCACCCCCCGCCGAGGAGCGCTGAGACGTCCCAGACAAATTCGTACACGCCGGTCAATCGCAGCCCCGAGGAGTCGCCCTCGCCGTTATCTTGCGCCGGTGAGCAAGCGCGAGCCGCCAGGGGAGGACTCCGCGCCGGGCCTCTCTCGTCTGCCGCCCGGGCGCCACGGCCTGCCGCGCTCCTTCGTCGAGCAGAACCAGCGGGGCCGCCTCATCGCCGGCACGATCGCCGCCGTCGCCGAGCGCGGCTACCACGAGGCGACGATCACCGACATCTCCGCCGCCGCCGGTGTCTCGCGGCGCACCTTCTACGCCTACTTCCCGGGCAAGCCAGAGTGCTTCGCCGCCGCCTACGACGAGCTTGCCTCCTTCCTCGAGAGCTCGCTGCGCGACGCCGCCCAGGGTACGGCGGAGTGGCCCGAGCAGCTCCGCGCCCAGCTCACGGCCCTCCTGCAGACCTTCGCCGCCAACCCCGACCTCGCCCGCTTCGCCCTGATCGCCGCGCCGGGCGCCGGCGGCGAGCCGGCGGCCCGCTACGGCGAGCTGCTGGGCCGCCTCTTCGCCGCCCTCACCGCCGGCGAGCCCCCACCGCCCGCCGTGCGCGGGCCCTCCCGCGCCGTCGCCGACGGCCTCCTCGGCGGCCTCGTCGCCCTGATCGTCACCGAGGTCAAGGAGGGCAGGGGAGAGGAGTTGGCCGCCCTCGCCCCCGGCCTGCTCGAGCTCTTCCTCGCGCCCTACTACGGGCGCGAGGAAGCGGTGCGCCTCGCCCGCGGCGAGTCCTAGCTCGCGTCGTCGCGAGCCCTCTCGCCGTCCCTCGCTGTCGACCCGCTCGCTCGCGGCTCCGGCGCTTGCAGAGCTGCCTGCTTGACGATTATTTGCAGGGACTTTTCGCGTCTTCCCTCGCCCTGCAAACGATCCTGGTTGCATTTGTAGACGCAATCCTCTACGCTGCTGTCGTTCGCCAGGGAGGCGAGCAATGGGTTACTGCAAACAGCGCTCCGACACGGGACCGGCAGGGAGTCGTTCGCGGCTTGGGGCGTAGGACAGAGGAGATTCCGTGAAGGCAAAGGCACGTCTTGTGGCCCTGGTCCAGCGCGCAGCTGCTGCAATCCTGATTGCCGCCGTCCTCGCGCTTTCGCTGGCAGCTGTGCCAGCCGGCGCCGCGCCCAAGTCGGTCGTCTCCTCCTTCGGCAATCCGACCAGCACGAACCCGAGCGGCGATGCCGCCGACGGCGGCCTTTTCAACGCGCCGCGCGGCATAGCCGTCAACGAGACCGGCGCGGGTGCGGCGGATCCCGGCGACATCTACGTCGTCGACGGCTCCAACAACCGCATCCAGCAGTTCAGCGCCGACGGCACCTTCATCCGCGCCTGGGGCAAAGACGTGATCACCGGCGGCGGCACCGGCTTCGAGATCTGCACCGTCGCGAGCGACTGCAAGGCCGGGGTCACCGGCGCCGCGGGGGGCGAGTTCAACTCGCCACAGGGGATCGCCGTGGACCAGGCCACCGGCGACGTCTACGTCACCGAGCAGACCAACCTCCGGGTCCAGCGCTTCGACGCGGCAGGCAATTTCCAGCTGATGTGGGGGCGTGACGTCCTCAATCCGACGGGCGGTACCACGACCGAGGTCTGCACGGCTGCGGACACCGTTGCCCCCGGCTGCAAGGTCGGCACGTCCGGGGCCAGCGGCGGTTCCTTTGCCTCGACCTTCAATGGGTATCCGGCGGTCGTGCCGCCAGGCCCAGCCAACGCCGGCAACGTCGTCGTCGCCGACCCGGGCAACCGCCGCGTGCAGGAATTCGCACCCTCGGGCGCCTTCGTCAGGACCTTCGGCTACGACGTGCTCACCGGCGGCGGCACCGGCTTCGAGATCTGCACTGTGGCGGCCGACTGCAAGGTCGCGGCCGCCTCCGGGCCTGCGATCGGGCAGCTCGGGACCGGAACCAACCGTGTCGCCGTCAACTCCTCGGGCGCGATCTTCACGGTCGAGCAGTCGGCCAACTTCCGCGTGCAAAAGTTCGCCCCCTCCGGCTCGAGCCTGGACGCCGCACTCTTCGCCGCGCCGACCTTCGCCGGCGGGACGTCCGCCACCACCCCGACCGACATCGCCGTCGACCCGGTCAGCGGCAACGTGCTCGTCACCCGGGCGACCCCGGCCGCCGCCACCGCCAGCTGCCCCTCCGGCGCGCCGTCGGTCGAAGAGCGGCGAGTGCTCGAGTTCGACTCGGCGGGCAACCTGCTCGACGCGCACTTCGCCTGCGCCGGGCTGCGGCTTGGCGTCCTCGGCTTGGCGGTGACCGGGGCCACGGGGCGGATCCACCTCGACTCCACCAGCCCGCCTGGGAGCGGCGCCGCCCGCGTCTACACCGCCGCCGCGCCGATCCTCCCGATCGCCACCCTCGACCCGACTCCGGTCGACGCGATCACCGCGACCGGCGCCAGCTTCCACGGTCACGTCGACCCCACCGGCCTCACCACCTCCTACCGGTTCGAGTACCGGCCGGTTGGCGCGACCGAGTGGACCCGGGTCCCGGTCGCCGGCGCCGACGCCGGGCCGATCGGCTCGAACAACTCGGTGATCCAGACCGCGACCGGGCTCGAGCCGAACACCGAATACGAGCTGCGTCTGGTCGCCTCGAAAGCGTTCAACGGCGGCATCGGGACGAGCGCCACCGCCGTCTTCAACACCTTCCCGGCGCCGCCGCGCGTGGTCACCCTCGCCGCCGGCAGCCGCACCGACACCGCGGCTTGGCTTGGCGGCCAGGTCGACCCCCAGCACGACCAGACCTCCTACTGGATCGAGTACTCAACCGACCCAGCCCTGCCACCCGCCGCCACCGCGAGCTTCCCGGCGAGCCAGGACGCGGACGCTGGCTCAGGCACCGAGCTCGCCTTCGTGGCGCAACTGGTGACCGGGCTGAGCCCGGGCACGCGCTACTACTTCCGCGTCGTCGCCGAGAACGGCGCGGGCCAGACCGTCGGTGGGGTCGAGACCTTCCGCACCGGCGAGACGCTGCCGCCGCCTCCTCCGGGTCGCGGATACGAGAAGGTCTCCCCCGACCAGAAGAACGGCATCGACATGGGCTCCTGGGGCGCGCAGGCGGTCGACCCGTCGGGCAACCGCGTCGCCTTCGCGGCGACGTTCTCCGTTCCCGGCGCGAACGCCGGCTGGCTGACGCCGCTGCTCGCCGATCGCGACCCGGTCAGCGGCTGGTCTTCGGAGGCGATCGATCCGCCGATCCCGTCGGGGACGAGTGCCTACAGTCTGCTCGGATTCTCTCCTGATCTCGACAAGCTCGTGGTTACCAGCCACGCCGCGCTGTCACCCGGCGCAACCCCTCTGACCGACCACCTCTACGTCCGCGACAACTCGGACGGCGGCTATGCGCAGATCAACCCCAATGAGCTCGGGCCGCCGGGGCCGGCTACTCGCGTCAAGAAGAGCTACTTCTTCGGCGGTGCATCGAGTGACTGGAGCCATCTCTACTACACGTCAGAGGGGGTCCCGCAAACCGCCGACCCGGTCACCGGCCTGATCAACACGTACCAGTGGGTCGACGGCGAGACCCGCCTCGTCGGCATCGTCGACCCCGACGGCGAAGGCCCGCTCCCCGAAGCGCCGGCGCCTCTCGGCTCGGTCGCCGGCTCCAACCCGACCGTCGGCTCGGTCAAGGGCGCGATCTCGGCCGACGGCCGGCGCCTCTTCTTCCACGCGATCGAACCCGGCTTGGCGACCACTCGCTCCTCGAACGCCGGCCAGCTCTACGTTCGCGACGACCAGGGGACGGCCTCGACGGCCGACGATGCCAGCACGCGCATCAGCGCCAGCCAGGCGACGTCCCCCGATCCCGACGGCCCGCTGCCGGCGACCTTCGTCGCCGCCGAGACCGAGCATGGCTCCAAGGTGCTCTTCTACAGCTGCGAGAAGCTGACCGACGATTCGACCAGCTACGTCCCTGTACCGCCGCCCCTCAGCTGTACGAGCGGCGAATACGGATTCGTTGAGCTCTACACGACCCCGCCACAGGGTCGCGACCTCTACCTCTACGACGTCGACTCGGGGGCTCTCGACGACCTCACCACCGCCGACCCGGCCGGGGCCGACGTCTACGGCGTCCTCGGCGCCAGCGACGACCTCTCGCGGGTCTACTTCGCCGCCGGCGGCGACCTCGCGCCCGGCGCGACGCGCGGCGAGCCCAACCTCTACCTCTGGGAAGAAGGGACTACCAGGTTCATCGCGACCCTCGCCCCCGACCTCAGCGGTCGCTCAGACGAGGTGGCCGACGCCCGCAACTGGACGTCGAGTCCCGGCTATCGGCGCCGGGTCACCCGGACCGCGCCGGACGGTGGCCACCTCCTCTTCACCTCACGGGCACCGCTGACCAGCTACGACAACACCAACCCGGCCGCCTGTCCGCCGTTTGAAAACGCAGGAGGCCTCGAGCACGCCAACCAGGAAGGTCGCTGCGCCGAGACCTACCTCTACGACGCCGAAGCCGACGAGCTCACCTGCCTCTCCTGTCCGGAGCACGGCGAGCTCGCGGCCGGCGACTCGCTGCTCGCCCCTGGCTTCAGCCGCACCTCCGGCGAGAGCGTGGGCGCTCTGCCGGGGAACCTCGCCCCCGACGGCTCGGCCGCCTACTTCAGCACTCCCCAGGCCCTGGTCGGCGCCGACGTCAACGGGCGCGCCGACGTCTACCGCTGGTCGCACGGCGATGTCTCGCTGATCTCCTCCGGTACGGGCACCACCGACGCCGACTTCCTCGACGCCACCCCGAGCGGAAACGACGTCTTCTTCCTCAGCCGGCAGCAGTTGGTCGGCTCCGACGTCGATCAGCTGACCGACGTCTACGACGCGCGCGTCGGGGGCGGATTCGCCGAATACTCTTTGCCGCCCTGCAGCGGAGATTTCTGCCAGGGCAACCCGACTCAGCCGTCGCGGCGGCCCGCAATCGGCTCGCTCGCCCCGAGGGACGGGGGTCAATCGACGCCGCCCGCTTGCGCCGCCGAGCAGCGGCGGGTGCGGAATGCGACCCGGGACCTGCGCCGGGCCGCCGCCGGGCACCGACGAAAGGCGCGGCACCGGCTGCGGGCGGCCCGCGCGGCGCAGAAACGCTGCCTGCGGGGGGTGGCCGCATGATCGCCCTCCACCGAGCACCGACCAATCGACCCGAGGAGAACCGACCGATGAGCAACACCCTGGCAGGGGCGTGGCGCGTTCTGGCCGCGCTGACGATGGTGACCGGCTGCCTGCTGGTGCTGGCGGCGGGGCCGGCGCGGGCGGAATTCGGCGTCGTCAGCTTCACCGGCGGCGTCTTCGATCAGGCCGGGGCCTCCTTCACCCGGGCCGGCGGCCACCCGGACTCGGCGACGACGACCTTCGAACTCACCGCCGCCGACCTCCTTCTCCCGGATGGCTCGATGAAGAAAGTCGACGTCGAGCTGCCGCCCGGGTTCATCGGCAATCCCGGTGCGATCGCGCGCCAGTGCCCGATGCGCGATCTCTACGGGAGCACGGTCGTAGCGAAATGCCCTGCCAGCTCGCAGGTCGGGACGGCGCGCCTGATGCAGCCGGCCGCGCCCGGCGTCAACCTCTTCAGCGCGAACATCGCCGCCGTGTACAACCTGGAGCCGCCGCCCGGCTACCCGGCGGCGCTCGGCTTCAACATCAACTCGCAGCCGGTTCTGTTGCTCGCCTCGTTGCGGGCAGGGTCGGACTACGGGATCACCATCTCCGCTACCGACGTCTCCCAGGGCCTCTTCACCACCGGCGCCAGGGTGACGATCTGGGGCGTCCCCGGCGATCCATCTCACGACGCCGATCGCGGCACCTCGAGCGACGCTGGCATGGGCGACAACGTCAACTGCGCCTCCACCGCGGACCCCCTCTGCACCAACCCCGGCCTCGGCCCGGGGGAAGAGCCCAAAGCCTTCCTCTCCAATCCGGCCGACTGCGCCGCCGGCGTGCTCGAGACGCGCCTGCGGGCCCGCTCCTGGGAGAACCCCGACGAGGTCAAGACGGCCGCCTTCAGCATCGACACGAACGGCAACCCGACCGCCGTCGACGGTTGTGAGGGGGCCTCCTTCGATCCGAGCATGTCGCTGACGCCGACCACGCGGCAGGCTGACAGCCCGGCCGGCCTCGACGTAGACCTGACGATGCCGACGCTCGGCCTCACCGATCCCGATGCCGCCGCCGAAGCCCATCTGAAGCGCGTTACGGTCACCCTGCCCGAGGGCATGTCGGTCAACCCGAGCTCGGCGGACGGGTTGGGGGCCTGCAGCGGGCAGCAGATCGGCCTGATCGAAGGCGGAGCCGACCCCAGGTTCACGCCCGAGCCCGACCGGTGCCCCGAGCGGGCCAGGATCGGCACGGTCGAGGTGAGGACGCCGTTGCTGAAGGACTCGCTCCTCGGCTCGGTCTACCTTGGCGCGCAGGGTGACAACCCGTTCGGCACCCTGCTCTCGCTGTACATCGCGGTCGACGATCCGGTCACGGGCACGGTGCTGAAGCTGCCCGGCCGGATCGATGCCGATCCGCGGACCGGCCGGCTCACGGCGACCTTCGACAACAACCCTCAGATCCCGTTCAGCTCCCTGCGGCTCCGCTTCAAGGCGGGCCCGCGGGCGCCGCTGATCACCCCGCGTGCCTGTGGCACCTATGGGATCGTCTCGAAGCTCTCATCCTGGTCGGCTGCCGATCCCGACAACCCGGCACCAGAGGAGATCGTCACCAAGACATCGTCATTCCAAATCACCTCGGGACCCGGCGGCTCCCCCTGCCCGTCCCCAAATGAGTTCGACTCCTCCTTCGAAGCCGGCACGGTCGCGCCGATCGCCGGCTCCTACAGCCCGCTCGTCGTCAACGCCTCCCGCCCCGACGCCAGCGGCGTGCTCTCGGGGCTGGAGCTCGACCTTCCCCCGGGCCTGACCGGCAAGCTCGCCGGCATCGCCTATTGCCCCGACGCTGCCTTGGCCGCGGCGTCGGGCAAGGACGGGGCCGCCGAGCAGGCATCGTCCAGCTGTCCGGCCGCCTCGAAGCTCGGCACCGTTGACGTCGGCGCCGGCGCCGGCCCGACCCCCTACCACGTCCAGGGTACGGCCTACCTCGCCGGTCCCTACAAGGGCGCTCCGATAAGCATCGCGGTGATCACCCCGGCGGTCGCCGGCCCCTTCGACCTCGGCACCGTCGTGGTGCGGGCGAAGGCCGACGTCGACCCCCACACGGCCCAGATCCACGTCAGCTCCGACCCCCTGCCGACGATCCTGCGGGGCATCCCGCTGAAGGTGCGCTCGATCTCGATCGACACCGACCGGCCCGAGTTCACCTTGAACCCGACCAACTGCGAGCCGATGAGCATCTCGGGCTTGCTGCTCTCGCCCACGGCGCTGGCGCCAGTGGCTTCGCCCTTCCAGGTCGGCGCCTGCAAGGCGCTCGACTTCAGGCCCAGCCTCAAGCTGTCGTTCAAGGGTGGCACCACCCGCTCCAAGCACCCGGCGCTGAAGTCGGTTCTCACCTACCCGAGCAAGGGCGACTTCTCGAACATCACCAGGGCCGCGGTCATCCTGCCGCACTCCGAGATCATCGACCAGTTCCACGTCGGCAACCCCTGCACGCGGCCGCAGTTCGCCGAAGAAAAGTGCCCGAAGATCTCGGTGCTGGGCCGGGCGAAAGCGTGGACGCCCCTGTTGGACGAGCCGCTGGAAGGGAAGGTCTACTTCCGTGCCAATGGCGGCGAACGAGAACTGCCCGACATCGTCGCCGACCTGCGTGGCCAGATCCATATCGAGCTGGTCGGCGCCGTCGATACGGTGACGCCGAAGCGCAACGCGCGCATCCGCACGACTTTCTTCCAGGTGCCCGACGCGCCGGTTTCGAGATTCGTGCTCGAACTGAAAGGCGGCAAGGAAGGCCTGCTGGAAAACTCGCAGAATCTCTGCCGCTCGCCCCAGCGTGCCGTCCTGCGCCTCACCGCCCACAACAACAAGACCTACGACACCGAACCGACGATCGCCAACGGCTGCGGGAAGAAGGCCAAGCGCACGGCCAGGCCCTCCGGCCGCAGCGGCGCCTCCCATCGCTGATCGAGATGGGCTCGCAGGTGACAACGGGCGTGGGGCGCTCCCATGCGCCGACGTCGCCTTGCTCCGTTCCCTTCGCTCTTCCCGCTCGCCGCATCGGCGGTGAGCGTCGACGGCCCTCGCTCTCTGGCGGGCGAGGCCGGGCGGCCGTTTCGTCCTCCCTGCCGGAGTGGCCGTGTTCCCAAAACCCCAAGCGGCGCCAGAGCGCGAGCCCCTCGCGTGCCGATTTCCAGGGCCGCTTGCCTGCTGGGCGTGCGGGTGTCGGGCTGATGATGATCCCCGTCCGCGGCACCCGCCGCCCGGCACCCCTCCTCGCGGGACAGCGCAGTTGGGCGATCTTCGCCCGGCCACCCCAGCGTCTCGCCCGCGGCGCGGCTGCCCCCGCGCCGCAGGCGCGGCGCGCAGCCCAAGCGCATCGGTGAGATCCGAGCCGTCAGGGCGCGCTTCGGTTCCGCCGCAGCCATCCCGGCGCCCGCTGCTCAGCCGCGAGGTGCTCGACAGCTTCCGCCGCGAGCGCTTCCTCGCCGCCTTCGCCGAGGCGACAGCACAGCACGGCTACCGCAAGATCACAATCGACCACGTCGTCAAGGCCGCCCGCACGTCCCGCAGCGGCTTCTACGAGTACTTCGAGAACAAGGACGACGCCTTCCGCGCCCTGCTGCGCGGCGGCTTCGAAGCGGCCGAGGCCGAGATCGAAGAGGCCTGCATCGCCGCCGGGCCGAGCTTCCCCCGGCGCGTCCGCGCCGCTCTCCTCGCCCTCGTCGGCTGGCTTGCCGCCAACCCGGCGCTGGCTCACGTCTGCCTGATCGACGCCTTCGCTGCTGGTCCCGACGGAGTTGCGCCTCAGCTCGCCTTCTCCGACCTCCTCGCCGCCCGCCTGCGCGCGGCCGCCCCGCCGGGGCGCGAGCGCTCGGGCTCCACCGAGGACCTGCTCGTCAGCGGGGTCCTCTCGGTGCTCGCCCGCCGCCTTGCCGCCGGGCGCCGCTCCGAGCTCCATTCGCTGATCGAGCCGCTCGCCGAGTTCGTTCTCGCCCCTTACCGCGGTGAGGCCGAGCTCGACGCCGCCCGCCTCGACCCCCTCGCGGCGTCCGCGCGCCGTGCCTGACGCCAACCCGCATCCCACCCGCGCGCCCGCTGGCGATGCCGGGGCCGCCGAGCTGGCGGCGCTCTTCGCCGCTGCGCTGATGCGCGGCGACGCCGCCGTGGCCGCCGCCTGCTTCGGCGCCCACGCCCGCCTGCTGACCGCCGACGGCACCGAGGTCGCTGGCGCCGCCGCGATCCGCGCCGTCCTCGACCAGCTCACCAGCTCCGAGGTCCGGCTCGCGATCCGCCTCGGCCGCACCGTCCTCGCCGGCCAGCTCGCCCTCGCCACCCAGTACTGGCGGCGCACCGGCTCCGCCGCCGGCGAGCGCTTCGAGCGCTCCAGCACCGCCACCCTCGTCCTCGCCAACGAGGCAGGCCGCTGGGCGATCCTGATCGCCGCGCCCTGGGGCTGAGCGTGGGCGCCCGCCGCGCGCAGGACCGCCGCCCAGCCGCCGCGATCCTCGCCGAGAGCCAGCGCTGGCGCCTGCTGACCGCCGCCGCCGCGACGCTCGCCGAGCGCGGCTACGCGGACACCACCGCCTACCTGATCGCCCGCCGCGCCGGTGTCTCCTCGACGACCTTCTACCGCCACTTCGCCGACCTCGACGCCTGCCTGCTCGCCGCCTTCCAGACCTTCGCCGACTCGCTCCTCGACGTCCTCGCCGGCGCCTGCCGGCCGCCGCTTCACCGCTCCGGCTCCGCTTCGATCGCCGCTCCCCTCGACGCCGCCCTGCGCTTCCTCGCCGCCGAGCCGAGCTTCTCCTGCCTGCTCGGTCCCGAGCTCGCCGCCGTGCCCGCCGTCGCCCACGCCCGCGCGGCGCTGCTCGACCGCCTCGCTTCCCTCCTCGCCCGCACCCGGCCGCCGCGTCCCGCCGGCGGGGCCGGGCGGGGGAGTGCGGTCCGGCAGCGCTTCGGCCTGGAGGGCGCGCTCGCGCTCGCCTCCGTCCACCTGCGCGCCGGCGAGTCCGAGCGCCTTCCCGCCCTCGGTCCCGAGCTGGCCGCGCTCCTTGCCCCCTGATCACATTAGCCGAGCTGGCGGGGGATCGAGAGGGAGGGGTCTTGGGCGTCGTCGTCGGAGACGCGCCCGTAGAAGGCAACTCTCATCGCTGCTCCTCCTCGGCCTTGGCGATGGCGTCGGCCAGCTCGCTCGGCCGGCGGCCGAGCTTGGCGCCCAGCAGGGCACTGTCCAGGGTCACCAGCTCGGCGGAGCGACTTTGGGCAACCGCCGCGTAGGCGGCGTCGTAGAGAGTGAGGTCGTGGCGCCCGGCCAGCTCGCTCGCCTCCCGCATCTCCTCGGGGCTCGGGCGCAGCGCCGGGCAGACCTCGGCCAGGGCTTCGATCACCGTCGCCGCCTGCTCGGCGCTGGCGCCGGCCCGGCCCCGCATCAGGGCGTTGCCGACCTCATAGGCGGTCAGGTCGAGAACCGAGAGCGCCACGGTCCGTTCCTTGTGGGCGTCGAGCAGAGCGCGGGCGGGCTCGACTTCCTCCTCGCCCTCGGAGTGAAACCACTTGAGGACGATGTTGGCGTCGCTAACGACGCTGATCGCGGGCATCGCGCTCCTCCCGCTGGGAGCGGATCACCTCGGCCGACTCGAAGCTGCCCAGCCCGGCCAGGGCGGCGCGGCCGCGCAGTAGCGCCGCGTCGACCGCGAGGGGGTCGGGCCAACCGAGCCGGCGCCGCGCTGCCTCTTGGAGGAAGTCGCTGCGGGTCTGGCCGAGAATCTCGGTTTCGCGGTCGATCCGCTCCAGCAGGTCGTCGGGAATCGTCACAAGCACCTTCGTCGCCTTTGCCATGCTGGCATTGTAGCTGGTCGATATCCCGTAGATATCCACCACTGACTCCCGCTATCCGTCCATCTGAGCGACGGGAGGCGCATCGAGCTCCTCTAGGTCGATAAAGCGGATGTCGGGGTCGACGCCGTCGGCCCGCGGCCGCTCGGCTTCGGCGACAGCGTTGCCCGGCGCCCAGCCGCGCTTCACCACGAAGGCGAAGAGACCGTGGAGGAAGTTCAGGTGGTTGCTGATCGTCTTGGCGAGCGCCCCGCCCTCTTCATCGTCGAGACGTAGCCTTCAATGTCGGCGCCCTCGTGGCGATCGGTCGTCTTCTTCGGCAGCCCCTGCTCGGGCCTTGTTCAGGATGCCTTCGTTGAGATGCGACTCGAGACTTCGCCTCTCAATCGCCCTGGCGTCCAGGCTTGCCATGCTGTGCGAAGTACTCACGGCCAGAGTCAGTGATCTCCCATATCCCTCGATGGGAGGTGTCGCTAAGAAGCCCACGCTCCTTCATTCGTAGTCGCGCGAACCGAGCCCGATTGCGCCAGCGAACCTCGCCATCCCGAAGAACCTCTCGATCCCGATCGTTAAGGAGGTCGCCTATCCGCTCGTCGAGTGCCTGGACTACGTCGCTTGCGGCAGCCGAGCCGCCTTCTTCCAAAAGAATGCTGAGGATCGGCAGCCAATGATCGCCTACGGCAGAATTGGCCCGGGAGCGGCTGAGAATCTCTAGCTCCGGCATTTATAAGGGGCAGAACAAATAGCGCTTCTCATGAGTATCCGGTTCGCTCAGGCCCAGATTCGACAGCGAAACGCGCATCCGACACTGACCACACCTGACTGGGGTGAAGGTCGGATGCGCGATCGGCGCTCGCGATATTGACCACGCTCAGGCGTCGTCAACGTCGCGAGCGCTTCTCGGCCGCCCGGCCGACGCGCTGCGCGACGCCCTGTCGGACGAGGTCGACCAACTCACCTGACGGAACCGGATACTCGGCAGCGCTCCTTTGTGAGCCGGTCTGTCGGCGTGTACGCAACGGTGCACACGGGGCTCTCATGGCTAAGACTGTCCCGGTCCGCGAGCTCCGCAGCAATCTGAGCAGCCTGCTCGATGACGTGAGCAATCGGCGAGATCACGTGCTCGTGACCCGAAATGGCGCGCCGGCTGCCGCTCTGATCCCGATCGACGAGTACGAGGCGCTGGAGGAGACGGCCGAGATCCTGTCCGACTCCGACGCCCTCTCCGCGCTGGAGGCGGGTCTTGCCGAGATCGAGCGGGGCGAGACGCTTACCCTCGCCGAGCTTCGAAGCGAACTGGCCGAGCGCCGGCCGGCCACTGGCTGATCGGTGGCGCGACTCGTTCTCGCTCGCCGCGCACGTGGCGAGTTGCTGGAGCTGGGCTGGCCGCTGATCGATGCAATCGAGGATGCCCTCGGGCTGCCGGAGCGCGAACCGCGAGCCGGGCATCCGCTCCGAGGAAAGCTGCGCGGGCTGTATTCCTTGCGAGTAGGGGCGTATCGGATCCTCTATCAACTGACCGACGGGAGAAGACCGTTCGGGTGGCCACGATCCGCCATCGTGGCGTCGCCTGCAAAGGAGATCCTCGTTAGCCGCCGGAGCGATCGAGTGGCCTCATCAAGAGCATGGAGGCAGGGAGTGAGCCGAGGCTGACCATTGAGCTCGTCCCCCAGACGTGCTGGTTCTCCAATGTGCGAGATCAGGTTCCCCCCAAGGACTGGGATCGGATCCGCCGGCAGGTCTACGAGGACGCGGATCGTTGCTGCGAGGTTTGCGGTGGGCGAGGCCTCAGGCACCCGTCGAGTGCCATGAGTTCTGCAGGTAGATCGCCCCGAGGCCTTTGAGGCGGCGCCACACCGTCGCCCGCAGCCGGCTCGGCTCGCTCGGGATCTTGTAGATGAAGAGCAGCCAGGACTGGGACTCGGCCATAACCGGTGATGATCACGTCTCCGCTGCGGAGGCCGTCCTCGGACTCCGCGAGCAGGTTCGCCATGCGGGGTGGGGTCGCCGAGCCGAAGCCGGCCTTCCAGCCGAGCCGGCGGGCGCCGTCAGGCTTCGTGGATCTGCGGCCCGTCGGGGCAGGCGGACATGAATTCCGGGATGGACTGGTGCGCAAACGGCAGGTTGTCCCACGTGCGGTCGCCGCGCTTGGACTGGACCATGTAGGCCCAGTGGCTCAGGGTGCCGCCTTGGACGACGTTGGTCATCTCGTTGACCATGGTCCACTTGCCCCTCTTCTTCACCATCGTGCCGGTCGGGTAGTTGACGACGCTGCCGTCGCTGGCGTCGTACATGGTCATCGCGACGCGACTCTCCGGGGTGACCTGGCCGAGCACGTACTGGCAGCTGGGGACCAGGGCGCGGGAGAGTTTGACGACGACGGCTCCGGTCCAGTAGCCGTTGAAGTAGTCGGTGATGTGGAAGACGGTCTGTCCGCGGACGACGACGAACCGGTTGCCTTCTTCGAGGTGCAGGATCGAGTAGATCCCTCTCTGGGGGACGATCCAGTAGGTGTCCTCGAACCACTTCCACTTGCTGTAGGGCGCGACCGGCCCGCGGGCGGCGGCCCCCTGCCCCATGGCCGGCTCGATCTGCGGCGAGGCGGTTCCGAGCAGCGCCACGGACAGCGCGATCGCGAGTGTGCCGGCGAGACGGGGCAGAGCGCTGCTGAGCATCGTGATCCTCCGCGGGTGCTGTTTGGCTGACGGTGTGGCGCTGATCGCGCGACACAGTAGATGCCTGGGCGGCGCCAGCGACTCGACAAGCCCACTGCTTTGACGTGAGCATCCGGGGCGCACCGGGTGCGTCATCCGGGCGTGCCCGGTCGACGCCTTCACGCCGCGGTGGCCCAGTGCGGCGGGCGAGCTCGCTGCGGCGCATGCATACCGCATCTATTGCTGCGCTAAGAAAGATGCGATATAGATGCAACAGTGGAGGCCGACCGTCTCATCGCCGCCTTGCAGAGCCTCGGGCTCGGTGCACGCGTCCTCACCACCGACGCCCAGCTCGCTGCCTTCGGCTCGGACGCCCTGACCGCATTCCACCAGCGCCCGCTCGCCGCCGTCGTGGTCGAGAGCGCCGCCGAGGTCGAGGCTGTCGTCGGCCTCTGTCACGAGACTGGGATGCCGTTCGTCGCCCGCGGCAGCGGCACCTCGCTGTCCGGCGGCTCGCTGCCGGTAGACGGCGGCATCGTGATCGCCCTCAACCGCCTCAACCGCGTGCTCTCGGTCGACCCCGATGCCCGGATCGCCGTGGTCGAGCCGGGGGCGATCAACCTCGCGGTCAGCGCCGCCGCCGCGCCCTACGGCCTCGCCTACGCGCCCGATCCCTCCTCGCAGTCGGTCTGCACGATCGGCGGCAACCTCGCCTTCAACTCCGGCGGCGCCCACTGCCTCAAGCATGGGATGACCGCCAACCACGTCCTCGGCCTGCGGGTCGTCCTCCCCGACGGCGAGGTGGTGGACCTCGGCGGCGAGTCGACCGAGCACGCCGGCCCCGACTGGACCGGGATGTTCTGCGGCTGCGAGGGCCTCTTCGGCATCGCCGTCGAGGCGACGCTGCGGCTGGTGCCGGTCCCCGAGTCGGTGCGCACCGCGCTCGCCGTCTTCGACTCGCTCGAGCGCGCCGGCGACGCGGTCGCGGCGATCGTCGGCGCCGGCCTCGTCCCGGTCGCGATGGAGATCATGGACGCGCTCGCGATCGAGGCCGCGGAGGCGTCGGTCAAGCCCGAATACCCGGCGGGCGAGGCGCTCCTGATCGTCGAGCTGGAGGGCGAGGAGGAAGTGGTCGAGCAGGAGCTCGCCGCGGTCGCCGGCCTCCTGCGCGACTGCGGCTGCGGCGAGCTGCGGACCACCGCCGACCCCGAGGAGCGAGCGCTGATCTGGAAGGGCCGCAAGAGCGCCTTCTCGGCGGTCGGCTGGCTCTCGCCCGACTACATCGTCCAGGACGGCGTCGTGCCGCGCACCCGTCTCGGCGAGGCGCTGCGGGAAATCGACCGCCTCAGCGCCGAGCGCGGGATCCGGGTCGCCAACGTCTTCCACGCCGGCGACGGCAACCTCCACCCGCTGATCCTCTACGACGGCCGCGTGGACGGCGCCGTCGACCGCGCCGAGGAGCTGGCCGCCGACATCCTCGCCCTCTGCGTCGAGCTGGGCGGCTCGATCACGGGCGAGCACGGCGTCGGGGTCGAGAAGCGCGACTACATGAAGCTGATGTTCTCCGCCGACGACCTGGCGCTGATGGAGGACCTGCGCGCCGCGGTCGACCCGGGGCGCCTCGCCAACCGCGGCAAGATGCTCAGCTTGGCCCCGGCGGCGACCGCGTGAGCGCCCTGATCGCGACCGATGTCGCCGCCGTGCAGGAGGCGGTGCGCGAAGGCGAGCCGCTGGTGCCGGTAGCGGGGGGCACGCACACGGCGACCCTGCCGGGGCCGGGCGGACCGGCGCGGGCCCTCGACGTCGGCGGCCTCGCCGGCGTCGTCGACTACGACCCGGCCGAGCTGACCTTCACCGCCCGGCCCGGCACGAGGCTGGCCGAGATCGACGCCATGTTGGCGTCGCACGGCCAGCATCTGCCCTTCGACCCGCCGCGGCTCGGCGAGGCCGGGACCATCGGCGGCGCCGTCGCCGCCGGCGTCACCGGCCCGGGCGGTTTCGCCGCCGGGGTCCGCGACTTCGTCGTCGGCGACCGCCTCCTCGACGGGAGCGGACGGCTCGCGGCGGGCGGCGGCCGGGTGGTGAAGAACGCCGCCGGCTTCGACCTGCCGAAGCTGATGGTCGGCAGCCTCGGCCGGCTCGGGGTGGTCGTCGAGCTCTCGTTGAAGGTCTTCCCGCGCCCCGCCGCCACCGCGACCGTGCGCTTCCCGACGAGGGGCCTGCCGGCGGGCCTCGCCGCCCTCGCCGCGCTCGCCCGCGGACCCGTCCCGGTCACCGCGCTCGACCTCGCCGCCGACGGCACCGTCACCGCCCGGATCGGCGGCAGCGCCGAGCTGA
>CAZHLT010000276.1:0-2715 GCA_964533285.1 uncultured Conexibacteraceae bacterium | reverse complement strand
GAATGGGACCCGGCGCTGCTGCGCCTGCTCGCCCGCCACCACCGGCTGGTCATGCTCGACTACCCCGGCGTCGGCTTCTCCGGCCCCTGGCGCGGGCGCGCCGAGTTCGACTCGCTGGCCAACTGCGTCGCCGGGCTGATGAAGACGATCGGGCTCGAGCGCGCCGACGTGCTCGGCTGGTCGATGGGCGGCTTCGTCGCCCAGCGCCTGGCGATCGGTCACCCCGGCCGCGTCTCCCACCTGATCCTCGCCGGCACCAACCCTGGCGGCAGCCGCGCGGCGCTCGGCAGCAAGCGCTTCCAGGAAATCGACAGCTCGCCCGACCCGCCCGCGGGCGCGATCCTGCGCGAGCTCTACCCGCCCGGCCGGCTCGACGAGGGCCGCGCCTTCCTGCGCCGGCTCGAAGGCGCCAGCCAGAGCGGCGTGATCCCCGACGACTTCCACGTCGCCGCCGCGACCACCGACCGCCAGGTCGCCGCCGAGGACCCCTGGCTGCGCAGCGACCACAACTGGCGCCAGCTCGCCAGCGTGGCGGCGCCGACGCTGGCCGCCGCCGGCGCCCGCGACCCGGTCGTGCCGCCGCTCAACCTGCGCCGCATCGCCGCCCGCGTCCCCGGCGCGGTCTTCCGCCGCTTCGCCGGCCGCCACGCCTTCCTCTTCCAGTCGCGAGCGAGCTTCAGCCGTGCCGTCGACCGCTTCCTGCGCTGAACCGCCCACGTGGTTGAGATAAACCGCGGATAGCACGGAAAACCTCAACCACGGTGGGCGAAGGCGACCATCAGGTCCACCGCCTCGTCGCTCGAGAGGCCCTGGGCGCGGACCAGCGAGCGCCAGGTCTCGAAGCCGAGCGCGTGGCCG
The DNA here is from genome assembly GCA_964533285.1 of uncultured Conexibacteraceae bacterium. GTDB lineage: Bacteria > Actinomycetota > Thermoleophilia > Solirubrobacterales > 70-9 > VAYN01. The sequence continues at coordinate 1,857 of CAZHLT010000276.1, read as the reverse complement.
ATCGCGGCCCGCGCCAGGCGGCGCCGTCGGCCGCGCTCGCGGCGGCCGCGCAGCAGCGCCTCGGCAGCGGCGTCGAACCAGAGGCCGAAGCCGGCGACGGTCGGCGCCAGCGCTGCGACCGCCGGGGCGTCGCGGAGCGTCGCCGCGATCATCTCCTCGCCGCCGTCGAACCAGGCGTAGAGCTGGCCGAGCGCGGTGCGCAGCCGCGCCTCGGGGTCGGCGATCGCCGCCCACTCCTCCAGGTCGGGCAGCGGGTGCGCCGCAATCCAGTGCGCGGTGCAGGCGCCGAACAGCGCCGCCTCGTCGGGGAAGTGGCGGTAGACCGTGGCCCGTTGCACCCCGGCCCGCTCGGCGACGGCGCTGACCGTCGTCCGCGCCGGCCCCACCGTCTCGTGCAGCGCCACAGTCGCCTCGGTGATCCGCAGGCGCGTCTCCTCCTCGCGCTCGGCGCGGCGGCGCTTGCGGTAGCGGCGCTGCGGCGGCTTCGCCCCGGCCCCCTGCTCGCCCTTCGATTTCGCGGACATATCTGTATTGCGAATCTTGGCAGGCGCGCCGGATCTCTGCTAATTTCGCCATACACTGATGTTCAACGAATTGAAGGAGCCGCGCATGACGCCGACCCGGATCACCCCCGACCTGTCCCGCTTCGACCACACCCAGGGACCGCGGATCGTCGCCGCCAACGCGGGCCCCGTCGCCCACCTCGGCGGCTGCGACGCCCGCTTCCTCGTCTGGGGCGAGGAGTCCGGCGGCGGCTTCTCGCTGGTCGAACACCCGATCCCGCCGCGCTCGCTGTGCGCGCCGCTGCACCGTCACGCCGGCGTCGACGAGTACAGCTTCGTGCTCGAGGGGCGGATGGGGGCGCTGCTCGGCGAGGAGGTCGTCTACGCCGAGGCCGGCGAGCTCGCCTTCAAGCCGCGCGACCAGTGGCACACCTTCTGGAACGCGGGCGAGGCGCCGGCGCGCGTCCTCGAGGTGATCTCCCCGGGCGGGTTCGAGCACTTCTTCGCCGAGCTCGCCGCCGGCCTTGCCGCCGGCGAGCTCAACTTCGCCGACCTGGAAGCGCGCCACGGCATCGAGTTCGACCTCGAGAGCGTGCCGCGGCTCTGCGCCGAGCACGGCCTCGTCCTGCCCGGCGCCGAGACGGTCGCCTGACGGTCGCGCTCACCAGACCACGGCCTGGACCCCGCAGGGCCGCTCAGGTGGGCCTGGTCGAGGGACCAGTCACTCAGCCGGCGGCGAGCAGAGCCGTGCCGAAGAGGAAGACGAGATGAAAGGACTGGTCAACGACGACCCGCAGCCCGCCTGACTCCCGGCCCAGGCCCTTGACCCTGAGGTTGTAGGCGTCGAGCAGGCGGCCGTCGTCCTGGATCAGGTGCGGCACGAAGACGACGGCGCCGACCAGGACCGCCCGCCAGGCCTGCCCGGTTTCGATCCCGATCCAGACCAGGGCGGGGACGAAGCAGAGCGTGTAGACGGCGACGTGGGAGACGAGCGCCCGACGGCGCACCGGGTCGCCGCCCAGCCCTTCGTGCTTGAAGCGCGCCTGCCAGTCGGTCTGCAGGACGAAGTCCCCAACCATGTGGCAGACGACGAAGACGGCGAAGACTTCGACCCAGGTCACGGGGGCGATCCTAGACACCGCCCCCGGCGCGTTCGCGACTTTGACCCCGGCCGCCTCAAGCAGTCAATGTCGCGAGCGCTTCCGGCGCGAGCTAGGAGGGATTGGCGAAACCCGCGTGTGCGATCCGGCGAGCGCCGGACCAAGCGGGGCAAGGACGCAGGGAGCCCGAATAGCAGCGCTATTTGGGCGACCGAGGACGCCGCCCCGCGCCGTGTCCGCCGCCGCCGGGCGGG
>CAZHLT010000275.1:0-8058 GCA_964533285.1 uncultured Conexibacteraceae bacterium | reverse complement strand
GCGGCCTCGGCGCGCTCGCCGGCGCGGCGGCCGCCGCCGGTCGCAGCCCGTCGAAGCGGAAGATCCAGGTGCCGGGGAGGATGAGCGGCACCTCGCGGCTGGCGCCCTCGCGCCACGAGCGCAGTGGCCTCGACGCGCCGGAGATCAGCTTCCGGCCGGCTTCGTCCCTGGCGACCGCGTAGGGGCCGCGGAAGAGGTCGAAGCTGCGGTCGGCGAGGCTGCCGCTGGCCAGGGCCTTCAGCTCGACGCCGCCGAGGTCGAGCTCGCGGACGGGGCGCAGCCCTTTGCCGGCCAGCGTCTCGCCGCGCCCGATCTCGGGGCTGCCGTCCTCGCCGCGGCGCCGCAGGGAGCCGCCCTGCGGCAGCTCGACCTCCAGGTCGACGATGCGCAGCCGGTTGGGCGCGGTGAGGAAGGCGCCGGTGCGGTTCAGCAGGTGCAGCAGGAGCAGCGGCAGCAGCGCCCCGAGCAGGATCAGGCCGACGAGCAGCGCGACCCGGGTCACCTCGTTGCGCGGGGGCGCGATCGCGAAGCTGAGCGGGACCGAGACGACCTCGTCGGTTTCGACGATGTCGCTGTGCAGGTGGACCGGGATCGCGGCCGTCACCTGACCGGAGACGTCGCCGTCCGGGTCCAGCGGGACCTGCACCGTGAAGTGCCGGGTCTCGCCCTTGGCGAGGCGGATGCAGCGCCCGCCGCTGCTGACCGGCGTGACGCTCGCTTCGATGCTGCCGGCCTCCGGCGGAGCCTTGACCTGGGGCGCCTCGATCCAGACGCAGCCGCTGGAGACCGAGCTGCCCGTCACCGTCAGGTCCGCTTCCGCGGTTCCCTTGCCGCGCAGCGTCGGCAGCTCGAGCGAAGAGGGCGAGACCGTCGGGTAGCCCTGTCCCGGCGGCAGTCGCACCGGCACCTCGAAGGACCGGAACTGCGGTGCGATCGGCGTCCCCGACGCCGTCGCGTAGCTGGCGGTGAGGCCGAGGTAGACGAAGCCGGTGGTCGAGCTGGGCGGGATCCGCACGGTCGCCGAGAAGCTGCCATCGGGCTTGAGGCCGGCGACCGGGATCCGAGTCGAGGTGCCCGCGATCGGGTCTTCTACGGTGGCGACCAGGCGGGCGGTTTCCAGCAGCGGCCCTTCCGTCACCGCCTTGGCGGGGCTCGAGCCGCTGGTCAGCTTGAACTGGAGCTTGGTCGGCGAGCCGCGGATCAGCACCGGCGAGCCCTCGACCGCCGGCTGGAGGTCGGTGAACAGCTGCACCGAGCTGTAGCTGCGCTGCGAGGGGGGCGCGGCGGGATCGGCGGCGGGGTCGACGAAGGTGTACGCCCAGCGGCCGAGCCAGCGCCGGCTGGCCTGCGAGAGCCGGCCCTCGATCTCGACCGCGCGCCCCGAGACCCAGCGCTGGGTGACTTCGGTCCCGGCCAACGAGAGCTCGTGCGTCCCGTCGGGGCGCAGCGCGACCGACTGCCCGTCCGGCGAGCGCAGCTGGACTTCGAGCTGCTGCTTCGCGGCTTCCTCGGGGGAGCCCTCGGCGCCGCCGGTCGCCCGGATCACGAAGCGGCTGAGGCCGGGAACGGTCTCGAAGGCCGTTTCCCCGTGGACGCAGGGCGCCTCGCCGGGGCAGATCGGGTGCGTGTCCACCGCCGGCAACGGTCCCGTCAGCCCGGCGAAGACGAAGAAGAGCTGGTCGCCGTCGCGGGCGCTGAGGTACTCGCCCGAGAGGCGCGAGAGGTGGGCGCCGCAACGCTGGCCGCCGCCGCTCCCGGTCGTCGCCGCCCGCAGGAAGGCGGCGTCTTCCGGGGCGAGGTCGGTCGAGAGGGCGACGGTGAACCTGGTGACCCCGTCAGCCTGGATGCCGTCCATCAACCCGTTCGGCTTGCACATGAACCGCTTGCCGAGCACGACCGCCTTTTCGCCGGCGCCGGGCTGGTCGAGGCTGAGCCCCGGCGCATAGTCGAGCTTCAGCGGCAAACCGGCCCCGGCCTTGCCGACCCGGCGCGGCAACGAGTAGCGCCCGTCGGTGAACCAGATCAGCGCCTGGCAGGGCGGCGAGCCGCCGGCTTCGGTCTCTTCGGCGACGCGGGCGGCGAGCATTTCCCGCGCGGCACCGAGCGCGGTCACGTAGTCGGTCGCCTTGCCGTGGTTCAGCGACTCGTACTGGCGAGCTTCGTCAAGCAGCTGGTCGACGTTGGCGTAGCCGACCGGGCGCCAGTCGCCCAGCTCCACGTCTTCGGCCGATTCGGGGTGGACGGCGCCGTAGAAGCCGGCCATCAGGACCGAGACCTTCGGCCGCTTGCCCGCGACCGGCGTTTCGGCGAGATCGGCGAGCCCGGTCAGAGCCGCCCTGACGCCGTCGACGCGCTGGTTGTAGGGATCGGTCGTCCGCAAGCTCCCCGACTCGTCGACCAGCATCAGGACGGAGAGCCGGCCGTCGTTCTGCACGCAGCGCGAGAGCGAGCGCGCCGCCGGCGACAGCCCGGTCGGGGCCGCGGCCCGGGCGATACCCGGAATGGCGAGGACAGCAGCCGCACAGGCCGCGACGACGATTGCCGGGCGCCTCACGACAGGTAGCTCGCTATCGACCAGGCCTGGGCGACGGCCACCACGAACCCGACCACCAGGACCGCGACGGCAACCATGTTCATCCAATGCGGGACCACGACCCCGGCGCTCACCTGGCGCTCGACCGCGCCGCGCCGGAACAGCGCGACCAGGGTGAAGGCCATCAACGAGGCGAGGGCGTAACCGACGACGTGGGCGGCGATGCCGCCGAACAGGGCGGCGAAGCCGAGGGCGACCGATCCGACCGCCGCCCACAGCGTCCAGCGGGCGCCAGGCAGGCGGCCCAACAACCCTTGCCCGATCGCTACCTGTTCCATGGGTCCCAGCGGTCGGATCGGGGCCGCGGCGCGCTCGAGCCGCTGAGGTAGGCGCCGCGGAGGGGCTCGTCGAGCACCGGTGACGCCGGCGACCGCTGCTGACGCGTCGTCCACAGCACCGCGAGCCAACCGAAGGGGCCGAGCGCCACCCCCCAGGCGAGCCCGGAGGGCGCCGTTCCTCCTCGCGACCGAGACAGCAGGGCACCGATCCCGCCGAAGACCGCGATCCAAGCGACGACCACAAGCAACAGAATGCTGAAAAACACACTTAAAACCGTTTGCAAAACTTAACCGCCTCCCGAACGGTATGAGGAAAATACAAGAAACGCACCGACGGCGGCGATCAGGGCTCCCAACACGTAAGTTCCCCATACCGCAAGGGCAGTGTGGACAGTGATGGTGTCGTCCCCGGCGCCGGCCGCGCCGGCGATCTCTTCCAGTCGCAGGCCGGCGATCGTGTTGGCGGCGATCACCGCCATCGCAGCGAGAAAGGTGACCAGCCAGCCGGTGGCGGCCGCGACCAGCCCCGCCGCCTCGAACCGCGAGGTGGCGGCGAGGGCGACGGCGACCGCCAGCGGCAGCAGGGCGAACAGCGAGGCGGGGCCGACCCAGGGCGCCGCCTGGCCGCTGAGGCCGAGGTCGTGGCCCGCCACCGCCGAGTCGATCCACGGTTGGTAGCGCAGCCAGGCGAGAAGACCCATGAGCAGCAGCAGGCCCAGCGCCGCGCAGGCCTGCCTGCCACTGGCGCGCCGCATCCAGGCGCCGAGATCAACGCCCAGAGCGGTCACGCCGGTCGCCGCCGCCAGCGCCACCGCGGAGCCGCCGACGACCATCCAGAGCCCGGATCCGGCGACGGTTATCCCGACCGAGCGGCTGACGGTAGCCGGCAGCAGACCCGCTGGCAGCAGCTCGCTGCTGCATTCAACGACGACCAGCGTCAGCGCGGCGAAGATGAAGCCGAACCCGGCCGCGAAGGCGACGCAGACCCCAAGCGTGGCCCCGCCCACGAATCTCCAGGCAACCGCGCACCCGGTCACGGTCACGCCGCTGAGCGTGACCGGTACCCAGCACGAGGCGTGGTCGATGCCGCTGGTCTCTGGACCGCCGAAACCGACCGTGACCCAGGTGAACCGCAGCCCCGCCAGCATCGTTACCCCACCGAGAATCGCGATCGCGGCCGCGGCCCCCGGCGAGCTCCCGCTCTCCCCGCGCATCGGCGCATGGTAGGCGCACCGTTTAGTCCTTATAGTGTGCTAATAGTGTGTTCTTCGTATGTGCGGCTCATATACTGAGCCGCCTTTCTGGCAGTATTTCGGCAGTCGCCCGGTCGCCTTTCTCGCGTCGGCCGGGCCTCGGAAGCAGATGCCCGCCCCCTGGCCACTGACCCCGCCGACCGCCGCCGAGCGGGCGGCTTACGCCGACGCCGAGCCGCGGCCCTACTGGCTCGCGGCGCTGCCGCCGCGCGAGCCCGAGCCGGCGCTGCGCGGCGAGGTCGAGACCGACCTCTGCGTCGTCGGCGGCGGCTTCACCGGGCTCTGGGCGGCGCTGCACGCCAAGGCCGAGGACCCCGGGCGCGAGGTCGTCCTGCTCGAGGCGGAGACGATCGGGTTCGGTGCCAGCGGCCGCAACGGCGGCTTCGCGATCGCCTCGCTGACCCACGGGCTGGAGAACGGGCTGGCGCGGTTCGCCGACGAGATCGAGCTGCTGGAGCGGCTCGGGCGCGAGAACTGGGCCGGGCTGCTCGCCGATCTGGAGCGCCACGGGATCGAGTGCGACCTCGAGCCGACCGGCGAGCTGACGCCCGCCGTCGCCGCCTACCAGGATGAGTGGCCGGCCGCGACGGCGGAGCTGTATGGGCGCTTCGGCTACGACGTCGAGGTCTTCGACGGCGCCGCGATGCGGGCCGAGGTCGCCTCGCCGCTCTACCGCGGCGGCGCCTGGGTGAAGGACGCCGGCGGCGTCCTCGATCCCGGCAAGCTGGCGCTGGGACTGTTCACGGCGGCGCGCCGGGCCGGCGTCCGCGTCCATGAGCGTACCCCGGCGAGCGGGCTCGAGCGCGCCGGCGAGGGGGTCCGGGTCGCCACCCCGGCCGGCGCCGTCCGCGCCCGCCGCGTCCTCCTCGGCACCAGCGCCTACCCCTCCCCCCTGCGCGGCCCGCGCCGCTACGTCGCCCCCGTCTACGACTACGCGCTGATCAGCGAGCCGCTCAACGCCACCCAGCGCGAGGCGGTCGGGTGGCGCCGGCGCCAGGGGATCGGCGACGGCGGCAACCGCTTCCACTACTACCGGCTGAGCGCCGACGACCGCATCCTCTGGGGCGGCTTCGAGGCCGTCTACCGCTACGGCGGCCCGGTGCGGCCCGAGCTCGACAGCGACGACGCCGTCTTCGCCCGCCTCGTGCAGAACTTCCGCACCACCTTCCCCCAGCTCGAGGAGCTCCGCTTCAGCCACCGCTGGGGCGGCGCGATCGACACCTGCAGCCGCTTCTCGGTCTTCTTCGGCACCGCGCTCGGCGGCCGCGTCGCCTACGCCGCCGGCTACACCGGCCTCGGCGTCGTTGCCACCCGCTTCGGCGCCCGCGTCGCCCTCGACCTGCTCGACGGCCGCGAGACCGCGGCGACTCGCAGCCGCTACGTGCGCCGCAAGCCGGTCCCCTTCCCACCCGAGCCGCTGCGCAGCGCCGTCATCCAGCTGACCCGCAACCGCCTCGCCGCCGCCGACCGCCGCGACGGCCGCCGCGGCCTCTGGCTGGGCCTCCTCGACCGCCTCGGCCTCGGCTTCGACAGCTGAGCGGGGTTGGGCGGCGGGTCAGGCGCGGAGGAGGGCGCGGACGGTGCGCCAGTAGGTGCGGAGGGCGAGGCGGACGGGGGCCGAGCGGGCGGCGCCGGCGATAAAGGGCGAGTCGAGGTCGGGCGTCAGCCAGGCGGCGAACTCGGCGCTGGTGACGGCGCGGCCGCGCTGGATCCGCCGCCGCTCGGCCAGCAGGCGCGGCAGCCAGCGCAGCGCTTCGCCGTAGGCGGCGAGTTTCTGGCCGCCCCAGCCGCCGCGGGCGGAGACGAAGAGCAGCGCCAACTCGGTCGCCGCCAGCGCCGGCGCCAGCAGCAACAGCAGCGGCGCCGGGTAGACGCGGACGAGGAAGGCGAGGCGGTTGCGCTCCAGCCAGCGCCACTTGTGCTCGCGGGCGCCGAACTCGTAGTCGTGGTCGACGACCGCCGCCGGCTCGATCCCCAGCGTGTCGCCGCGCAGCCGCAGCCGCAGCGAGAGGTCGACGTCCTCGTGGTAGAGGAAGTAGCGCCCGGGGAAGCCGCCGACCGCGCGCCAGGTCCGCAGCGGGATCGCCAGGCAGGCGCCGGAGAGGCAGGCGACCTCGCCGGCCGGCGGCGCCTCGGCCAGCGGGCGGCCGTGCATCCCGGCCCAGACGATGCCGGTGAAGTGGACCGGGTTGCCGGCCGAGTTGATCCGGGTGGCGCCGCGCTCGGCGACCAGCGCCTGCCAGGCCGCCCAGCCGCGGCCCTCGAGCCAGGGGCGGCGGATCGCCTCCCCCCAGCCCGGCAGCGGCACCGCATCGGGGTTGAGGAGGACGAGGAGCTCGCCGCGCGCCTCTTCGGCGCCGGCGTTGCAGGCGGCGGCGAAGCCCGCGTTGCGGCCCATCGACACCAGCCTGGCGGCCGGCGCCAGCGCCGCGACCGCCTCGCGGGTGCCGTCCTCGGAGCCGTTGTCGACGACGATCGCCTCGTCGCCCTCGCGCAGCTCGGCCAGCAGCGGCGGCAGCGTCCGCGTCAGCTCCTCGCGGCTGTTGAAGGCGACGATCAGGACTGAGAGCGAGGGGCGCACCGGCCCCGCAGGCTATCCCTCGCGAGCGTGCTTGGCGCGGGCGCGCCCGGAGGGGCAGGCGGCGCTGCGCAGCTTCTGGCGGCGGTTGGCGCTGCGGCCGTTCTGGCCCCTGAGCTGGACGATCGCCCGCGGCGGCTTGCGGCAGAGGTCTTCGGAGGCGACCAGCAGGCCGTGCTTGCCACCGGGCAGGGTGAGGACGAACTTGGTGACCGGCACGTCGGGAACGTGGTCGAAGGTGGTGCGGATGCCGCCTTTGTAGCTGTCGATGCGGCCGACGAGGTCGATCGTCACCTGGCCGCGCAGGTGGGCGACCATGTCGGGCAGCGTGTGCTTCGGGTTGGAGCGCAGCACGACCGGGCCTTCCAGCGGCTTGCCGAGCAGCGGCGTGAAGGCGCGAGCGTGCCCGTAGACCGACTTCTTCGGGCATTCCTCGGCGGCGAACTGGGGCCGGGTGCAGACGGCGCCGAGGCTCGCCTGGTCGAGGAAGATCGCGTGCGGCAGCGCCACCGAAGCGCGGCCGACGTTGGCGTCGCCGGGACGGGCGCGCAGCGCCGCCCGCAGCCGCGGGTGCTGGTTGCGGCGGGTGGCGCCGAACAGCTTCAGCTTCAGCCGCGGCTTGAACTTCAGCTTGCGGCAGCCGCTGGCGCGGAACGGGACCGAGACCGCCGCCGCGGAGAAGGCCGCCGGGTTGGTCGGGTCCGCCCCGCCCCCGGCCAGGGTGCCGGCGGTCTCGTGCTTGCCGCAGTTGGTCCCGTTGAGCGTGAACTGCTTGCGGTTGAGGTTGACGAAGACCGAGCGGACGTCGAGCTTGGCGCCGCCGAAGACGTCGGGGATCGTCGCCAGCGGCCGGATCCGCGCCGTCTGCGGGTCGACGAAGAGCGCGACCCGGACGACGACCGTGCCGAGGTCGAACGGTCCGGACACGGCCGGCGTCAGCACCGCGAGCGAGAGCGGCGCCCCCTGGTAGGGGCCGGCGAGGTAGACGTCGCCGTCGATCCGCAGCGGCGAGGGCCCGGTGCCAGCGCGGACCGAGGCGACGCCGACCCTGCTCGCCGCGGGGCAGCTCGGGTCCTTGCGCTCGGCGGTGCCGGCGCGCCCGGCCGCCGCCGCGAGCTTGTCCGGCGGGCAGTACGGGATCCCCTTCAGCTTCGCCGTCGCCCCGGGCGGCAGGGTGACGTCGATCCCCTTCAGCTCCTGCTCGCCCTGCGGCCGGGTCAGCTTCGCCTGGAACGGCGTGAAGGTGGCGGCGGCGGCGCGCTTCGGCGCCGCCGCCGGGCCGGGCGCGAAGGGCCGCGCGGCCCTCGTGGTCGCACACGGCCCCCCACCGGGGGGGGTGGGGTGGTCGCCGTCGCT
>CAZHLT010000274.1:0-5784 GCA_964533285.1 uncultured Conexibacteraceae bacterium | reverse complement strand
GTCGTCCTCTGGGCGAATGTGGCCGCAGGCCGCGAAATGCAATCTGTCTTTTGCCCGCCATAGGCGGGCACCATCATCCGGAGCAGCGCCCTTCAGTGCGCGCGACTCAATTCGCCCAGAGGACGACCGGACCCGCCCTCGTTACCGCCCTCGCCACCGCCTGAACCACGCCGGTACCGCGCCATGACCGACGAGCTTCTCGCCCTGGCGAAGCACCTGATCGCCTACGAGACCTCCGAGCCCGAATCCATTGTCGAGGCGGCGGGTTTCGTCAAAGGATGGCTGGAGGCGCGCGGAATCGAGGCCGAGCACGACCTGGTCAAGGGCCTGCCCGTGATCTCGGCCGAAGTCGGGCCGGAGGGGGCGCCGACGATCGTGCTCGAGGGCCATGTCGACGTCGTCCCCGGCCAGCCGGGGCAGTTCGAGCCGCGGCTCGAGGGCGACCGCCTCTACGGACGTGGCGCCTACGACATGAAGGGGGCTCTGGCCGCGATGATGATCGTCACCGCCGCGATGCAGGACCAGGACCGGGTCCGGGTCCGCTTCGGCATGGTCGGCGACGAGGAGTCCGAGGAGGGCGTCGAGCGGGGCTGCAACCACCTCGTCGACTCCGGCTTCGTCGGCGACTTCGCGATCACCGGCGAGCCGACCGACCTCCACATCGGGATCGCCGCGAAGGGGGTCCTGGCGCTGCGGCTGGAGGTCGCCGGTCGCGCCGCCCACGGCTCGACCCCCTGGCTGGGCGACAACGCCGTGCTCAACGCGATCGACGTTTTCCGCAGTATCGAGTCGCTACCGTTTGCCCGGCACAGCTCCGAGCTCTTCGACCGCCCCTCGGTCAACCTGGGAAGGATCTGGGGCGGCGACGCGCTCAACAAGGTGCCCGACCGATGCGTGATCGACGTCGACATTCGCTACCTGCCCGGACAGGATCCGGACGCGATCACCGAGGAAGTTCGGAGCGCCTCCGGCGCCGCGGTGGGCACGCTGCTGGCGTTGCCGCCGGCGACCGTCGACGTCGCCTCGCCCTTCGTCCGGCGCCTGCGCGAGGCGGCGGCGACGCACCACGATGGCGAGCCGATGAGCGTCGGCCGCGACGGCGCCTCCGATGCGGTCTCGTTCCTGCGGGCGGGCGTGCCGGCGGTCGAGTTCGGGCCGGTCGGCGCCGGCCACCACGGGCCCGAGGTGTGGGTCTCGGTCTCCTCGCTGCACACCTACAGGCAGGCGCTGGAATCCTTCCTGCGCGCGATCCCGGACGGTCCGGCCGGTGACTGAGCGCCCGCCGCTCCCCGGCTGGGGGCCGCGCAAGCCGCCCCCCGAGGGCGATTCCGAGCCGCCGCCCAAGCGCAAGCGCTTCTGGTGGCGGTTCGTGCTGGGCGGCGTGATCATCGTCGCCGTCTCCGCCGCGGCAACCGCGACCGGCGTCCTCGTCTACCTCGACAGCGTCGCCAAGGCGCTCAACCACAACCATCGCTTCGGCAACAAGGTCGAGCGCTTCCTCTCCCAGGTCGAAGCCGGCGAACCCGAGAACATCCTCATCCTCGGCTCCGATAAACGCGCCGGGGTCGAATTCGAAGAAGAAAAGGGGCGCTCGGACACGACGATGCTGCTGCGCCTGGATCCGGAAAAGCAGGCGATCGCGGTGCTCTCGATCCCGCGCGACCTGAAAGTCGAAATCCCCGACTACGGCACCGACAAGTTCAACGCCGCCTACAGCGTCGGCGGTCCGAAGCTGACCCTGCAGGTGGTCAAGGAACTGACCGGGCTGAAGATCAACCACGTCGTCAACGTCGACTTCCTCGGCTTCGTCCAGGCCGTCTACGCGATCGGCTGCGTCTTCACCGACGTCGACCGCCGCTACTACCACTCCAACGAAGGCCTGCCGCCGTCCGAGCAGTACGCCGAAATCAACGTCCAGCCCGGCTACCAGCTGCTCTGCGGCAAGAAAGCGCTCGAGTACGTGCGTTACCGCCACACCGACACCGACATCGTCCGCTCCGCCCGCCAGCAGGACTTCGTCTCCTCCGCTCGCCAGCGGATCTCGGTCGGCGACCTGGTCAAGGACGTCTTCATCGGCGGCGGCGAAAAGGACCTGATCGACATCTTCACCAAGTACACGACCTCCGACATCGACAACAAGGAGACGATGCTGGAAGTGCTGAAGCTCTTCCTCTCGGTGCGCAACGTGCCGATCGAGGAGATCCACTTCCCGGCCGAACTCGGCCCCAGCTACGTCGAAGCGTCGCCGGAAGCGATCCACGAAGCGGTCGAACAGTTCCTCGGGATCGAAGCCAGCGAGGGCCCGCGCGGGACGCTCGAAGGCACCGGCGAAGAAGAAGCCGAACGCGTCGAAAAGAGCGGCAAGAAGGCGAAAAAGACGAAGAAGAAGTCCAAGCAGGGCAAGAAGAAGCAGAAGAAGAAGCCGCTGGTCGAAGTCGCCAAGCCCGGCAGCGACGAACTGGTGCCGGCGCGCGAAAGCGGCGAAGCGGAGGCCAAGGTCGCCGCCCGCCGCGTCCACGGGCACTTCCCGATCTTCTACCCGACGCGGTTGCCTGCCGGCGCCTACTACGTCGAAAGCAACCCCTACGAAAAGGTCGTCGACCCCTACGTCTACCGGATCAAGGAAAGCATCGACAAGGACTCGCCGCGGTACGAGGCCTACCGGATGGTGCTGGTCGCCAACCTGTCCGACGGGGCGCACTACTTCGGGGTCCAGGGGATCCACAACTGGGCCGATCCGCCGATCCTCGACAACCCGAGCGAAACGAAGACCATCAACGGCCGCGAATTCGATATCTACGTCGACGGCGACCGGGTCAACCTGGTCGCCTGGCAGCGGGGCGAGAACAGCTACTGGATCGCCAACGACCTGCTGAAGACGCTGACCAACGACCAGATCATCGGGATGGCGCGGTCGGTCGCCTTCGAGATGCCCAAGTACACGCCGAAGAAGAGGAAGCAAGGAGTGAGCGAATGAGCGGGGAGCGTCCAGCGGTCGGGGTAATCGGGGTCGGCTGGGTCGGCCTCGTCAGCGCGGTCTGCTTCGCCGAGCTCGGTCACCGGGTCGTCGCCCGCGACATCGTCCCCGAGAAGGTCGAGGCGCTGGCGCGGGGCGAGGCGACCGTGCACGAGCCGCAGCTGGAGGAGATGCTGCGGCGCAACCTCGAGCGGATCACCTTCACGACCGAGATGGGGACCCTGCTCGAGGAGGCGCGGCTGCTGTTCGTCTGCGTCGACACGCCGCCGACCTACTCCGGCGACGCCGACCTCTCCCGGGTCCGCGCCGTGGTCGAGGAGCTGCCGGTCGACGGCGGGCACGCGCTGGTGATGAAGAGCACGGTGCCGGCCGGCACCGGCCACTCGATCCGCCGCGACGTGCCCGGGCTCGCCTACGTCTCCTGCCCCGAGTTCCTCAAGGAGGGCTCGGCGGTCGAGGACTTCATGCACCCCGACCGGGTCGTGATCGGCGCCGACCCCGGCGACGAGAGCGCGGCCGCCGCCGTCGAAGAGCTCTACCGCCCGCTCGGCGGCGAGATCCTCCGCACCGACGTCGCCAGCGCCGAGATGATCAAGCTCGCCTCCAACGCCTTCCTCGCGACCAAGATCTCCTTCATCAACGAGATCGCCAACGTCTGCGAGGAGGTCGGCGCCGACGTCGCCGAGGTCGCCCGCGGCATGGGCCTCGACCAGCGCATCGGCCCCTCCTTCCTCCGCGCCGGCATCGGGTATGGGGGCTCCTGTTTTCCCAAGGACGTCTCGGCGCTGAAGATGTTGGCCGGCAACTCGGGGTACCACTTCCAGCTGCTGAACGCGGTGATCGAGGTCAACGAGCTGCAGAAGCGGCGCGTGGTCGGCAAGCTCGAGAAGCACCTCGGCTCGCTGCTGGGCAAGCGGATCGCCCTGCTCGGCCTCGCCTTCAAGCCGCAGACCGACGACATGCGCGAGGCCTCGAGCCTGGTGCTGGCGGCGCGGCTGCAGGGGGAGGGGGCGGAGGTCGTCGCCTACGACCCGGTCGCCCGCGAGCGCGCCGGCGAGATGCTGACCGCGGTCGCGATGGCCGACTCGGCGCCGGCCGCGCTGGAGGGTGCCGACGCCGCCGTCCTGGTCACCGAGTGGCCGGAGTTCGCGGCGCTCGACTGGGCCGCGGTCGCCGGGCGGATGGCGCGGCCGCTGATCGTCGACGGGCGCAACTTCCTCGATCCCGCCGCGCTGCGGGAGGCGGGCTTCGACTACGAGGGAATCGGCAAGCCGCAGGCGGCCGCCGCCACCGCCAAGTAGATGCAGGCGCTCGTCCTAGTCGGCGGCGAAGGCACGCGCCTTCGCCCGCTCACCGACAGCGTGCCGAAGCCGGCGCTGACGCTGGTCGACCGGCCCTTCCTCGCCTACATGGTCGAGTGGCTGGCCGCGCACGGGGTCGACGAGGTCGTTCTCGCCTGCGGCTTCCTGCCCGACGTGCTGCGCGCCGCGCTCGGCGAGGACGAGCACGAGGGGACGGCGCTGACCTACGTCGTCGAGCCCGAGCGGCGCGGCACCGCCGGCGCCTTCCGCTTCGCCGCCGAGGAGCTCGGCGAGCGGCTCGGTGAGCGCTTCCTCGCCCTCAACGGCGACATCCTCTGCGACCTCGACCTGTCCGCGCTGCAGCGCGCCCACACCGAGCGCGGGGCGGAGGCGACGATCGCCCTCTACGAGGTCGAGGACTCCTCGGCCTACGGCCTCGTCGAGTGCGATGCCGGCGGCGCCGTGCTCGCCTTCACCGAGAAGACCGGCAACCCGGTGCCGGGGCAGATCAACGCCGGCGCCTACGTGCTCGAGCGCTCGGTCCTCGACCTGATCCCGGCCGGCCAGGAGGTCTCGATCGAGCGCGAGGTCTTCCCGCGCCTGGTCGGCGCCGGCCTCAGCGCTCTCTGCCTCGACGGCTACTGGATGGACATCGGCACCCCCGAGCGCTACCTGCAGGCGAGCTGGGACATCCTCGAGGGCCGCGTCCACACTCGGGTGCGGCCGACCGCGCCGGGGCTGCTGGTCGGCGCCGGCGCCGAGGTCGACGTCGCCGCCAGCGTCGGGCCGCGCGCCGTCGTCTCGCCCGGCTGCCGGGTCGAGGCGGGGGCCGATCTGACCGGCTCGGTGCTGCTCGACGGCTGCACGATCGGCGCCGGAGCGCGGGTTTCGGGCTCGATCCTGGCGCCGGGGGTTAAGGTTGCCGCCGGGGCGACCCTCACCGACGCCGTCGTCGGGCAGGACCAGACGATCTCCGCCCCCTGATCCGTTCCATGATCGACGACGTCCTCGGCATCCCAGACCAGCTGCGCGACGCCCTCTGGCGGGTCGAAGGCGCGCGCTTGGAGGCGGCGGAGGCGGCCGGGCTGCTGGTCTGCGGCATGGGCGGCTCGGCGATCGGCGGCGACCTCGCCGCCGGCGCCCTCGGCGACCGCCTGACCAAGCCGATGCTGACCGTGCGCGGCTACGAGCTGCCGAGCTGGGTTACGTCCGATTGGACCGTGCTCTGCTCCAGCTACTCGGGCGAAACCGAGGAGACGCTTGCCTGTTTCGCCGCCGCCGAGGCGCTCGGCGCCCGCCGCGTCGTCGCCAGCACCGGCGGCGCCCTGGTCGACCAGGCGCGCGCGGCGGCGGTGCCGGTGGTCGGCCTGCCCGGGATCTTCCAGCCGCGCGCCGCCGTCGCCGACATGTTCGTCGTCGCCGCCGAGCTGGCGGCGCTGAGCGGCGCCGCGCCGCGCATCCACACCGAGATCGCCACCGCCGCCGCCTTCCGCGGCGATGAGCTCG
>CAZHLT010000273.1:0-5116 GCA_964533285.1 uncultured Conexibacteraceae bacterium | reverse complement strand
AGGTCGTCGAGTACGACGGCGCTCGCAAATGCTGCGGCTTCCCGGTGATCACGATGAACCGTGAGACCTCGCTGCGCCAGGCCGGCACCCACGTCGGCGACGCGATCGACGCCGGCGCCGACTGCCTGGTCACGCCCTGCCCGCTCTGCCACCTCAACCTCGACATGCAGCAGCCGGAGGCGGCCAAGGTCGTCAACCGCGACCTCGGCCTCGCCGTCCTCCACCTGCCGCAGCTGGTCGGCCTCGCCCTCGGCGCCGACCCCAAGGAACTGGGGATGGGCAAGCACATCGCCTCGACTCGCTGGGTCGAGGAGCGCCTCACCGCGGTACCCGCCTGACGCCCTCAGGAACGGGAACCTGAGAAGCGCTCGCGATATTGACTGCGCCTGAGCGCGGTCAATCTCGCGAGCGCCGATCGCGCATCCGACCTTTACCCCAGTCAGGTGTGGTCAATGTCGGACGCGCGGTTTCGCTGTCGACTCAAGAGACAGGAAACAGAGAATTCTCTTGAACCGTCCCGTCCGGGCGAGTTAGGGTCGCGTTGCTGATGGATCGTTGAGTTATCAGCGGTTCATCGGCGAAAGCGAGCCGATTCGCCATCGCACAGTCATCGCCAACCGTTCCCCTCACCGCCGCCGAGCGCCGCCTCGGGGTGGTGCTGCGACTGACCGCGTTCGGCCTCTTCGTCGCCGCGCTCGTCTACTTCCTCGGGCCCTGGGTGCCGCCCGCCCAGGACTTCTTCCGGCAGCTGCCGCTGGTCGCCAACTCGGTCGTCAAGGTGACGGTCCTCGGCCTCGTCAGCCTCTACGCGGCCGGCGACCTGCGCCGCCGCCGCGGCCTGGTCGTGATCCTGATCCTCGCCCACCTGGTCTCGGTGGCGGCGATGGGCTCGATGCTCGCCTGGGCCGAAACCGGCACCGAAGCCGACCTCGGCTTCGCCCATCCCAGCGTCGAAACCGTGCTCCTCTACGCGATCGGGCTCGACGGCCTGATCACGCTCGTGATCGCCGCCCTCTTCCTCGCCGCGCTGCGTTCGACCCGCGGGCTCGAGCGGCCGGCCGCCGCCGGCTCCGGCTCGGGCGCGAGCGGCCCGGAACGGCTGCTGCGCGCGGTGCTCGTCGTCTTCACCGTCCTCTTCGCGCTCGGCGCCGGCGCCTACGAGATCGCCCCCTTCCTCGACACCTCGAAGGAGCTCGCCCGCGAACTTCCGTTCCTCACCAACTCGGTGGTGCGGATGGCGACGCTGGCGATGCTGAGCGGCTACGCGGCCGCCAGCCTCTCGCGCAACATCGCCCTGGTCGGGCCGGTGGTCGGCGCCCAGCTGCTCGGCGTCCTGGTCGGCGCCGCCTACCTGATCACCCAGTACGGGCAGGACTCCGGCGCGACGGTGCCGCTGCTGGGCGGCGAACCGCGGCTGACGACGGTGATCTGGGTCGACATCGCCCACGGCGCCCTCACCGGCCTGATCATCCTCCTCGCCTACCGCTTCGCCTACCGGCGGCGCCACCGCCTGCAGTACCTCTGGTCGAGCTCCTACCGGGCGCTCGCCGCCAACGCCGAGGTGCTGCTCGCCGGCACCGCCGCCGCGATCCCGGCCGAAGACGTCGCCACCCGGGTCGAGGCCTTCCTCGAGGACTTCCGCGCCAAGCGCCGCTGGCTCTACCAGGTGGCGCTGACCGCGCTGCAGTTCGCGCCGACGATCGAGCTGCGGCCGCTGCCGCGGCTCAACCCGCCGCTCTCCGAGCTCGACCCCGGCAGCCGCCGCCGCTTCCTCGAGTACCACTTCCAGCGCCTGCCGCGGCAGAGCCGGATCCGCTTCCTCAAGAACCTGAAGCAGATCATGATCCGGATCTGCATCCAGCTCGCCTACGCCGGCTACTACGGCGACGAGCGCAGCTTCGACTCGATCGGCTACCAGCCGTTCAGCAAGCGCGCCCGCTACGCGACGCTGAAAATCGACGAACCGGGCGAGCACCCGCTGGAGGTCGAGCGGCCGGAGGAGATCGGGGCGCAGGAGATCGAGACCGAGATCTGCGTGATCGGCAGCGGCGCCGGCGGCGCGATCATGACCCGCGAGCTCGCCCGCCGCGGCCACGACGTGCTCGTGCTGGAGCGCGGCGAGTACGTCGAACCGCGCGAGTTCAACGAGTCCGAGATCGAGATGATCGGGCGGCTGTACGCCGACGGGCTGATGCAGCAGACCGAAGACTGGCGCTTCACGATCCTCCAGGGCAAGTGCGTCGGCGGCTCGACCACGGTCAACAACGCCGTCTGCTTCCCGCCCCCGCCCCACGTCCTCGACCGCTGGAACGACCCCTTCGGCGCCGACGCCGGGCTCGACCGCGCCGAGCTGGCCGCCAGCGTCGCCGCGGTCGAGCGCTACCTGACCGTCGCCCGCCAGGCGCCCGACGTCCGCCTCAACCCCTCCGGGGCGCGCTACGCCGAAGGCGCCCGCCGGCTCGGGCTGACGCCCGACCAGCTCGCCGTCGACGTCGTCAACGCCAACATCAGGGACTGCTACGGCTCCGGCTACTGCAACATCGGCTGCCGCTGGGGCAAGAAGCTCTCGATGCTGGAAACGGCGCTGCCGGACGCCCAGCGCGAGGGCCCGGGCCGGGTCCGGGTGCTGGCCGAATGCGAGGTCGAGCGGATCTTCCCCCTCAGCGACCGGCCGCGGCGGGTGACCAGCCTCCTCGCCCGCTTCCCCGACGGCCGCAAGCTGCGGATCAAGGCCGACCGCTTCGTCCTCGCGGCCGGCGCCGTCGCCTCCAGCTACCTGCTGCTGCGCAGCGGCATCGGCCACGGGCTGCCGGTCGGCGAGGGCTTCTGCGCCAACATGGGGGCGCCGCTGACGGCCGAATTCGAGGACCCCGTGCTGGCTTACGACGGGCTGCAGATCTCCCACTTCGGGGTGCCGCCGGCGGCGGCCGGCTTCGTCTTCGAGACCTGGTTCAACCCGCCGGTCTCCCAGGCGCTGAACATGCCCGGCTGGTTCGAGCGCCACGCCGCCAACATGCGCCGCTACGACCACCTGATGGCGGTCGGGGTCCTGGTTGGCACCGCCTCCAACGGCCAGGTGCAGCGGGCGCTGACCGGCGGCCCCGGGGTCTCCTTCCGGCCCCGGCCCGAGGACCTGCAGAAGCTGGCCGACGGGCTCAAGCTGCTCGGCAAGATCCTCTTCGCGGTCGAGCCGGCGCCGCTGCGGCTGATGGCCAACACCTGGGGCGAAGAGGAGTTCACCGGCCCCGCCGACCTCGACCGGCTCGACGCGATCTGCCAGGACCCCGACTACATCACGCTCGGCACCGGCCACCCGCAGGGCGGCAACGCGCTCAGCCGCGACCGCAAGCGCGGCGTCGTCGACGACGAGTTCCGCGTCCACGGCTTCGCCAACCTCCACGTCTGCGACGCCAGCGTCTTCCCGACCAGCCTCACGGTCAACCCGCAGCTGACGGTGATGTCCCTCGCCCACTACGCGGCGGCGCGGGTCGGGTAGGCGATGTACGAGGTCACCCCCCTGCGCGTACTGGCGGTGCTGGTCTTTTACGCGGCGCTGCTGACGATCGTCCGCGTGATCAAGCCGACGATCGAGCCGGTGGAGCGGCGCACCGCGGTCGCGATCGGCCTCGCCTGGGCGATCCCGGTCTTCGCTGCCAACTACCTGCTGCACCTCGCCGACCTGATGAGCTTCCTGCCCTGGGTCACCAACTTCATGCACACCTTCCTCTGGATCGGGATCGTCCTCACCTTCCTCTACCTCGGGGTGCGCGAGGACCAGCCGATGCTGGTCCAGTTCATCGTCTTCGCGACCTTCAGCCTGATCGTCAAGTACGCCGAACAGATCGCCTTCGGCACCTGGGACCAGGACAACTTCTTCCACGTCTTCCACGGCAACGGCGCCTACATCCTCGGCTGGTCGCTCGCCGACGGGCTCTACCCGATCATCACCCTCTACGGCCTGCGGCTGGCCAGCCGCTGGATCCCGGGCCTGCTGCCGATCTGAGCCGACCGGGCCGGGCGGATCACGGCGGCGCCGGGTGCGGCGCGACTTCGACCAGCTCGGCGCCGGCCAGCTGCTCGAGGGTGCGCGGCCACCGTAGCACCCTATTCGGGTCTCGCGAGGGCGGCGTGTATGAGTTGTGAAAAGCTTGATAAACCGCATTCCAGAGCCGAAAACCGGGGCTAGACTGGCGCCCGTGCCGACCACTCCGATCGTCCTGCTCTCGCTCCCCCGCAGCGGCTCCACCATGGTCCAGCGGGTGCTTGCCGCGCACGAGGGCGTGGCCACCGCGTCGGAGCCCTGGCTGCTGCTCTCGCTGCTGCTGGCGCTGCGCGACGACGTCCCGGCGCCGGGCGCCTGGCAGCCGCGGGTGCACGCGGCGCTGACCGAGTTCGCCGCCGTCCTCCCCGACGGGGTCGGCTCCTACGAGCGCGCCGCCGGCGCCGCCGCCGGCGTGCTCTACGAGGAGGCGGCCGCCGGCGCTCCCTTCTACGTCGACAAGACCCCGCCCTACTTCCTCGTCGTCGACCAGATCGTCCGCGCCCTGCCGCAGGCGCGGATCGTGATCCTCTGGCGCAACCCGCTGGCCGTCCTCGCCTCGGTGGTCGAGACCTTCTGCGGCGGCCGCTGGCGCCCGCAGGACTACCCGACCAGCCTCTTCGGCGGCCTCGCCCGGCTGGTCGCCGGCGCCCGCCGCCACGCCGGCCGCATCCACACCGTCCGCTACGAGGACCTGATCGCCGGCGAGGGGGAGTGGCGGCGGCTCGCCGCCCACCTCGGGCTCGAGTTCGACCCCGGCGCGCTGGACCGCTTCGATGCGGTGCAGCTGCGCGGGGCGATGGGCGACAAGGCGGGGGTCCGCGCCTACTCGGAGCTGGCCGCCGAGCCGACCGAGAAGTGGCGGCGGACGATCTCCAACCCGGTGCGGCGGGCCTGGGCGCGCGGCTACGTCGACTGGATCGGTCCCGAGCGGCTGGCGACGATGGGCTACGACCACGCGCGGCTGCGGGCGGATCTGGCGAGCGCCGGCGGCGGCCTCTCGGGCTCGGCCCGCGACGCCGGCGAAGCGGCGGTCTCGCTGGCCCGCGACGCGGTCAAGGCGCGGGTCGGCGGCGG
>CAZHLT010000272.1:0-11911 GCA_964533285.1 uncultured Conexibacteraceae bacterium | reverse complement strand
CCGCGACGAGGAGCGCGTCGTAGCGCAGGTGCCGGCCGGCCGCGGTCGCGATCGCGCCGGCGCCGGCGTCGTCCGAGGCGAGCGCGTCGCCGAGGATCGCGACTCCCCGGTCGCCCAGCAGGGCGTCGAGCTCGAAGCGGTGGGCGCTGCCGAGGTCGAAGGGCTCGGCGACGGCCAGCGGCGTGTACTCGAAGCGGCGCTCGGGTGAGAGGACGGTGATCCGCGGCCGACCGGGGACCAGCTCCTGCAGCGCCAGCACCGCCTCCAGCGCCGCGACCCCACCGCCGGCGACGAGGACGGCGGGGTCGGAGGGCTCGCTCAACGGCGGGTCCCAACCGGTGCCGGCGGGATCTCGACCGGCTCGCCGGCGCCGCTCGCCGCGCCGGCGCCGAGCGGTTCGACGCCGCTCGCGCCGCGGGCTCCGGCGGCGAGCATCAGGGCCAGCCCGGCGCACATCCAGGCGAAGGCGACGAGGAAGACGAATGCCATCACGTAGGTCCCGGTCGAGTCCTTGATCACGCCGAGGACCAGCGGCGGGAAGAAACCGCCGAGCCCACCGGCCGCGCCCACGATACCGGTGACCGCTCCGGTCGCGTGGGGGAAGCGGCTGGGGACGATTTTGAACACCGCCCCGTTGCCGAGGCCGAGCCAGAACGCCATCGAGAGGCAGATGATCGTGACCGGAACGATCTGCGGCTCGATCGACGCCTGCCAGGCGAGGCCGACCGCGTCGAGGCCGATGCCGAGGAAGGCGACGGTCGCGACCGCGTAGCCGCCGAAGCGGTCCGAGAGCCAGCCGCCGATCGGTCGCGCGACGACGGCGGCGAGGACGACGAACCCGGCGGTGCGCAGGCCGGCGGCGGTGAGCGAGTAGTCGAACCAGTCCTTGAGCAGCTTCGGCAGGTAGATCGACATCGCGACGAAGCCGCCGAAGGTGACGAAGTAGAACAGCGTCAGCTGCCAGAGGGTGGGGCCGAAGCGCAGCACCTGGCGCATCGGGATCGGCTTCGGCCGCGGGCCCTCGGCGTCGCGCGCCAGCAGCACCCAGATCGCAGCGAAGGCGACCAGGACGACCGCGTAGACGACCCCGGCGACGGCGCGACCCGGCCCGTTGAAGAGGGCCGGCATCGCGAAGGCCGAGGCGGCGGTGCCGGCGGTGCCGATCCCGTAGAGGCCGACCGCCCAGCCCTGGCGCTCGCGGGGGAACCAGCCGGCGACGAACGGCACGCCGATCGCGAAGGAGGCGCCGGCGACGCCGAGCAGCAGGCCCGCCAGCAGCAGCGCCGGGTAGCTGCCGGCGACGCCGACCAGCAGCGGCGGCAGCGCCGCGTAAGCCAGCATGCCGGTGAACATGACGCGGCCGCCGAAGCGATCGGTCAGCCGCCCGAGCGGGATTCGCAGCAGCGAGCCGAGCACGACGGGGACCGCGATCATGATCGCGGTCTCGGTGTTCGAGAGCCCGTACTGGTCCTGCAGCTTGGGAGCGATCGGCGAGAGCATGCCCCAGGCGGCGAAGCAGAGGAAGAACGCGATCGTCGCCAGCGTCAGCTCGCGGATCGCTCCCGGTTTGTCGTTGCTGTGGTTCACGAGACGCTCCTCGCTTGCGGTTGAGGGTGGGCCGGCGCGCCCGCCGTGGGGGAGCGGCGCCGGTAGAGGATCGGGCTGCGTCGCAGGTAGGCGATCGGGACCGACCAGGCGTGGACCAGGCGGCTGAACGGCCACAGCGCGTAGAGCGCCATCGCCGCCAGAGCGTGGAGCTGGTAGACGAGCGGCGCCCCCGACATCAGCGCCGGGTCGGGGTCGAAGAGGAAGAGGCCGCGGAACCAGGGCCCGACCGACTGCCGGTAGTCGTAGACGACGCCGAACATGTTGACGACGACGGACGCCCACATGCCGGTGAGGATCACGATGCCGAGCAGCAGGTAGGTGGCGCGGTCGGCGGTGGTGGTGGTGCGGCGGATCCGCGGCACCCGGGTGCGGCGGGAGAGCAGGATCGCGAAGCCGAGCGTCATCGCCAGGCCGGCGCTGGTGCCGGCGGTGACTGAGACCGCGTGGTAGAGGCCCTCGGAGACGCCGACCGCCTCGGTTGCCTCCTCGGGGACGAGGATGCCGAGCACGTGGCCGCCGATCACCGCCAGCAGCCCGAGGTGGAAGAGGATCGCCCCGACCCGCAGCAGGCGGCGCTCGAGCAGCTGGGTCGAGCGCGTCGTCCAGGTCAGCTTGCCGGTGCGAAAGCGCCAGACGTGGCCGACGACGAAGACCGCCAGGCAGGCGTAGGGGACGCCGACCCAGAGGGCCAGGGCAGCGCCGCTCATCGGACGGCCTCCCGAGCCCCGTGCCCGGGCCCGGCCGGGACGGCGGGTGCCGCGGCGGCGCAGGCGGCGGGCATCACCTCCGGTGGCGCGAACGGCTCCAGCCCCACGGTTTCGGCGGGCGGCCCCGCGGCGGCGATCCGGCCGGCCTCCGCCAGCTCCGCCTCGGAGGCCGCGGGGAGCAGCTCGCAGAGGGCGTCGAGCAGCAGCGCGTACTCGTTGCCTTCCTCGTGCAGGGCGGCGCGGACCAGCTCCAGCGCCGGCCTGAAGTCGCGCAGGACCTCGAGGCCGGCGAGCGGCGAGAGGTCGGCGAACTCGAGCGCCACCGGCAGGTGATCGGGCAGCGTCCCCGGGGCAAGCTCGAAGCCCGCGTCGCGGTAGAGGCGTTTGAGGTGAAGCATCGCCATGCCGCGCTGGCGCCGGTCGCCGTAGGCGTGGAAGCTGAGGTAGAGGGTGGCCCGCTTGGCGAAGTCGAAGGTTTCGACATAGCGGCGCTGGGCGGCGCTCGCCCCGAGCCGCCGGCGGCCGGCGAGGAAGGCGAGGATCGCCTCCCGGGTCGGCGTCGCGGGCAGCGAGCGAGCGGCCTCCTCGAGCTCCTCCGCGCAGTCGAGCAGCTCCTCGTCGGGGTACTCGAGGAGCAGCGAGAGCAGGCGCCAGGCGGTCATCGCTCGGCCTTCTCGCGGCGGCGGCGACGGAACGCCGCGAGCCGGGGATTGACCTGCTCCATCGTCAGCGACGCCTTCCCGTCGCCGTCGCCGTCCGGGGTGCAGGCGCCGGGGCCGCCGGCGAAGTCGAGGCCGCAGGCGCCCTGTTCCTCGACCAGGCGGCCGGCCAGCTCGCGGTGGGCCGAGGGGACGACGAAGCGGTCCTCGTAGTCGGCGATCGCCAGCAGCCGGAACAGCTCTTCCAGCTCGCCGGGCTCCATCCCCACGCCCGCCGCCAGCTCCGGGTCGCCGCTGCCGCTGATCGTCTTCTCGCGCATGAAGGAGCGCATCGCGGCGAGCCGCTTGAGGACGGTGCGGATCACCTCCTCGTCGCCGGCGGCGAGCAGGTTGGCGAGGTAGCGGACCGGGATCCGCAGCGCGTCGATCGCGGGGAACACCGCGTCGGGATCGCCGGCGGCGCCCTCGCCCTCGACCGTCGCCGTGACCGGCGAGAGCGGCGGCACGTACCAGACCATCGGCAGCGTGCGGTACTCGGGGTGCAGCGGCAGGGCGATTCGGTGCTTGAGCGCCAGCGCCCAGACCGGCGAGCGCCGCGCCGCGTCGAGCCAGTCCTCGGCGATGCCTTCGGCCCGGGCGCGGGCGCGGACCTCGGGGTCGGTGGGGTCGAGGAAGACGTCGAGCTGGGCGTCGAGCAGATCGCGCTCGTCGGCTGTCGAGGCGGCCGCCTCGACCCGGTCGGCGTCGTAGAGGACCAGGCCGAGGTAGCGGATCCGGCCGACGCAGGTCTCCGAGCAGACGGTCGGCAGGCCGGCCTCGATCCGCGGGTAGCAGAGGGTGCACTTCTCGGCCTTGCCGGTGACGTGGTTGAAGTAGACCTTCTTGTAGGGGCAGCCGCTGACGCACATGCGCCAGCCGCGGCAGGCCTCCTGGTCGACGAGGACGATCCCGTCCTCCTCGCGCTTGTACATCGCCCCCGACGGGCAGGAGGCGACGCAGGCCGGGTTGAGGCAGTGCTCGCAGATCCGCGGCAGGTACATCATGAAGACCTGCTCGTACTCGGCCCGCACGGCCTCCTCGACGCCGGCCCGCAGCGGGTCGGTCGGCAGCTGCTCGGGACCGCCGGCGAGGTCGTCCTCCCAGTTGGGCCCCCAGGAGATCGAGATCGGCTCGCCGCTGATCCGCGAGACCGGCCGCGCCACCGGCTGCTGCTTGGCCGGCCCGGACCTGGTCAGCGCCTCGTAGTCGTAGGTCCAGGGCTCGTAGTAGTCGTCGATCTCGGGCAGGTTCGGGTTGAAGAAGATGTTCGCCAGCTTGCGGGCCGGGCCGCCCGCCTTCAGCCGCAGCCGGCCGGCGCCGTCGAGCTCCCAGCCGCCGCGCCACTGCTCCTGGTCCTGCCAGCGTTTCGGGTAGCCGGCGCCGGGCTTGGTCTCGACGTTGTTGAACCACATGTACTCGGCGCCCTCGCGGTTGGTCCAGACGTTCTTGCAGGTGACCGAGCAGGTGTGGCAGCCGATGCACTTGTCGAGGTTCATCACCATCGCGACCTGCGCTCGCACTCGCATCAGTACTCGACCTCCGTGCGGCGCTTGCGGATCAGGGTGACCTCGTCGCGCTGGGACCCGGTGGGGCCGTAGTAGTTGAAGCCGTAGGAGAGGTGGGCGTAGCCGCCGATCATGTGCGTCGGCTTCATCTGGATCCGGGTGACGGAGTTGTGGGTGCCGCCGCGGTTGCCGGTCGTCTCCGAGCGTGGCACGTTCACGTGGCGGTCCTGGGCGTGGTACATCAGGCAGGTGCCGGCCGGGATCCGGTGCGAGACGACGGCGCGGGCGGCGACGGCGCCGTGGGGGTTGGTCATCTCGATCCAGTCGTTGTCGCGGACGCCGATCCGGGCCGCGTCCTCGCGGCTCATCCAGACCACCGGCCCGCCGCGGAACAGGGTCAGCATGTGCAGGTTGTCCTGGTAGGTCGAGTGGATCGACCACTTCGAGTGCGGCGTCAGGTAGCGGACCGCGACCGCGGCCTCGCCGGGGATCCGGTTGGCGGCCGGCAGCGGCGGCTTGTAGACCGGCAGCTGCTCGCCGCCGGCCAGCAGCCACTCGTGGTCTTGGTAGAACTGCTGGCGCCCGGTCAGGGTGCGCCAGGGGACCTCGCGGTCGACGTTGAGGGTGAACGGCGAGTAGCGGCGCTCGCGCGACTCGATCCCCGACCACTCGGCCGAGGTCAGGGTCTTGCGCGGCTGGATGCCGACGTCGCGGAAGCTGATCCGCTCGTCGGCGTGCTCCTCGGCGAGGTCGGTCAGGGGCACGCCCGCCCGGCGCTCGAGCGCCCGCAGGCCCTCGATCGCGAGGCGCCCGTTGCTGGTCCCCGAGAGGGCGAGGATCGCCTCGCAGATCTGGTCCGCGCGCTCCAGCGAGGGCCGCCCGGCGGCGACGCCGGCGGCGATCGCGCCGTTGCGGGCGCGGAGGCCGTCGACCTCCTCGGCGGGCACCCAGGAGAGCCCCTTCCAGGGCGTGCCGAGCTGCTCGACCAGCGGCCCCAGGGCGACCAGCTTCTCCGCCACCGCGCCGTAGTCGCGCTCGACCGCGATCAGCTTCGGCATCGTCCGCCCCGGCACCGGCTCGCACTCCCCGGCGCGCCAGTCGCGGACCTCGCCGAGGGGCTGGGCCAGCTCGTCCGGGGTGTCGTGCAGCAGCGGCGCCGCAACCAGGTCGCGGCGGAGGCCGAGCCGCTTGCCCGCCAGCTGCGAGAACTTCTCGGCGATCGTGCGGAACGTGTCCCAGTCGCTGCGCGCCTCCCAGGGTGGGGCGATCGCCGGGTTGAAGGAGTGGACGAACGGGTGCAGGTCCGTGGTCGAGATGTCGTGCTTCTCGTACCAGGTGGCGGCGGGGAGGACGACGTCGGAGTGCAGGCAGGTCCCGTTCATCCGGAAGTCGAGGGTCAGCAGGAGGTCGAGCTTGCCTTCCGGCGCCTGCTCGCGCCAGCGCACCTGGCGCGGCCGGGACGCCGCCGGCGCCTCCTCGTTGGCGACCGCGTTGGACTCGACGCCGAGCAGGTGCTTGAGGAAGTACTCGTGGCCCTTGCTCGAGGAGCCGAGCAGGTTCGAGCGCCAGACCGTCATCACCTTGGGGTGGTTGTCGGGGGCGTCGGGGTCCTCGCAGGCGAAGTGCAGGCGCCCCGCCCGCAGCTCGCGCACGACGTAGTCCTCGACCGCGACGCCCTCGCGCTCGGCTTCCTCGGCGAGGTCGAGCGGGTTGCGGTCGAAGGTCGGGTAGGACGGCAGCCAGCCGAGCCGGGCGGCGAGCGCGTTGCAGTCGGCGGGGTGCGGACCCTCGCCGGCCGCGGCGCCGTCGTCGTAGCGCCACTGGTCGGTGGCGAGGTAGAAGAACGGGGTGGCGGCCTGGTGGCGGGGCGGCCGCGACCAGTCGAGCCCGAAGGCGACGGTCGAGAAGCCGGTGATCGTGCGCACCTTCTCCTGGCCGACGTAGTGCGCCCAGCCGCCGCCGTTGACCCCCTGGCAACCGCAGAGCAGGACCAGGTTCAGCATCGCCCGGTAGATCAGGTCGGAGTGGAACCAGTGGTTGGTGCCGGCGCCCATCACGATCATCGACCGCCCCCTGGTGCGCTCGGCGTTGCGGGCGAACTCGCGGGCGATCCTGATCACCTGGCTGGCGTCGACGCCGGTGATCGGCTCCTGCCAGGCCGGCGTGCAGGGCTCGGCCGCGTCCTCGTAGCCGCTCGGCCACTCGCCCGGCATCTCGCCGCGGCGGACGCCGAGCTGGGCGCAGAGCAGGTCGAAGACGGTGGTCACGGCGACCCCGTCGAGGTGGCGAACCGGGACCCCGCGGCGCAGCGGCTCGCCGTCGTCGTCGAAGCGCGGCAGCCGCACCTCAACCAGGCGCTCGTGGTCGCCGAGCAGCGAGAGGGCGGGGTCGATCCCCTCCAGGCGCAGGTTCCAGCGCCCCTCGCCGGCCTCGCCCCAGCGGTCGCCGATGGTGCCGTGCGGCGCCACCGCGCGGGCGGCGGCGGCATCGAAGACGGTCGGCTTCCACGCCGCGTTCTCGCCGCCGGCGCCGAGGTCGGAGGCGCGCAGGTAGCGGCCGGGCTGCAGCGCGCCGTCGCGCTCTTCGAGCCGCACCAGGAAGGGCAGGTCGGTGAAGCGGGTGACGTAGTCCTCGAAATAGGGGGTGCGGCGCTCGACGTGGAACTCGCGCAGGATCACGTGGGCCATCGCCAGCGCCAGGGCGCCGTCGCTGCCGGGCTGCGCCGGCAGCCACTCGTCGGCGAACTTGGTGTGGTCGGAGTAGTCGGGCGAGACGACGACGGTCTTCTGGCCGCGGTAGCGCGCCTCGGTCATGAAGTGGGCGTCCGGCGTCCGCGTCATCGGGATGTTCGAGCCCCACATCATCAGGTAGCCGGCGTCCCACCAATCGGCCGACTCCGGCACGTCGGTCTGGTCGCCCCAGATCTGCGGGGCGGCCGGCGGCAGGTCGGCGTACCAGTCGTAGAAGGAGAGGCAGACGCCGCCGATCAGCGAGAGGAAGCGGGCGCCGCTGGTGTAGGAGGCCATCGACATCGCCGGGATCGGCGAGAAGCCGGCGACCCGGTCGGGGCCGTGGCGCTCGATCGTGTGCACGTGGGCGGCGGCGACGAGCTCGCTGACCTCCTCCCAGGAGGCGCGGGCGAAGCCGCCTTTGCCGCGCTGGGAGGTGTAGGCGGGGTCGCCGGCGATCGCCGCCCAGGCGTCGACCGGGTCCTCGTGCTCGGCCCGCGCCGCGCGCCAGAGGTCGAGCAGGGCGCCGCGCACGTACGGGTACTTGATCCGCAGCGGCGAGTACGTGTACCAGGAGAAGGAGGCGCCGCGGGGGCAGCCGCGCGGCTCGTAGTCCGGCGTCTCCGAGCCGTTGGAGGGGTAGTCGGTCTGCTGCGTCTCCCAGGTGATGATCCCGTCCTTGACGTGGACCTTCCACGAGCAGGACCCGGTGCAGTTGACCCCGTGGGTGGAGCGCACCACCTTGTCGTGCTGCCAGCGGTCGCGGTAGGCGCGCTCCCAGGACCGCGAGCGCCGGCTGCGGCTGCTCCAGGGAAGGTCGGCGTCGAGGCCGCCGACCGAGGCGAAGTGCCTGACCTGCTCCAGCGGCGAGGGACGATCGCGTTTCATGCCTGGATCGTCACCGTCGGCGGATGCCCTTTCATCCGCAGTTTGCACGCGCCGGGCGAGGGGCTAACCCGGACTCGCTCCAGCCGGTTCGACCTCGCCGACCAGGATGCCCCGGGCGATCCTCGCCTCGAAGGCGAGGTCGATGCGCTCGACCCGGACCACGGTGACCGGGGCGTGCTGGACGACCTCGAGCCGGCGGCCCGGCGCCAGGCCGTAGGCCTGCAGGCGTTCGCGCCACTCGGCGACCGAGGCGTCGATCTCGACCACGCGGGCGAGGCTGCCCGGCGGCAGCTCCGGCAGGCGCCGCGCGGCCCTCGTCGCCGTCTCGGCGGGTCGCAGCTTCACGACCGGCTCAGCTTCCGGTAGGCGCGGGCGAGTCGCGAGCGCGAGGGGTCGGCCATGCTGAAGCCGCAGGCCGGGCAGCAGGCCATCAGGCAGCCCGAGCTGAGCGGGCAGCCGCCGCAGGCCGGGTTCGCGGCCGGGTCGAAGCGGTGCCCGCAGAGCGTGCAGGCGAGCTCGTGCCGGGCCGGCGCGGCGGCGCCCATCAGGCCCCCCACCCGGCCACGGTCAGGAGGCGATGGAGGAGGCCGCCGACGAGGAAGGCGAGCGGGAAGACGATCGCGGTGATCGCCGCCGCGGTCCGCATCCCGCGCTCGCGGGCGATGATCAGGACGCTGGCGACGCAGGGGATGAAGAGGGTGATCGTGACCATCGCGACGACTATCTGCTCCGCCGTGAGCTGGTCGTGCTCGTGCATGACGAAGAGGCCGGTGGCGCCGAAGTCGCGGCGCAGGAAGCCGAGGAGGAAGGCGGCGCTGGCGGCCTTCGGCAGGCCCAGCCAGCCGGAGACGAGCGGTTCGGCGGCGTGGACGAGGAGCGGCAGGGCGCCGGTCTTGTCGAGGGCGAAGAGGACCGCGGTGCCGATCAGGAAGAGCGGCACCACCTCCTTCAGGTACCACTCGAGCCGGGTCAGGGTCTTGACCGCGACGTTGCCCGGAGCCGGCAGCCGCAGCGGCGGCATCTCCAGCAGCAGGGTCGAGCGCTCGCCGGGCACGAGCCTCGCCGCCAGCGCCCCGACCGTGACCAGGACGCCGAGCAGGACCGCCCCCCAGATCAGGGTCGCCGCCAGGGAGAGGGAGCCGAGCATCCCGAGGATGACGCCGAGCTGGGCCGAGCAGGGCACGGCCAGGGCGAGGAGGAAGATCGCCAGGAGGCGGTCGCGGCGGCTGTCGAGGATGCGGGTCGTGAGCGTCGCCATCGTCACGCAGCCGAGGCCGAGGACCATCGGCAGGACCGCCTTCCCGTTCAGCCCGAGGGCGCTGAAGAGGCGGTTGCTGACGACGGTGAGGCGCGAGAGGTAGCCGGAGTCCTCGAGCACGCTGAAGGCGAGGAAGAAGGTGGTGACGATCGGCAGGATCAGCGCCAGGGCATAGGTCATCCCCATCGTCCACAGCCCGTATTCGCCGACCAGCAGCTCGGCGAGGAAGGAGACCGGGACGAGGTCGTTGACCTCGCGGGTCAGCCACGGGTTGACGATTTCCCCGAAGAGGTCGTTCTCGACCAGCCCGACCAGCCGCCCGGCGCCGAAGACGCCGACGAACCAGTACATCCCGTAGAGGACCAGGGCCAGGATTGGCCAGCCCCAGAGCCGGTGCGTGGTCAGGCGGGCGAGGACCGTCGCCCAGCCGGGGCGCCGGGCGCGTTCCTGCACGACCGCCGCCGCGAGCCGGTCGGCGAACTCGAGCCGCACGTCCTGCACCGCGGCCGCAACCGGGCGGCCGAGCTGAGCGGCGAGCGGCTCGCGGATCGCCCGCAGCCGCCGTACCTGGCCCGCCGGCAGGTGCTCGGCGACCCACTCCTCCGCCGCCCGGTCGTCGCTCAGCCAGAGCAGGCCGAGGGCGCGGCGGTCGAGGTTGCCCGCCGGCAGCAGCGGCTCGGCCCGCGCCAGCGCCGCCTCGACCGGCTCCGGGTAGGTGAGCCGCAGGGTGCTCGGGGCGGCCGCCTCGATCGCCGCGGCGAGCCGCTCGAGTCCGGCGCCCCGCGTCGCCACAGTCGGCTCGACGGCGACGCCCAGGCGCTCGGCGAGCAGCCGCTCGTCGACCGAGACACCGCTGGCCGCCGCCTCGTCCATCATGTTCAGCGCCAGCACCAGCGGCAGCCCCATCTCCGCCAGCTGGGCGGCGAGCAGCAGCGTCCGGCGCAGGTTCTTGCCGTCGCCGACCTGGACCAGGGCGCGCACCGGCTCCTCGAGGAGGATCCGCGTGGTCACCTCCTCGTCCTCGCCGCGGGCCGGCAGCGAGACGACGCCGGGGGTGTCGACGACCGTCGTGTCGGCGAGCCCGCGGGCGGCGCCGCGGGCGGTCTCGACGGTCGTCCCGGGGTAGTTGGAGACGGTCACGTAGAGCCCGGTGAGCCGCTGGAACAACACCGACTTGCCGACGTTGGGGTGGCCGACGAGGACCAGGCTGCCCTGCTCGCTCGCGGCCGGGGCGGAGGCCGGCGTGTGGCAGGTCGCGGTCGACGATCTCATCCCGGCACCTCCGAGCGCGCCCGCGAGGCGGTCAGGCGGCGGCAGGCGTCGACCACCCAGCGGCCGACCGCGGGCTCGGGCAGGATCGCGTCGCGCCGGTAGAGGACGCGCTCGGGGGCGGCGCAGCGGTCGACGGCACGGCCGATGATCCGGTCCTGGAACATCGGGTCGTAGGCGACGAGGAGGGGGACGACGATCACCCGCTCGGCCCGCTCGAGGACGGCGTCGATCGCGTCGACGATCGGCTGCCGCCGGTAGCGGACGATGTGGCCGCACCAGGCGTGGGCGGAGGCGGCGATGCCGAGCTCGGACTCGGCGAAGAGGCGCGTCTCGGAGAAGAACCGGTTCCACTCGTCCTCGAACTCGGCGCTGCCGTAGCCGACCAGGACGAGGCCGTCCCGCGGCGCCGCCTCCGCCTCGCGGCGGCCGACGATCGCCCGGATCCGGCGCGCCAGGTTGGCCTTGACCAGGTCGGAGAAGTCGAGCAGCGGCGCGAACCTGACCTCGGCCCGGGGGCGGTGGACCTCGATCTTCTCCTCCGCCAGCTGGGCGACGCGGTCGGGGTCGGCGGCGACGCCGCAGATCGTCGGGATGTCGTCGAAGCTGTGGTCGCTGATCGTCAGCAGCAGCGGCACGACGAGGACGTCCTCGACGCCGCTCGCGTCGCAGGCCCGCAGCTGCGAGGCGATCGAGGGCTCGGAGTACTCCATGAACGCGGTTCGGACCTGGCCGACCCCGGGCAGCTCGAGGACCTCGGCGGCGACTTCGGCATGGACGTCGAGCAGCATCCGGCGCCATCCGGGGGAGTGGGATCCGTGGTTGACGAGCAGGACCGCGGTGCCGCCGGCGTCGGCGCCCGGCGCGATCGAGGTGGCGGCGGCGATCTGGGTTTCCTCGGGGCTGGTCAACGTGGACCTCCGTGTCGGTTGCTTGCGGGCGCCGGGGCCGGGGAAGGCTGGCGGGTGCCGGGGCTGGGTCGGGATTAGGGCGCCCTAATAACTGGCTCGGAGCCAAGCTAACAATCCGGGGGCGGGCTGTCGTGGTGGTTTTCCCCGCTGCTGACACGGGGCGCTTCCGCGCCCGGCGAGAGCCCTTCCGCGCCGCCGGGCGTCGGCCTGGCGATGCAGCGCTTTCCGACCTTTGCCCCACCCTGGTGTGGTCGATGTCGCAAGCGCGCGCTGGCCGTAAGCGCCGGCTCGGCTCCCAGGCCCCCGCGCCAAGTCGTGGTTCCTTTGTCCGTAGGGAA
>CAZHLT010000271.1:0-3750 GCA_964533285.1 uncultured Conexibacteraceae bacterium | reverse complement strand
GACCTTCTGCACCTCTTCGACCAGGTAGAGCTCGGTCGCGGTGCGGCCGCGGATCGCCAGCAGGTCGGCCGGGTAGAGCGAGCCTTCGTTGAGCTGCTCGCCGACCTCGACCTTGTCGCCGTCGGCGACGTGCAGCCGGGTGCGCAGCGGGAACGAGTAGCTGTGCTCCTCGCCGCTGGACTCGGTGACGATCACTTTCAGGGCTTTGTCGGTCTCCTCGATCGAGACCTTGCCGGCCGCCTCCGCCATCTGCGCCAGGCCCTTCGGTTTGCGCGCCTCGAAGAGCTCGACGATGCGCGGCAGGCCCTGGGTGATGTCCTGACCGGCGACGCCTCCGGTGTGGAAGGTCCGCATGGTCAGCTGGGTGCCGGGCTCGCCGATCGACTGGGCGGCGATGATCCCGACCGCGTCGCCGATGTCGACCATCGACCCGGTCGCCGGCGAGACGCCGTAGCAGGAGCGGCACACGCCCGACTCGGCCTCGCACTTGAGCGCCGAGCGGACCGGGACGGTGACCTCTTCCTCGCCGAACGCCTCGGCGATCTCCTCGACGTCGCCGAGGGTGATCATCTGGTTGCGCTTGAGCAGCTCGCGACCGCGTTTGGTCTCGAGTTTCTTCGCCGCCAGACGGCCGACCAGGTTGTCGTTGAGCGAACCGTCGTCCTTGCGCAGCGCCATCTCGATGTGGTCTTTGGTCTTGCAGTCCTCCTGGCGCAC
Source organism: uncultured Conexibacteraceae bacterium (assembly GCA_964533285.1). GTDB lineage: Bacteria > Actinomycetota > Thermoleophilia > Solirubrobacterales > 70-9 > VAYN01. The sequence continues at coordinate 3,033 of CAZHLT010000271.1, read as the reverse complement.
GATCACGTCCTGGGCGACGTCGACCAGGCGGCGGGTGAGGTAGCCGGAGTCGGCCGTCCGCAGCGCCGTGTCAGCGAGGCCCTTTCGCGCCCCGTGGGTGGAGATGAAGTACTCCAGGACCGAGAGACCCTCCATGAAGTTGGCCTTGATCGGCCGCTCGATGATCTCCCCTTTCGGGTTGGCCATCAGGCCGCGCATCCCGGCCAGCTGGCGGATCTGTTTGAAGGATCCGCGGGCGCCCGAGTTGGCCATCATGAAAATCGGGTTGAGCTCGTCGAGGTTGTTCTCCATCGCCTCGGCGACCTCGTCGGTGGCCCGGTTCCAGTGCGCCGTGACCGCCTCGTGGCGCTCCTCGGCGGTGATGTAGCCGTCGTCGTACTGGGCCTGGATCGCTTCGGTCTCCTTCTCGTAGCGCTCGAGGATCTCCGGCTTCTCCGGCGGCGAGACCACGTTGTTCTTGGAGACGGTGATGCCGGCCTGGCTCGCGTACTGGAAGCCGAGGTCCTTGAAGGCGTCGAGCACCCGCGAGACCGCCGGCGCCCCGTAGGCCTCGACCAGGGCCGAGACCATCCCGTTGACGTCCTTCTTCTTCAGCGAGTAGTTGGCGAACTCGAACTGGTCGGGGTCGAAGTCCTCCTCCAGCGCCGCGGCCAGGGCACGCTCGATCTTCTCGTTGAAGATGATGCGCCCGACCGTGGTCAGGAAGTGGCCGCGCCCGGCCCGTCGGTACTCGGCGTAGTCGTGCAGCTTGCAGCCGCCGTTCTCGTAGACGAGCTCGGCCTCCTGCGAGGAGCGGAACGTCTTCACCTTGGGCCCGGCGCCGTTGCCGCCCTTGCCCTGCTTCAGTTCCTCGTCGATCTTCGCCAGCTCATCCGCGTCAGGTCCGTAGGTGAGGAAGTAGATCCCCAGCACCATGTCCTGGGTCGGGGTCGCCAGCGGCGCCCCGTGGGCGGGCGAGAGGATGTTGTTCGCCGAGAGCATCAGCACCCGCGCCTCGGCCTGGGCCTCGGCGGAGAGCGGCACGTGGACCGCCATCTGGTCGCCGTCGAAGTCGGCGTTGAAGGCGTGGCAGACCAGGGGGTGGACCTGGATCGCCTTGCCCTCGACCAGGACCGGTTCGAAGGCCTGGATGCCGAGGCGGTGCAGGGTCGGCGCCCGGTTGAGGAGCACGGGGTGTTCGTGGATCACTTCCTCGAGCACGTCCCAGACCTCGGGGATCATCGACTCGACCATCTTCTTCGCCGCCTTGATGTTCTGGACGGCTTTGCGCTCGACGAGCTGGGCCATGATGAACGGCTTGAACAGCTCCAGCGCCATCAGCTTCGGCAGGCCGCACTGGTGCAGCCGCAGGCTCGGGCCGGAGACGATCACCGAGCGGCCGGAGTAGTCGACGCGCTTGCCGAGCAGGTTCTGCCGGAAGCGGCCCTGCTTGCCCTTGAGCATGTCCGAGAGCGACTTCAGCGGCCGGTTGCCGGGACCCGTGACCGGGCGCCCACGGCGGCCGTTGTCGAACAGCGCGTCGACCGCCTCCTGCAGCATCCGCTTCTCGTTGTTGACGATGATCTCGGGTGCGCCGAGGTCGAGCAGCCTTTTCAGGCGGTTGTTGCGGTTGATCACCCGCCGGTAGAGGTCGTTGAGGTCCGAGGTCGCGAAGCGGCCGCCGTCGAGCTGGACCATCGGCCGCAGCTCCGGCGGGATCACCGGCACCGCGTCGAGGATCATCCAGTCGGGCTGGTTCTCGGAGTGCAGGAAGGCCGAGGCGACTTTCAGCCGCTTCACCGCGCGGGCCTGTTTCTGGCCTTTGGAGCTGTTGATGATCTGCTCCAGCTCCTCGCATTCGGCGGCCAGATCGACCTGCTCGAGCAGGTCGCGCACGGCCTCGGCGCCCATCCCGCCGCGGAAGTACTCGCCCCAGCCGAACGGCGACCCGAAGCGGTCCTTGAGCTCGCGGAAGACGGTCTCGTCGTTGATGACTTCCTTCGGCTTCATCTCGGTGAAGATCTTCCAGACTTCACCCATGCGCTCGATCGCCTCGTCGAGGTAGGCCTCGGTGTCGGCGATCTCGGCGTCGAACTGTTTGCGCAGTTCTTTGACCATTTTCGCGCGGTCGTCGTCTTTCAGCTTGCGCAGCTGCGCCGCCGTCAGTTTCAGCGAATCGGCCCAGATGTGGTCTTCGTCATCGAATTTGTCCTGCGAGCCGTCCTCGAGGTAGGCGATCCGCCGTTCCAGCGACTCGCTCAGCTCCTGGGTCCGTTTCTGCCGTTCCGCCTCGTAGGCGTCGGTGACTTTCTTGACCTCTTTCTCGAGTTTCCCGATGTCTTTGTCGCGGGCCTCCTCGTCGACCCAGGTCACCATCGAGGCAGCGAAGTAGAGGACCTTCTCCAGCTCTTTGGGAGCCATGTCGATCAGGTAGCCGATTCGGCTCGGGACGCCCTTGAAGAACCAGATGTGCGAGACCGGCGAGGCGAGGTCGACGTGCCCCATCCGCTCGCGGCGGACCTTGGAGCGCGTCACCTCGACGCCGCAGCGCTCGCAGACGATGCCCTTGTAGCGGACCCGCTTGTACTTGCCGCAGTAGCACTCCCAGTCCTTGGTCGGACCGAAGATGCGCTCGCAGAAGAGCCCGTCTTTCTCCGGCTTCAGCGTCCGGTAGTTGATCGTCTCGGGCTTCGTAACCTCGCCCCAGCTCCAGGAGCGGATCTTCTTCGAAGACGCGAGCCCGATCTCGATCGCGTCGAAATTGTTGATGTCGATCATCAGTCCTCCACCTCGGCCGGCTCGGCCTCCTCGACTTCGCCGGCACTCTCACCGTCAGTTCCGCCCTCGCCCTCGGCCACGACCTGCTCCTCCTGCTCGTCGGCCGCTCCGTTGCTGGAGTCGGCGCGCACGCCGGTCAGGTCCATGCCCAGCTCCTCGGCCGCTTTCAGCAGGTCGTCCTCCTCGTCGTATTTTTCGACGTCGGTGCCATCGGAGACCACGTTGGAATCGAGCGAGAGGCTCTGTATCTCCTTCAGCAGGACTTTGAACGACTCC
>CAZHLT010000270.1:0-9926 GCA_964533285.1 uncultured Conexibacteraceae bacterium | reverse complement strand
ATCTGGCTGGTGATCCGCGGCCAGGCGCTGCCGCTGCGCGACTACCTGCTGCAGCGGCTGCCGACGATCGGCACCGGCCAGATCCACCGGGTCGGGCTCGGGATCGGCGTCGCCGTCGGCGCCGTCCTGCTGGCGATCATGACGCCGATCTGGATCGACGCGATCACGGTGACGATCTGCGTCGCCGTGATCCTGCTCTCGATCGTCGTCCTCACCGGCTACACCGGGCAGCTCTCGCTGGCGCAGTTCGCCTTCGCCGGCTTCGGCGCCTGGGTCGGCGGCCGGCTGCTGGCGACCACCGACCTGCCGTTCTGGCTCGGCTGCGTAATCGGGATCGTGGCGACGGTGCCGCTCGGGATCCTCTTCGGGCTGCCGGCGGTGCGCACGCGCGGGATCAACCTGGCGATCGTCACCCTCGGGCTCGGCAGCGCGGTCGAGCTGGTGCTGTTCAGCAACACCGACTACACCGGCGGCTTCGGCGGCACCCAGATCGGCGAACCGAACCTGTTCGGGCTCAACATCAACGCCGCCTCCCACCCGACCCGCTACGGCATCTTCGCCCTCGTCTGCCTGGTGCTGGCAGCGCTCGTCGTCGGCAACGTGCGCCGCGGCAGAGCCGGGCGCCGGCTGATCGCGGTGCGCACCAACGAGCGCGCCGCGGCCTCGCTCGGGATCAGCGTCCCCGGCGCCAAGCTCTACGCCTTCGCGGTGGCGGCGGCGATCGCCGGCCTCGGCGGCATCCTGCTCGCCTTCCGCACGCCCTCGATCAACTTCGCCGAATTCACCTCGTTCAACTCGATCACGATGGTCGCCTTCGCGATGATCGGCGGCATCGGCTACCTGTTCGGGCCGGTGATCGGGGCGACGCTGGCGCCGGGCGCCTTCTCCGAACGGCTGCTGAACTCGATCGACAGCGGCATCGGCAAGTACATCCCGCTGATCGGCGGCGTCTCGCTCGTCGTCCTCGTCCTCGTCAACCAGAACGGGATCGTCAAGGAGCAGATCGCCCAGCTCGCCTTCCTGCGCCAGAAGCTGTCCGGGCTGCTGCCGTTCCTGGCGATCAAGGAGCCGCCGCCGCGCGAGCTGCCGGCCAGCTCCGGCGCCGGGATCGCGGTCGAGAAGCCGATGGCGCTGGAGGTCAAGAACCTGACCGTGAGATACGGCGGCACGATCGCCGTCGACGATGTCTCGCTGACGGTCAAGCCGGGCCAGGTGATCGGCCTGATCGGGCCCAACGGCGCCGGCAAGACCTCGCTGATCGACGCCGTCACCGGCTTCACCAAGATGAGCGGCGACTCGCGGCTGCTGCTCGACGGCATCGACATCAGCCGCTGGTCGGCGACGAAACGGGCGCGGGCCGGGATGGGGCGCTCGTTCCAGTCGCTGGAGCTGTTCGAGGACTCGACCGTGCTCGACAACCTCCGCGCCGCCTCCGACCCGCGCGACATCGGCTCCTACGCCCGCGACCTGGTCTGGCCGGTCAACGTGCCGCTGCCGGACTCGGTGATCAGCACGATCCGCGAGTTCGAACTCGAGGACGACCTCGACCGCGTCGTCGAGGACCTGCCCTACGGCCGGCGGCGGCTGCTGGCGCTGGCGCGGGCGGTGGCGACGCAGTCCAGCGTGCTGCTGCTGGACGAGCCGGCGGCCGGGCTCGGCGATGCCGAGACGGCCGAGCTCGCCCACCTGGTCGGGCGCCTCGCCAGGGACTGGGGGATCGCGGTGCTGCTGGTCGAGCACGACATGAACTTCGTCATGTCGGTCTGCGACGAGCTCGTCGTCCTCGACTTCGGCCGCACGATCGCGACCGGCAAACCGGCCGAGATCCGCAACGACCCGGCGGTGATCGCCGCCTACCTCGGCGAGGAGGAGGACGCGCACACGACCGCCGCCACCGCGCCGAAGCCGCCGGCGGCGACGCGAAAGGAGGGGAGCGCCTGATGGCCGCCGAACCGGTGATCTCGGTCCGGGGGATGAGCACCGGCTACGCCGGCCAGCCCGTCGTCCACGACCTCAGCTTCGACGTGATGCCCGGCGAAGTCCTCTGCCTGCTCGGCCCCAACGGCGCCGGCAAGACGACGACGATGCTGGCTCTGGCGGGTGAACTGCCGCTGATCGAGGGCGAGGTCGAGTTCGCCGGGATCAAGCCGAAGGCGCCGCTCTTCCGGCGCGCCCGCAGCGGCATGTCCTACGTCACCGAGGAGCGCTCGGTGTTCAAGGGGATGAGCCTGCGCGACAACCTCAGGGTCGGCGGCGTCGAGGTCGACGAGGCGGTCGCCCTCTTCCCCGAGCTGGGCAAGCGGATGAGCGTCCGCGGCGGCCTCCTCTCCGGCGGCGAGCAGCAGATGCTGACGCTGGCCCGGGCGCTCGGCCGCAAGCCGCGGCTGCTGCTGGCCGACGAGCTCTCCCTCGGCCTGGCGCCGCTGGTCGTCGACCGCCTCCTGCAGGCCGTCCGTCGCGCCGCCGACGAGCAGGGCACGGCGGTGATCATGGTCGAGCAGCACGCCCACAAGGCGCTCGGCTACACCGACCACGCCCTCGTCATGCGCCGCGGCCGCGTCAGCCTCGACCTCTCCGGCGAGCAGGCCCGCAGCCGTATCGAGGAGGTCGAAGAGGCCTACCTCAGCGCCAGCGGCGACATCTCCGCCGGCGAAACGAAGCTGAAAGAAGGCGTCCACGAAGACGTTTAGCCCGCCGCGGCGCCCGGCCGGATCGAGAGGAACCTTTTCCTCGAATATGACCGGAAAGGTTCCTCTCGATTTCTTGAGTGGGCGCCGGGGGCGCCGGGGGCGGGTCAGGCGACGGGGACGACGGCGGCCGATTCGGTGTCCAGGGCGCTCCAGTCGTCGTGGCGGCCGTAGTGGTAGGGGAGGAAGACGTCGGCCGGGGTGGTGGCGACGGCCTCGCAGGCGCCGATCAGGTCGCACTCCAGGTAGCTCGCGCCCTTGACCGAGCGGACCGGGATCTCGTCGAGCGGGTCGTGGACGCTGCCGCGGAGGACGACGCTGCCGGCCCCCTCCAGCGAGGCGTGGGCGTGGACCTCGAAGCGCGCCCGGGTGAGGATCGCGTCCTCCTCGAGGCCGGCGCCGTTGGCGGCGGGGCGGGCCTTGAAGTTGAAGTTGTAGCCCTCGGCGTCGAAGGCGCCGGTGTCCTTCGTCATCTCGCCCTGCAGTTCCATGATGCGGACGCCGCCGCGGTCGATCCAGCCGCGGAAGTTGTCGCCGCGCCGGCGCAGCGCCGAGTCGGCGATCTTCTTCGGCTCGCCGAACAGGTCGCGGCCGTAGATCGTCGGCACGTCGCTGTTCATGTACATCGCCAGCACGTACTCGCCGTCGACCCCCTCGTGTTTGGCGGCGACGTAGACCGAGCCGCCGTAGAAGTCGCCGACGCAGTTGGACTGCCAGCGACCGACCATCGCCCGCACCGCGGGCGTCTCCGCCGGCTCCAGCGGCGGCGGCAGCAGCGCCGCGACGACGCTCTCGTCGGTGAGGAACTCAACTGACAGCATCTGCCCCCCGGTGAACCTCGGGTAGCTGAGGGCGTGCTCTATACGGGCGATCTCCTCGGCGCTCTTGACGAATCCCATGATCCCTCCTCCTGGTCGGATGAGATCACCGTATTCGGCTCCGGCTGGCGGGTGTAGGCGAGATCGAGCACCTCTTGGTGGAGATCCAAACCGCGGTGCTCCCAGGCCGCGCGCCAGTCGTTGATGTGCCTGCGCATCACCGCCGCGGCGGTATCGCCGTCGCGGACCTCGATCTCGCTGACGATGCGGCGGTGGTACTCGGTCGCGTGTTCGGCCATCTCGCGCGTGTCCATGAACCGGTACAGAGCGGGAAGGAGGACGTGGCTGATCGGCTCGCGGGCGATGATCAGCGCCGGGTTGGCGCTGAGCTCGGCGATCGTGCCGTGGAACTCGACGTCGAGCCGGCTCCACTCGGCCAGGTGGTCGAGGTGTTCCTCCTGTTCGCGCAGGTTGCGCTGCAGCGCTTCGAGATCGCTGCGGTCGGCGCGGATCGCGGCGAACCGGGCCAGCTCGGGGTCGAGCGTCAGCAGCGCCTCGTGCAGGTGGTGGAAGGTGACGTTGTGGCGGCGCAGCTCGCGCCGCAGCTCGCGGAAGGCGGGGACGTCGCTGCGGTCGGCGACGACCATGATCCGCGGGCTGGCGCGTTCGACCAGGCCGCCGTGCTCGAGGATCCGCAGCGCCTCGCGCACGGTCGAGCGGCTGACCCCGGCCTGCTTGGCGAGGGCGCTCTCCGACGGCAGCCGGTCGCCCGGCGCCAGCTCGCCCGAGGTGATCCGCTCCCGCAGCAGCCCCGCCAGCTGCTCGTAGGCGCGGGCGATCTTGATCGGTTGGACCAGCCGCCCGTCCTGGCGGCCTTCAGGCACGGCTCTGCTCCCGCGAATCCACCATGTTCAAAGGAAACCCTACCCCTCGGTGACGAGGGTCTGAGCCGCGTCCGCGATCGCTTTTGAGGTTGGCAACAAAGCCTGCTCGAGATCGGGGCTGAAGGGCATCGGCACCGGCGGGGCGCCGAGCCGGCGCACCGGCGTGCGTAGTTCGTCGAAGAGGGCCTCGCCGACGCGAGCGGCGATCTCGGCGCCGGCGCCGAAGTCCTGCACTGCCTCGTGGACGATCAGCAGGCGGCCGGTGCGCCGCACCGAGGCCAGCACCGTCTCCAGGTCGAGCGGCGCCAGCGAGCGCAGGTCGATCACCTCCAGCGAGGCCGGACCCTGCTCGGCGGCGGCGAGGCAGGTGCGCAGCATCTGCCCCCAGGTGAGCACGGTGACGTCGGCGCCGGGCCGGGCGACGCGCGCCTTGCCGAGCGGCAGCGGCTCGGCCTCGACGTCGCCCTTGCTGCCGTAGAGGCGGCGGTTCTCGACGAAGACGACCGGGTTGGGGTCGCGGACCGCGGCGAGCAGCAGGTCGCGGGCGTCGGCGACGGTCGCCGGCATCACCACCTTCAGCCCCGGCACGTGGGCGAACCAGGCCTCGAGGCTCTGGGAGTGCTGGGCGCCGGCCGCTTTGCCGGCCCCGGTCTGCATCCGGAAGACGACCGGGATCTCAAGCGCGCCGGCGGTCATGTAGCGCAGCTTCGCCGCTTGGTTGAGGATCGGGTCCATGCAGACGCCGACGAAGTCCATGAACATGATCTCGACGATCGGCCGCAGCCCGGTCATCGCCGCCCCGACGGCGGCGCCGACGTAGCCCATCTCGCTGATCGGCGCGTCGATCACCCGCTCGGGACCGAAGCGGTCATAGAGGCCGCGGGTGACGCGGAAGATGCCGCCACCGGCGCCGACGTCGATGCCGAGTAGGACGACCCGCTCGTCCTCCTCCAGCGCCGTCGCCATCCCCTCGTTGAGGGCGTCGATGTAGCGGGTCACCTGACACCCCCCACGCGTGGCAGAGATTTTCCATCTATAGCGGGGGAAAGCACTGCCGCGTTCACTGGGCCACCGCCTCGGGCTCGACCGTGCCGAAGACGTCGGCGTAGGCGACCTCGGGCTCGGGGGCGGGCAGGGAGCGGGCGCGCTCGATCGCCGCCTCGACCCGGGCGGCCGCCTCCTCGCGCAGCCGCAGCAGCGCCGCGGCATCGGCCTCGCCGCGCTCGGTGAGGCGGGCGGCGGCGACCTCGAGCGGGTCGCGCTGGCGCCAGGCGTCGGCCTCCTCCTCGGGCTTGTAGGGCTGGGCGTCGCCCTCGTAGTGGCCGTGCCAGCGGTAGGTCTCGGCCTCGATCAGGAACGGCCCCTCGCCGCCGCGGCAGCGCGCCGCCGCCGCCTCGGTCAGGGCGAAGACCGCCTCGACGTCGTTGCCGTCGACGGTCTCGGCGGCGATCCCGTAGCCGGCGGCGCGGGCGGCGACGCTCGGCACCCGGGCCTGGGTGCGGCTGTCGCTGAACTCGGCGTAGATGTTGTTCTCGCAGACGAACAGGGCGGGGAGGTCCCAGATCGCGGCCAGGTTGACCGCCTCGTGGAAGGCGCCCTGGTTGACCGCGCCCTCGCCGAAGAAGGCGACCGCGACCCGGCCCTGGCCGAGCCGCTTGCTGGAGAGCGCGGCGCCGACCGCCAGCGGCAGGCTGGCGCCGACGATCGCGTTGGCGCCGAGCACGCCGCGGCTGGGGTCGGCGATGTGCATCGAGCCGCCCTTGCCGTGGCAGATGCCGGCGCCGCGGGCGAAGAGCTCGGCCATCATCCCGTCGACCTCCATCCCGCGGGCCAGGCAGTGGCCGTGGCCGCGGTGGGTGGTGGCGACGTAGTCGCCCTCGGCGAGGGCGCCGCCGACGCCCGCCGCGACCGCCTCCTGGCCGAGCGAGGTGTGGACGAAGCCGGGGATCTCGCCGTCGCGGTAGAGCTCGGCGACGCGCGTCTCGAAGGCCCTGATCAGGGCCATGGTGGCGTACAGGTCGAGGCTGGGGACGGCTTTTGGCTTTGTGCTCATTGTTTCGCGAGCCTATCCAAGATGGTCGGACTATCGCAACAAAAAACCCGTTTGACGGGTGGCGACCGGGTGTGTAGGGTCGATAGTCAGACGATAACGTCGCAGTGGGAGGCGCCGGGTTCGTCCAGGGAATCGAGAGGGAGAAGTCACAACTTGGTCGCCGATGTGGTCTTGCCGCAGATGGGCCTGGAGGTCTCCGAGGGCACCGTCACCGCGATCCTGGTCGCCGTCGGCGACTCGGTCAGCGCGGGCGACGTCGTGCTCGAGGTCGAGACCGACAAGGCGATCGCCGAGGTGCCGGCGACGCGGGACGGGGTCGTCGTCTCGATCGAAGTCGCGGTCGAGGACGTCGTGCCGGTCGGCGGCACGTTGATGCGGATCGGGGACAGCAGCGACGAGATGCTCGATGCGGAGGCCGCCGCCGATCGTGAGGCGGTGGCGGGGGCGGTTTCCTCCGCAGGTCCTGTCACGGCAGGGAACCCACCACCCCTTCCGGTAGCTGAAGCTTCCTCAGGGGTGGTACCCCCTACGGTGCCACCCACGGAGGAGACGGCCCAGGTGCCGCTTGCAGGGAGCGGCGCGGGTCCTGGCGTTGGTGGTTTTACCGCCGATGGCTCGGGGCGGCGGCGGGCGGCGCCGATCGCTCGGCGGGCTGCCGCGGAGCTTGGCGTCTCTCTGGAACTCATTACCGGGACGGGGCCGGCGGGGCGGATCACGCTTGGCGATGTGGAGCGGGCGGCGGCTGAGGGTGCCGGCGCTCCCAGCGCTCGGGAGTCCGCGGCAGCCACCGCTCCCGGCGCCCCGGCCACGGCTTCGCCCGGCGCGCCGGCGCCGGCCGTTGCGCAAGCTTCCTCCCCCGGCGGGCGGCTCGAGCCGCTCAGCGCCACGCGGCAGGCGATCGCGCGGCGGCTGAGCGAGAGCCAGCTGGTGCCCCAGTACACGCTCAGTCGCGACGTCGACGTCAGCTGGCTGCTGGCCGAGAAGGCGGACCTCAGCGCCGCCGGACCGGTCAAGGTCGGGGTCGTCGACCTGCTGCTGGCGGCGCTGGCCGAGACGCTCGCCCGCCACCCCCGGCTCGCCGCCTCCTTCGTCCCCGGGGACGGCGGCGAGCCGCCCGCTTACCGCCACCCCGAGCGGATCGACCTCGGCCTCGCCGTCGCCTCCGAGCGCGGCCTGCTGGTGCCGGTGATCCGCGGCGCCGACCGCCTCACCCTGCCCGAGCTGGTGCTGGAGCGGGCGCGGCTGGTCGAGGTCACCCGCGCCGGCCGCCTCGGCCTCGGGGACATGGGCGGCGCCGCCGCGACCCTCTCCAGCCTCGGCACCTTCGGCGTCGACAGCTTCACCGCGATGCTGAACCCGGGCGAGAGCGCGATCCTCGCCGTCGGCCGCACGGTCGAGAAGGTCGTCCCCCGCGAGCGCGGCCTCGCCGTCGTCCCGACGATCGCTGCCACCTTCACCTTCGACCACCGCGTCGTCGACGGCGCCGTCGGCGCCGCCGCCCTGGCCGAGCTCGCCGAGCTGCTCGAAGGGGGGATCGAGTGGCGAGCGTGAGCGGGGCCGCCCTCGTCGTCGGTGGCGCCTCCGGGATCGGCCGCGCCTGCGCCGAGGCGCTCGCCGCTGCCGGCTGGCCGACCGTCGTTGCCGACCTCGAGCCCGCCCCCGGCGACGCCGCGGCGCTCGCCGTCGACGTCCGCGACCGCGACGCGGTCGCCACCGCCGTCGCCGCGACGGTCGAGTCGCACGGCGCCGGCGGCACCCTCGTTTACGCCGCCGGCACCGCCCGCGTCACCCCGCTGGCGGAGATCGAGCCGCGCGAGTGGGACCTGGTCACCGGCGTCAACCTCGACGGCGCCTTCAACTTCCTCCAGGCCGCCGCCCCGCACATCCCCGCCGGCGGCTCCTTCCTCGCGATCTCCTCGATCGACTCCGCCGCCCCGGTCCCCGGCCTCGCCCACTACTGCGCCAGCAAGGCCGGGCTGGAGGCGCTGGTCCGCTCGGCGGCGCTCGAGCTCGGCCCCGACGGGATCCGCTGCAACGCGGTCCTGCCCGGCCTCGTCCGCACGCCGCTGATGGAGCCGGTCCTCGCCCGCCCCGGGGTCGAGGCGGCGTTCGTCGCCCAGACGCCGCTGCGCGGGATCGCCGAGGGCGCCGACGTCGCTGACGTCGTCGCCTTCCTCGCCTCGCCCGCCGCGCGCTGGATCACCGGCGCCTCGATCCCGGTCGACGGCGGCATGTCGCTGACCGAGCACCCACGACTTCTCGACCACTAGCCACTCATCGCCACCCGAGCTTCAGGCAACACACGAAAGGAATCCCCCGAGAAATGGCCACCGAGCAAAAGCCCCGCCTTCCCGGCATCAGCGCCGAGCGCGCCGAGCAGCTGCTGAAGGAGATCGTCGGCATCCGCAGCGTCGTCGGCGAGGACACCACCGCCCACCTCTGGATGCAGCAGCGGATGGAGGAGATCGGGATGACGGTCGAGATGTACCCGGTCGAGGGGCGCAAGGTGCCGCTCGTGCTCGGCGTGATCGAGGGCGAGGGCGACGGCCCCGGCGTCCTCTTCGACGGCCACTTCGACACCGTCCACGCGGTCCCCGGCGACTGGTCGCACGACCCCTGGGACCCGATCGTCAAGGACGGCGTCCTCTACGGCCGCGGCGCGGTCGACTCGAAGGGGACGATGGTGGCGATGCTGATGGCGGCCAAGGCGGTCGTCGACTCCGGCGCCCCGCGCAGCGGCCCGATCTACTTCATGTCGGACTCCGACGGCGAGGACGGCTTCCGCGGCGCGGCGCTGATGGCCGACCTCGGGGTGAGCGACCGGGTCGGCACGATGTGGTCGGCCGAGGCGACCAGCAACCGGGGCGTCGAGATCGCCTACCCGGGGATCTCGACCTGGAAAATCACCGCGATCGGCAGGACCGCGCACCCGACCGAGCCCGAGCACGGGGTCAACGCGGTGACGAAGATGGCGAAGCTGGTGGCGGCGGTCGACGAGGGCCGGCTCGAGCTGCCGAAGGGCGACTCGCGCTGGTTCGAGCCGCGGGTGACGACCAACGCGATCCGCACCCGGCCCGGCGGCGGCTGGGCGATCCCGGCCCGCTGCGACGCGGTGCTCTCGGTCCTCTCGCCGCCCGGGGCGACGCTGAACGAGGTCCGCGACGCGATCGACGCCTTCCTGCGCCTGCTCGAGCAGGAGGACGGCGAGGTCCGCTTCGAGCGCAAAATCCTGCCGATGGGCGCCGGCCGGCTGTGGCTGCGCCCGGGCGAAGTCGACCCCGAGCATCCCGGCGTCAAGGCGCTGCAGGCGGCGATCCGCGAGCACGGCAACCAGCCCGAGGTGCGCAAGTTCAACGGCGGCTGGGTCGACGCGGTCGAGCTGATGCGGCCGACCGGCGACGGCTTCGACGCGCCGGCCACGATCACCTTCGGTCCCGGCGACTTCGAACTCGCCCACACCGTCGACGAGCACATCCCAATCGCC
>CAZHLT010000269.1:0-4580 GCA_964533285.1 uncultured Conexibacteraceae bacterium | reverse complement strand
AACTCGACCTGGGGGACGCCGCGGGCGGCGAGCAGCCGCTTCAGCGTCAGCTTGTCCATGCAGACCGCCGAGGCGAGGACGTCGGAGCCGACGTAGGGGACGTCGAGCCACTCGAGCAGGCCCTGGACGCTGCCGTCCTCGCCGAACGGCCCGTGCAGGGCCGGGAAGACCGCGTCGGCGCCGAGCAGGCCGCCGGCCGGGACCAGCTCGACGGCGCCGCCGGGCCGGGCCCAGCGGCCGTCGCGGCCGATCGTCACCTCGATCGCCTCGTGCCCGGCCTCGCGCAGGCCGCCGGCGATCGCGGCGCCGGAGCGCAGCGAGACCTCGTGCTCGGAGGAGCGGCCGCCGCTGAGGACCACGACCTTCATTCTTCTTCCCCTTCTTCGAAGAAGACCGCCCGCTTGCCGACCACCAGCTTCACTTCCGCGCCCGGTTCGACTTCTTCGTTCGGCGGCGGGAACTGGTCGACGACGCGGCCGATCTGGCTTTCGACTTCGGTTTCTTCTTCTTCGACCACCGGGGTGAGGCCGGCGGCGCGGATCCGTTCGACCGCTTCGCGCCGTTCCTTGCCGATCACGTTCGGCACCTTCGCCTGCTTGACGCCGCGGGCGACGACGATCGAGACGGTCGAGCCGACCGCGACGCGGCTGCCGGCGCTCGGCGACTGGCGGATCACTTCGCCGGGGACGGCGTTGCTCGTTTCCTCTTCGCTGACGCTGGGGACGAGGCCGAGCGAGCGGATCCGCTGCACGGCGCCGCGGCGCTGGCTTTCGACCAGGACCGGGACCCTGACCTGCTTCGGCCCGCTGGAGACGAAGAGGGTGACGTCGGAGCCGTGGACCGCCGATTCGCCGCCGCGCGGTTCGGAGTAGACGACGAGGCCCGCTTCGACCGCGGCCGAGCTGACTTCTTCGACCACCGGGTTGAATTCGGCTTCTTCGATCAGTTCGCTCGCTTCTTCGACGGTCAGTTCGGAGGTGCCGGGGACGACGCCGCTGCCGGGACCGGCGCTGACCGTCAGCTCGACCGTCGGCTTCGAGCAGAACAGGGTGAGGAAGGCGCAGTCTTCGTCGGCGCTGCCCGGCAGCGGGTCCTGCTCGAGCACGGTGTTCTTCGCCGCCTGCCGTTCGACCGTCTTTTCGGTGACCTTGAAGCCCTGCCGTTCGAGCTGGGAGATCGCGAATTCGACCTGCTTGCCGGTCACGTTGGGGACTTCGGTGGTGGTGTCGCGGGTCAGCAGCAACCCGATCAGGATCCCGACCACGGCGGCGACCGCGAGCCCGATCCAGATCCATTTGCGGCTGCCCTCGCCCTCCGCCTCTGCCTCCTCCTCGGGCTCGGCGACGACCGGCGGCAGGGCGGCGAAGGCGGCGGTGCCACCGCCGACCCCCGGTTCGCGCATCGCCTGGTCGAGGGCGGCGATGAAGGCGTCGGCGCTCTGGAAGCGCTCGCCCGGCTCCTTCGCCAGAGCTCGCATGACGACGGCGTCGAGCGCCGGCGAGACCCGCGGGTTGATCGAGCTCGGCCGCTGCGGCGTCTGCGCAACCTGTTTCATCGCCACCGCAACCGCGCTTTCGCCCTCGAAGGGGACGCGCCCGGTCAGCGCCTCGTAGAGGATGACGCCGATCGAGTAGAGGTCGGAGACCGAGGTGACGTCGAAGCCCTGCGCCTGCTCGGGCGAGAGGTAGTGCGGCGTCCCCATCACCGAGCCGGTCTGGGTGATCTCGGAGACGCCGGCGCGGGCGATGCCGAAGTCGGTGACCAGGGCTTTGCCCTCGGCGTCGACGATCACGTTCTGCGGCTTGAGGTCGCGGTGGACGATGCCGGCGCGGTGGGCGGCGCGCGCCGCCTCCAGCACCTGGCGGATCAGCGGCACCGCCTGCTCGGGGGTGAGGCCGCGTTCGATCAGCGCCTTCAGGGTCGAGCCCTGGACGTACTGCATCGCGATGTAGTTGACGCCGTCATAGAGGCCGCGGTCGTAGACCGAGACGATGTTGGGGTGCTGCAGCGCCGCGGCCGCCTCAGCCTCGCGCTGGAAGCGGGCGACGAACTGCTGGTCCTGGGCGAAGCGGCGGTGCAGGACCTTGAGCGCGACCTCGCGCTGCAGGTGCTCGTCCTCGGCCAACCAGACGTCAGCCATGCCGCCGGTCCCGAGCCGGTGCAGGATCCGGTAGCGGCCGTCGACCACCTCTCCCTCTCTGACCTCAGCCACCCGCTCCTCCTCCTTCTCTCATCTCATTCCCCGTTCAGGATCGTTTCGGCGACGTGGGCGAAGATCGGCGCGGCGACGTCGTTGCCGAACTGCGGCGTGCACTCAACCGAGACCGCGATCGCGATCTTCGGGTCCTCGGCCGGGGCGAACCCCATGAACCACGCCTGGTTTTCGTCTTCGCCCCCGCCGCAGGCCTGGTTGCCGGGAGTTTCCGCGGTGCCGGTCTTGCCGGCGACCTGGACGCCTTCGATCGCCGCGTTGGTGCCGGTCCCTTCGCTGACGACGCCTTCCATCGCCGTCGTCAGCTCGGCCGCGGTCTCGGCGCTCACCGCCTGGCTGAAGAGGCCGGGATCGAGGTGCTTGACCGTGCGCCCGTCGGGGTCGACGACCCGGTTCCAGATCTGCGGCTTCATCAGCTTGCCCTGGTTGGCGATCGCGGCGGCAACCATCGCGATCTGCAGCGGGGTCGCCAGCAGGCGCTCCTGGCCGATCGCGACGCGGGCCAGGTCGACCGGGTCGTGGCGGTTGAGGAGCCGTTCCGATTCGAGGTCGTAGACACCGCTTTCCAGGACCTCGTCGGAGGGCAGGTCGATCGGCGGCTTGGCATTGAAACCGAACTTCTCCATCGTCGCGAACAGCTGGTTCTGGCCGACCTGCTGGCCGAGCTGGCCGAACCAGGTGTTGACCGAGTTGGTCAGCGCCGTGTCGAGCGAGATTTCGCCCCAGTCCCTGGTGAAGTCGTTGCGCAGTTCGTGGCCTTCGTCGATGATCACGCCCGGCGCGTTGATCGTCGTTTCCGGGGTGATCTTGCCGCTTTCCAGACCGGCGGCGGCGGTCACGACCTTGAAGGTCGAGCCCGGCGGGTAACGGCCCTGGGTGGCGCGGTTGAGCAGCGGCGTTTCGACATCGCTGTGGTTCCACTTGTTGATCTTCTCGGGGATCCGGTTGGGGTCGTACGGCGCGTTGGAGGCCATCACCTTGACCGCGCCGCTGCTCGGTTCGATCGCGACGACGGCGCCGAAGCCGGCCGCTTCGAGCTCGCTCAGCGCCAGCCGCTGGGCTTCGGTGTCGAGGTTGGTGACGACGTCGTTGCCTTCGCGGTCGCGGCCGATCAGTTCGTCGAGGATCGTGCTGAATTCGGATTCTTCGCCGACCAGCTCGGCGTTGTGATACTGCTCGAACTCGGCCTGACCGTATTCCATGAAGCTGTAGCCGATCGGGTGGCCGAACAGCGCCCCTTCGGGGTAGTGGCGCACGTAGCGGAGGTTGGCGCCGCTGCCCTTCGGCTTGGAGACGGCGATCACGGTCCCGTCGGCGGTGAGGATGCGGCCGCGTTTGACCTGCTGCGCCTCGAACAGCGGCCGCTTGTTCGCCTCCTCTTCCTTCAGCGCCTTGGCGTCGAAGACCGACCAGTAGGACGTGAAACCGACGAGGATCGCGAAGAGGGCGACGATGAAGGCGAAGAGCTTGATGATCTGGCGGTTCACGAGGCGCCCCCCAGGGCGAGCTGGCGCCCGCCCGGCCGCGCCGCCTCGCGGCGGGCGCGGTCGGAGACCAGCAGCAGCAGCGCCAGCAGGACGAAGTTGGCGACGATCGAGCTGCCGCCGTAGCTGACGAAGGGCAGGGTGACGCCGGTCAACGGGATCACCCGGGTGACGCCGCCGATGATGACGAAGGCCTGGATCGCGAAGACCGCGGTCAGCCCGGTCGCCAGCAGCTTCGAGAAGCCGTCGCCGGCCAGCAGGGCGACCTTGAAGCCGCGGGCGGTGATCAGCAGGTAGGTGGCGATCAGGCCGCAGGCTCCGAACAGGCCCAGCTCGTTGACGATCAGCGAGTAGATCGTGTCGGTCTGCGCCGCCGGCAACAGCGTGCTGTTGCCCGGGGTCGTGATCATCCCCTGGCCGAAGCCTTTGCCGAAGAGGCCGCCGTCAGCCTGGGCGAAGATCGACTGGAGGATCTGGTACCCGGTGTTTTCCGGGTCTCTGTAGGGGTGGAGCCAGATCTCGACCCGGTCGTGGACGTGGGGAACGGTGGCGACGATGAACCAGGCGCCGAGCAGGAACAGCGCCATGCCGATGACGACGAACGAGAAGCGGCCGGTGGCAACGTAGAGCAGGGCGAGGAAGGCGGCGAAGAACATCAGCGAGCTGCCGAGGTCGCGGATGAAGACGAGCATGAACATCGAGGCGCCCCAGACGACCAGCATCGGGCCGAAGTGTTTGAGCGGCGGCAGGGTGACGCCGAGGACGCGGCGGGCGCCGACGATCAGCACCTCGCGATGCTCGCGCAGGTAGCTGGCGAGGAAGATGACGATCCCGAGCTTCGCGAACTCGGCCGGCTGGAAGGCGATCGGGCCGATCTTGACCCC
>CAZHLT010000268.1:0-2659 GCA_964533285.1 uncultured Conexibacteraceae bacterium | reverse complement strand
AGGGCGACGATCGCGTCGAACTGGTAGCCGCGGGCCATCAGCTCGATCGAGTCGGCGATCACCTCGCGGCTGACGAGGGAGGCCTTCATGCCTTGGGTGCCCATCGTGATCACGTCCGAGATCGCCACCGTGTTGAACTCGAGCGGGGTCCCGCCCGCCGCCCGCACCCCGGCGGCAACCCGCTCGGCGACCGCGCGCAGGTGGAAGTTGCACGGCATCAGGCCCGACCAGGTGTTGGCGATGCCGATCTTGGGGCGAGCCAGGGCCTCGTCGTCGAACCCGATCCCCCTCATATGGGCGCGGGCGGCGGCCCGGTCGGGCCCCTCGTAGACGACCGCCGAGCGCCGCGGGCTGGTGCTCTGCACGCGCGCGCCCCGGCTAGCCGTCGGCCCGCTCGGCGACCGCCTCGATCTCGAACAGCAGCCCCGGCAGCGCCAGCTCGGTGACCAGCGTCGTCCGCGCCGGGAACGGCTCGGCGAAGTAGCGCGAGTAGATCTCGTTCATCTCCGCGAAGTCCTCGCGGTCGACGATGAAGACGGTGATCTTGAGCACGTGCGCGAGCGAGGAGCCGGCAGCCTCCAGGCGGGCCTTCAGCGAGTCCATCGCCAGCGTCATCTGGCGGCCGAAGTCGGGCGCGATCGTCCCGTCCGGCTCGAGGCCGAGCTGACCGGCGGTGAAGATCAGGTCGCCGTGGGAGCGGTGCTGGGAGAGGGGGATCGAGGCCACGTCGGGGTTCCTTTGCTCGGGGTCTGCCGGGCCAAGATATGGCCGCGCCCGGCCCCCGTCGTTAGCGCATCGGCCAAGCCCCGCGACGCCGGCTTGTCAGTTCGCCAAGCCGGCCAGAGCCCGCTCCCCCGGCACCGGGTCGAGCCCGAGGTCGGCGGCGACCGCCGGGTTGGTGATCTCGCCGGCGGCGACGTTGAGGCCGGCGGCGAAGCCCGGGTCGGCGGCCAGCGCCGCGGCCGGGCCGAGGTCGGCGAGCCGCTGCAGGTAGGGCAGGGTCGCGTTGGTCAGCGCCCGGGTCGAGGTGACCGGGACCGCGCCCGGCATGTTGGCGACGCAGTAGTGGACGACGCCGTCGACCTCGTAGGTCGGCTCGGAGTGGGTCGTCGGCCGCGAGGTCTCGAAGCAGCCGCCCTGGTCGATCGAGACGTCGACCAGCACCGCCCGCTCCCGCATCAGCCCCAGCTGCTCGCGGGTTATCACCCGCGGCGCCTTCGCGCCCTGGACGAGGACGGCGCCGATCACCAGGTCGGCCTCGGGCAACAGCTCCTCGATCGCCAGGCTGGAGGCGAAGCAGGTGGAGACGCGGCCGTCGAAGATCGCGTCGAGCTCGCGCAGGCGGTCGAGCGAGCGGTCGTAGACGAAGACGTCGGCGCCGAGCCCGACCGCGACCCGGGCCGCGTTCTGGCCGACGACGCCGCCGCCGATCACCATCACCCGGCCGGCGGCGACGCCCGGCACGCCGCCGAGCAGCAGGCCGCGGCCGCCGAGCGGGCGCTGCAGCGCGTGGGCGCCGGCCTGGGTCGCGATCTTGCCGGCGACCTCGCTCATCGGCGCCAGCAGCGGCAGCCGGCCGCGCTCGTCGGTGACGGTCTCGTACGCGATGCATGTGGCGCCGGAGTCGAGCAGGCCGCGGGTCAGCTCCGGCTCGGGCGCGAGGTGGAGGTAGGCGAAGAGGGTGTGGCGCGGCTCCAGCAGCGCCACCACCGGCGGCTGCGGCTCCTTCACCTTGACGATCGTCTCCGCCGCGGCGAAGACGGCCGCGGCGTCGGCGACGATCTCGGCCCCCTGCGCCGCGTACTCGGCGTCGGCGATCGCCGAGCCCGCACCGGCGCCGGCCTGGACGAAGACCCGGTGGCCGGCGGCGGTCAGCTCACGCGCCCCGGCCGGGGTGAGGGCGACCCGGTACTCGTCGGGCTTGATCTCGGTTGGCACGCCGATGCGCATTCGCGGTTCCTCCTGTCGAAATTTCTGCCAGGATGGGCCGCTGCTGAGCTAAATCAAGCTTCTGACAAAAAGTTCTCTGTTTCCACAGTCATGGACGAGATCGACCGCGAAATCCTCAACATCCTCAGTGAGAACGGAAGGGCCTCCTTCGCCAGCATCGGCGAGCGCGTCGGCCTCAGCCCCCACGGCACCGCCGACCGCGTCCGCCGCCTCCAGCGCGACGGCGTGATCCGCGGCTTCACCACCGTGGTCGACCCCGGCAGCGTCGGCCGCGGCCTCGACGCCTTCATCGACGTCCGCCTCGCCGCCAGCGCCGACCCGGAGGGCTTCGAGCGCCACGTCGGCAAGCTGCCGGCGGTGCGCGAGCTGACCTTCCTCACCGGTCGCTTCGACTACCTCGTCCGCGTCGCCTGCCACGACGCCGACGAGCTCGACCGCACCGTCCGCTCGATCCGCCGCGACGCCGGCGCCGCCCAGACCGAGACCCGGATCGTGATGCGCTCACGCCGCGTCGGCGACCTCCTCACGCACGTGCGTGAGCAGCGCGACAGCGACTAGCCATCCTCCGTGCGGAGGATTCACCGGGTGGGAGGCCGGTGGACCTTCCGCGACGAGCCCAGGAGGGATTGGCGAAACCCGCGTGTGCGATCCGGCGAGCGCCGGACCAAGCGGGGCAAGGACGCAGGGAGCCCGAATAGCAGCGCTATTC
>CAZHLT010000267.1:0-1291 GCA_964533285.1 uncultured Conexibacteraceae bacterium | reverse complement strand
TCACCGACCAGGACCGCATGGAGGCCGTGCTCGAGGAGCCCTACATCCTCATCGCCAACCAGAAAATCGGCTCCGTGCGGGACATCCTGCCGGTGCTCGAGCAGGTGATGCAGGGCGGCAAGCCGCTGCTGATCGTCGCCGAGGACGTCGAGGGCGAGTGCCTCGCGACCCTCGTCGTCAACAAGCTCCGCGGCACCTTCACCGGCGTCGCCGTCAAAGCCCCCGGCTTCGGCGACCGCCGCAAGCGGATGCTCGAGGACATCGCGATCCTCACCGGCGGTGAGGTGATCACCGAGGAGATGGGCCTGAAACTGGAGAACACCCAGCTCGCCCAGCTCGGTAAAGCCCGCCGCATCGTCGTCTCCAAGGACACCACCACCGTGATCGACGGTGCCGGTTCCGCCGACGACATCAAAGGCCGGATCAAGCAGATCAAACAGGAGATCGAGAACACCGACTCCGACTTCGATCGCGAGAAGCTCCAGGAGCGCCTCGCCAAGCTCGCCGGTGGCGTCGCCGTGGTCAAGGTCGGCGCTGCCACCGAGACCGAGATGAAGGAGAAAAAGCACCGCGTCGAGGACGCGCTGCAGGCGACCCGCGCCGCGCTCGAGGAGGGCGTCGTGCCGGGTGGCGGCGTGGCGCTGCTCAACGCCCAGGCCGGCCTGGACCCGGACAAGGTCGCCAGCGACCCCGACGAGGTCACCGGCGCCCGGATCATCCACCGCGCGCTGGAGGAGCCGGTCCGCCAGATCGCCGAGAACTCCGGCGAGGAGGGCTCGGTCGTCGTCAACAAGGTCCGCGAGCTGAAGGCCGGCGAAGGCCTCAACGCCGCGACCGGCGAGTACACCGACCTGATCAAGGCCGGCGTCATCGACCCGACCATGGTCACCCGCTCCGCGCTCCAGAACGCGGCCTCGATCGCGAAGAACATCCTCGTCACCGAGGCTGTGATCGCCGAGCCGCCGGAGAAGGAGGGCGCCGGCGGCATGCCCGGCGGCATGCCCGACATGGGCGGCATGATGTAGCGACTGGCGCACCCGGCCCGAAAGCCCGGTTGCGCACGCCTGGCGGCGGCGGACCGGCGCAGGGCGGCGTCCTCAGAGGCCCGAATAGCGCTGCTATTCGGGCCTCTTGCGTTCTTGCCCTGCTTGGTCCGGCGCTCGCCAGCCGCGCACCCCGGCCTTCCGGGACGGGTGCGCCAGTCGGCGACGCCGCCGCATGTCTCCCGGGACGAGTTCCTGCGTCCTGCGCCGCGAGCCGCGGCCCGTGCGTGTTTCGTGACAGTGCCCTC
>CAZHLT010000266.1:0-13284 GCA_964533285.1 uncultured Conexibacteraceae bacterium | reverse complement strand
AGGGGGTAGGCCGATGAGCGATCGCAAGCGCGTCGGCCTGATCGTCCCCAGCTCCAACGTGACGATCGAGACCGAGGTGCCGCTGATGCTGCGACGGGGCGGGCTCGCCGACCGGGTCACCTTCCACTCCAGCCGGGCGGTGCTGCACAACGTCGACGAGCGCTCGCTGGACCGCATGGTCAACGACAGCGACCGCTGCGCCCGTGAGCTCGCCGACGCCCGTGTCGACGTGATCGCCTACGCCTGCCTGGTCGCTTTGATGGCGCGCGGTTCCGGCGCCCACGAGGACGCCGAGCGGCGGCTGGCCGAGGTCGCGGCCGAGAGCGGCGGCGCCGTGCCGGTCGTCTCCAGCGCCGGCGCCCTGATCCGGGCGCTGCACGGCAACGGGGTCGAGCGGATCGCGATCGTCACGCCCTACCTGCCGCCGCTGACCAAGCTGGTCGCCGGCTACATCGAGTCCTACGACGTCGAGGTCGTCGACTCGCTCAGCCTCGCGGTGGCCGACAACGTCGAGGTCGGCCGCCTCGACGCCGCCGCGCTCGGCGCCCACGTCCGCGATCTCGACCTCTCGCGCGCGCAGATGCTGATCGCCTCGGCCTGCGTGCAGATGCCGTCGCTGGACGCGCTGGAGCCGCTCCAGGAACAGACCGGCCTGCCCGTGATCTCGGCGGCGACCGCGACCACGGCGGAGCTCCTCGATGCGCTCGCGCTGCCGCGCGCCATCCCCGGCGCCGGGGCGCTGCTCGATTCGGCGCCGGCCGGCCGCGCCTGAGGCCCCGGAGCCGCGTCTGCGGCCTCGGGGCGCGCCAGCTGCCCCGGAACGAGAAACGGCCGCCCCGGGTGGGGCGGCCGTTCGCTCGTCTCGCGCTGTCCGCGCCTCAGCCGCCGGGTTCGTCGAGGCCCGACGGGGACCCGTGGGTGGCGGCGACGGCGCCGGCGGGGAGGACGAGGTCCTCGTCGCCGTAGTTGTCGACCCCCCAGTAGCTCTGGTCGAGGCCGACGAGCTCTTCCTCTTCACTGACCCGCAGACCCTTCTTGGTCCGCTCGAAGATCAGGCACATGATGAAACAGGGGATCGCGGCGATCGCCATCGTCACGACCACGCCGATCAGCTGCCACCACGGGGTGATTTCGGCGTGCTGGAGGGCGTAGGCGCCTTCCAGACCGGGGTAGCCGCCGGTCGCGGTGCCCCAGGCGATGAAGCCGGTGAGGATCGCGCCGACGATGCCCGGGCCGAGCGCGAGCGGGATCACCTTCGGCTCGTCGATCCCCATCCGCAGGGTGAGCCGCGAGGTGGCCAGCGCCACCAGCGGGCCGAGCAGCCCGACGAGGAAGACGTACCAGGGCATCCCCACGTCGAGCAGGGTGCCGCAGATGACCGCGCCCGAGAGCGGGCCGAGCAGCGCCCACTGCGCTTCCTTGCGAACGTAGGCGAGGACCGCGCCCATCACCGCTCCGCCGATGTACGCGGCGAGGAGGTTCTCGAGGATGATCCCGATCCCGGTGTTGGTGAAGCTGATCCCGAAGAAGCCGGACTCCGGGGCGATCCAGGTCGACGCGATGCAGATGAACGGCAGGGCAAAGAGGATGATCAGAACCCCGGCGCCGACCAGGGCGACGTTGTTGCCGACAGGTCTGGTGCCGCTTGGGTGAGGTGCGAAGGCACCTAGTCGTGGTCCCAAGCGCCAGGCGAGCACCAGCACCCAGGTGCCGGAGAAGATGTACAGCGGGAATATCCCGTCGAAGTCGTGGACGCCTTCGTTGCTCAGCGGACCGACCGGGCCCCAGCAGAAGTAGGCGACGAGCGGTGAAAGCACGAGGCCGATCACGAATGCCATCCAGTACAGCGGCGCATGCCGCATCCGCTCCATCGCACCGGTATGGATCAGAGCCATGGTGCCGAAGGAGAAGGTGATGAAGAAAGCGGCAAACACCTGCTGGACGTCGGCCTCGGGCAGCTTTTCGAAAGAGAATTCGCCTGAGTAGTGAGTCAGGAACTGGCCGCCTATCCACCAGTCCTTCAATGCCGTCCACAACGGTTCGGATACCCCGAACGCTTCGTTGAACTGCCAGTTCCAGATGCCGATGCCGACGATCATCGTCGCGCCGCCGCAGATCAGCGCCGCGAGGATCTTCGCCACCCAGGTATCCAGCATGTTCTTGCGCCGGACCAGCCCTGAATCGACAAAGCACAGGGCGAGCACGACCAAGATGACCGAGACCGCGCCGACGAAATAGATGAACGAGAGCAGCAGCATCTCGGTCGAGAGCTGTTCTTTCACGAATTCCACAATGGGGACTCCTTGATCTAGGGGTCAACGGAGTGCCGGCTCGCTTCCCAGGCCGAACCGCGGCGCGATTGTATACTCGTATCCTCGTTATGGTCAATCCATTCGTATAGAGATGCGGTTTCACGTTTAGACTCCTGGCTAGTTGTATGCAGGCATCCTCGTCTACTGAAAATCAACCGACCTCAGGCCCGGCTCGCGAGTACGGCGGCGCCGGCGCCGCGGTGCCGCTCGAGCCGGGCTGGCGAGAGCTGCCGGAGGACCGGCGGGCGAGCCCGGAGCTCGAGCGCCTGCGGGCCTCGATCTATTCCTGGATCGAGGACTACTACGACCGCGAGCACCTGACCCGGGCCGGCGACTGGATGCTGGCGCTGGAGCCCGCCGCGCCCGATCACCTGGTCGTCGCCGCGCTGCTGCACGACCTCGAGCGCAAGGTGCCCGGCGGGCCCAAGCTCGACATGGCGGTCACGCCCTGGGACGACCGCGCCTACAACGACGCCCACACCGGTCGTTCGGCGGTCGTCGTTCCGACCTGGCTGACGGCCTTCGGCTTCGATGCCGAGCTCGCCGTCGCCGTCGCGCAACCGATCCGTGAGCACGAGTTCGGCGGTTCGCCGGAGGGCGACCTGATGCAGGCCGTCGACTCGATCTCCTTCCTGGAGACGAACTCGGGCCTGGTCGCGGGCTGGGCGAACGAGGGCCGTTGCACGCCCGGGAAGGCATTGGAAAAGCTGCGTTGGATGGGTGAGCGGGTGCGGCACTCCGAGGGGGCGCGCATCGCGCGCGTCTACGAAGTTCGTGCGATCGAAGAGTTCGAAGAGCTGAGAGGAGAGTTAGATGGCTGACGAGAACGGCGGGTTCCTGAGTCCCTTCGACGTACCGACGCCGGAGGGCGCCGAGGATTGGGAGCGGCTCTATCCCTATTACATGCTCTTCAGCGAGGACCGGCGCGAGGTCGAGGAGAAGCAGTTCTGGTTCCACGACTCGATGCACTACCCGCGGGTCATGTTCCCCTTCGACATGGTGATGCCGGAACAGACGCACCTGATCCTCAACCAGAACACGACCCGCTACATGGTTGTCCCGACCGCGAAGGGCATCGACCACCGGATCGTCAACGGCTACGTCTACATCAGCCCCAACCTGGTCGACGACCCGTCCGAGATCGAGCGCCGGGCCGCCCTCTTCGAGGCCCGCGCCGGCCACTACTTCGCCAACTGGCAGGAGCTCTACGAGAAGTGGGTCGAGAAGGCGAAAGCCACGCGCGAAGAGCTCGAGTCGCTGGAGTTCCCGAAGCTGCCCGAGGCCGAGCCGTTGGAGCGGGTGCAGGCGGGCGAGGAGCGCAACACGGTCTTCGCGATGCTCTCGACCTACAACCGGCTGCTCGAGAACATCAACAAGATCGGGCACCTGCACTTCGAGATGCTCGGCCTCGGCTACGGCGCCTACGTCACCTTCGGCGACTTCTGCCGCACCGCTTTCCCCGACATCCGCGACCAGACGATCGCCCAGATGGTCGCCGGGATCGACATCCTCATGTTCCGGCCCGACGACGAACTGAAGCGGCTGGCGAGGCTGGCGGTCGAGCTCGGCATCGCCGAGCCGATCAAGGCCGGCGGCGCCGCCGATGCGGTCCTCGATGCGGTCGCCGCGCTGGAGGGCGGCGAGCAGTGGCTGGGCGAGCTGGAGCGCGCCCGCGAGCCGTGGTTCTGGTTCTCGACCGGCGCCGGGATGATCCACGAGGACCCCGCCTGGAACGACGAGCTCGGCACCCCGCTCGACCTGATCGCCACCTACGTCGCCAAGATCGAGGCCGGCGAGGAGATCGAGCGGCCGCTGGAGACGGTCGAGACCGAGCGCGACAGGATCACGGCGGAGTACCGCGACCTGCTTGCCACCGACGAGGACCGCAAGGCCTTCGACGAACTCGTCGAGCTGGCGCGGATGGTCTACCCGTTCGTCGAGAACCACAACTTCTACTGCGAGCACCAGCACCACACCCGCCTCTGGAACAAGGTCCGCGAGCTGGGTGAGGTCTTCGCCGACCGCGACTTCTTCGCCAGCGCCGACGACATCTGGTACCTGCACCGCTTCGAGGTTCACGAGGCGCTGTGGGACCTGATGACCGGCTGGGCGACGGAGACGCCCGACCGCCGCGACCACTGGCTGCGGGAGATCGCCGACCGCAAGCGGATCATCGACGCGCTCAACGCGTGGTCGCCGCCGCCGGCGCTGGGCGCGGTGCCGGAGGCCCTGACCGAGCCCTTCACGGTGATGCTCTGGGGCGTCAACGACGACACCGTCCAGCGCTGGCTCGGCGGCGGCGGTGCCGACGAGTCCGGTGAGCTCCACGGCGTCGCCGCCTCGCCGGGCGTGGTCGAGGGGGTCGCCCGGGTGATCCTGCAGCCGACCGAACTCGACGCGGTGCAGGAGGGGGAGATCCTGGTCTGCCCGATCACCGCCCCCAGCTGGGCGCCGGTCTTCACGAAGATCGCTGCCGCCGTCTCCGACATCGGCGGGATCATGGCCCACGCCGCGATCGTCTCACGCGAGTACGGGCTGCCGGCGGTGGTCGGCACCGGCTTCGGCACGAAGTCGATCGAGACCGGGCAGCGGCTCCGGGTCGACGGCAGCCGCGGCGTCGTCACCGTGCTCGACTGAGGAGGGCGGCCGGCCCCGCGCCGGCGTCGCTAGGTTTCCTCTTCCCGGGGACACCCCGCTCCGGGCAGAGGAAAGGACCGCATGAGCATCAGAATCGGCTACAAGGCGTCGGCGGAGCAGTTCGGGCCGCGCGAGCTGATCGAGTACTCCCGGCAGGCCGAGCGGCTCGGCCTCGAGATCGTCTCGGTCTCCGATCACTTCCAGCCCTGGCGCCACCACGGCGGCCATGGGCCAAACGCCCTGGTCTGGCTCGGCGCTGCCGGCGAGGCGACCGAGCGGGCAGTGCTCGGGACCAGCGTGCTGACGCCGACGATGCGCTACGAGCCGGCGGTGATCGCGCAGGCCTTCGGCACTCTCGGCGTCCTCTGCCCGGGCCGCGTCTTCCTCGGCGTCGGCACCGGCGAGGCGATGAACGAGACCCCGGTCACCGGTGGCGAGTTCCCCGGCCGCAAGGAGCGGCGGCTGCGGCTGGCGGAGGCGATCGAGCTGATCAAGCGGCTCTGGAGCGAGGAGCGGGTCGACTTCGAGGGCAGCTACTACAAGACCGACCGGGCGACGGTCTACGACCGGCCCGAGACGCCGGTGCCGATCTTCGTCGCCGCCTCCGGGCCGCTGGCGGCGAAGCTCGCCGGCCGCGTCGGCGACGGCTTCATCTCGACCAGCGGCAAAGACCCCGACCTCTACACCGGGCTGATGGAGAAAGTCGCCGAGGGGGCGGACGAAGCCGGCCGCGACCCGGCGGGGATCCGCAAGATGATCGAGATCAAGGTCTCCTACGACCGCGACCGCCAGTTCGCCCACGATGCCTGCGCCTGGTGGGCGGCGCTGGCTTTGGCGCCGGAGCAGAAAGAGGGGATCGACGACCCGGTCGAGATGGAGCGCGTCGCCGACGAGAACGTCGAGCGCGCCCACACCCGCTTCATCGTCTCCGACGACCCCGACGAGGTGATCGAGAAGGTCCGCCCCTACGTCGAGCTCGGCTTCCAGGACCTCGTCCTGCACGCGCCCGGGCCCGAGCAGGAGCGCTTCCTCGACCAGTTCGGCGCCGACGTCCTGCCGCGGCTGCGGGAGGCGTTCGGGTAGAGCGCCGCTGATCTAGGATCGCGGCGATGAACGAGCTGCCCGTCGCCGCCCGGATCCGCGAGGTCGGCCCCCGCGACGGCTTCCAGAACGAGCCGGAGACGATCGCCACCGCCGACAAGGTGCGGCTGATCGACCTGCTCTCGGCGACCGGCATCGACCGCATCGAGGTCACCTCGTTCGTTCGTCCCGACGTGATCCCGCAGCTCGCCGATGCGGCCGCAGTGCTGGCTGGCGTGCAGCGGCGCGAGGGCGTCTCCTTCTCGGTCCTGATCCCCAACCAGCGCGGGCTCGAGCGGGCGCTGGAGCAGCGCGACCGCTTCGACGAGGCAAGCGTCTTCCTCTCCGCCTCCGAGACCCACAACCGCGAGAACGTCAACCGCTCGGTCGCCGAGTCGCTGGCCGGGCTGGAGCCGACGCTGCGCGAAGCGGGGGAGGCCGGGCTGCGCCGCGAGGGCGTGATCGCGACCTCCTTCGGCTGCCCCTACGAGGGCCGGGTCGAGCCCGAGCGCGTCTTCGAGATCGCCGCGGCGCTGGCCGCCGCCGGCTGCGAGGAGATCGGCTTCGGCGACACCACCGGGATGGCCAACCCGCGCCAGGTGCACGAGTTCTTCGCCGTCGCCCGCGAGCGCCTGCCCGGGGTCGAGCTGACCGCCCACTTCCACAACACCCGCGGTCAGGGCCTGGCCAACGTGCTCGCCGCCCTCGAAGAGGGGATCACCTCGTTCGAGTCGAGCTTCGGCGAGCTCGGCGGCTGCCCGGTCCCGCCCGGCGCCACCGGCAACGTCTCCAGCGAGGACCTGGTCTCGATGCTGGAGGAGATGGGCGTCGCCACCGGCATCGACCTGGCCGCGCTGTTGGCGGCCTCGCGCGCCGTGCAAGAGGTCCTCGGCCGCCCGCTCGGCGCCCACGTCCTCCGCGCCGGGCCGGTCGACTGGCGGCCGGCCTCCTCAGGCTCTGCTTAACCGCTCTCGCTACGGTGTCGGGATGGACCGCGGCATCGTCGCCCCCGTTCTCGCCGCGGCCGCCTGCGCGCTGGGCGTCTTCGCCGTCGCCTTCTTCGCCTTCGAGGTGGCGCGGGCGGCGAGCTTCGACGCCCACACGCTCGCCCGGCTCGGGGCGCCCGCCGATGGCACCCGCTCGGCCTTGGCGAACGCCGTCGCCCGTTTGGCTGACCCGCTGCCGGTGCTGCTGATGATGGCGGGGCTGGTCGGCTTTGCCCTGTTCCGGCGCCGCGGTGAGGAGGCGCTCGCCGCGCTCGTCGTGATCCTCGGCGCCAGCGTCACCACCCAGCTGCTGAAGGGGCTGCTGGCCCATCCACGCTTCGACGCCCTTCCCGGTTACAACCAACCGTGGGCCGACTCCTTCCCCAGCGGCCACACGACCGCCGCCGCGTCGATCGGGATCGCGCTGGTGCTGGTCGCGCCGCCGCGGCTGCGGCCGCTGGCGACGGCGGTGGCGGTCGGCTTCACCGGCGCCGTCGGGCTCGCCGTCGTGGTCGCCCAGTGGCACTACCCCAGCGACGTCGCCGGTGGCCTGCTGGTCGCCGGGGCCTGGGGCTGCACGGCGCTGGCGGCGCTGCGGCTGCTCGAACGCGGCGAGCGCGCCCGCGCTCAGGCCTCGAGCGTCTGCGCCATCTCGACGAAGTAGTCGAGCGCGGCGGGGTTGGCGAGCGAGTCGCGGCTCGCCGCCTTCTCGGCCGGGGTCCCCATCAGGATCCGCTTCACCGGCACCTCGAGCACCTTGCCCGAGAGCGTGCGCGGCACCTCGGCGATCTCGAAGACCTGGTTGGGGACGTGGCGCGGGGAGCAGCGCTCGCGCACCCGGCGGGCGATCTCCTTGGTCAGCTCCTCGTCGAGGACGGCCCCCTCGCGCAGCACCACGAACAGCGGCATCCAGCCGTCGCCCTCGGGGTTCGGCAGGTCGACGACGAGGGCGTCGACGATCTCGTCGAGCGAGAGCACCGCGCGGTAGATCTCCGAGGTGCCCATGCGGATGCCGCCGCGGTTGATCGTCGAGTCCGAGCGGCCGTAGATGATCGCCGTGCCGCGCTCGGTCAGTTCGATCCAGTCGCCGTGGCGCCAGACGCCGGGGAACATCTCGAAGTAGCTCTCGCGGTAGCGCTCGTTCCCCGGGTCGTTCCAGAAGCGGACCGGCATCGACGGCATCGGCTCGGTGATCACCAGCTCGCCGACCTCGCCGACGACCGGGTTGCCGTCTTCGTCCCAGGCCTGCAGCGCGGCGCCCAGCGAGGCGCCCTGCAGCTCGCCGCGGTAGACCGGCAGCAGCGGCACGCCGCCGACGAAGGCGGTGCAGACGTCGGTGCCGCCGGAGGTCGAGAACAGCCAGGTGTCGCGGCCGATGTGCTCGTAGATCCAGTCGAAGCCCTCCGGTGCCAGCGGCGAGCCGGTCGAGCCGATCGCCTTCAGGGCGCTGAGGTCGCGGCCGGCGCCGGGCTCGATCCCGGCCTTCATGCAGGCCGAGATGTAGGAGGCGGAGGTGCCGAACATGCTGATCCGGGTCTGCTCGGCGAGGTCCCAGAGCGTGTTCAGATCCGGGTAGCCCGGGTTGCCGTCGTAGAGGACGATCGCCGCCGGCGTCAGCAGCCCGGAGACGATGAAGTTCCACATCATCCAGCCGGTCGTCGTGAACCAGAAGAGCCGGTCGCCGGGGTGGGCGTCGACATGGAGGTTGAGCTTCTTCAGGTGCTCGAGCAGGATCCCGCCCTGGCCCTGGACGATCGCCTTCGGCAGGCCGGTGGTGCCGGAGGAGTAGAGGACCCAGAGCGGGTGGTCGAAGGGGACGCGCTCGAACTCCAGCGCCGCGCCCTCGCCTTCGGTCAGCAGATGGCCCCAGCGGGTGACGTTCTCCAGCGCGCCGAGATCGGGGTCGGGGTCGAGGTAGGGGACCATCACCAGGCGCGAGACGCTCGGCATCGCCGCCTGCAGCTCGGCGACGGTGGCGCGGCGGTCGAAGTCCTTGCCGCCGTAGCGGTAGCCGTCGACGGCGAAGAGGACCTTGGGCTCGATCTGGGCGAAGCGGTCGACGACGCTGGCGGCGCCGAAGTCGGGCGAGCAGGAGGACCAGACGGCGCCGATCGAGGCAGTGGCGAGGAAGGCGACGATCGTCTCCGGGATGTTCGGCATGTAGGCGGCGACGCGGTCGCCGCGCTCGACTCCCATCGCCCGCAGGCCGGCGGCGACGGCGGCGACCTGCGTGCGCAGCTCGCCCCAGCGCAGCTCGCCCAGCTCGCGCAGCTCGGAGGCGTGGTAGATCGCGACGTCCCCGTCGGCTTTGTCGCGGAAGACGTGCTCGGCGTAGTTGAGGGCGACGCCGGGGAACCACTTTGCGCCCGGCATCTCGCGCGAGGCGAGGACGGGGGAGGGATCGCCGTCGGCCTGGACGTCGAAGAACTCCCAGATCGCCGACCAGAAGCCGTCGAGGTCATCGACCGACCAGCGCTGCAGCTCGCCGTAGCCGTCGAAGCGCAGGCCGCGCTCGGCCTCGAGCCAGCGCCTGAACTCGGTCATGCGGGCGTTCTCGACCAACTCGACCGAGGGTTCCCAGAGAGGAGCAGGGGCGGGCGCGCTCAAGGTGCGCCAGTCTATCTTTCGCCCAGCGCGCCGGAGTGGCGGAATTGGCATACGCGGTCGACTCAAAATCGACTGCCCTGACGGGCTTGTGGGTTCGAGTCCCACCTCCGGCATCCAGACGGCGGCGGACCTGCGCCATGCGGCGTCCTCAGTCGCCGAAATAGCGCTGCTATTCCGGCTCCCTGCGTCCTTGCCTGGCTTGGTCCGGCGCCGTCTGGATATTCCAGGCGGCCTCAGGCCGGCTGCGGGGTGCCGCTTTCGGCGCCGGCGCCGTAGTCCTCGCCGGAGCCGATCGGGCGCTCCTCCTCGACGTGCCATTCCTGGTTGAAGCCGTAGAGCGCGAAGGCGATCACCACCAGCTGCAGCAAGCCGAGGACGACGACCAGGGTGCCGAGCACCGCCGAGGGCAGCAGCGCTTCGCCGAAGCCCTCCTTGTCACGGGCGAACCAGCTGTCGGCGCCGACCGCGCAGAAGATCGCCAGGATCATCGAGAGCGCCGCCGCCACCGGCAGCACCCCGCGCGCCCAGCGCGCGACCCGGTAGGCGAAGAAGGCGTAGACGACGACGAAGAAGATGCAGACGATCCCCATCCCGCCGCCGCCCTTGAGCAGCGACCAGCCGCCGATCGTGACCAGCGCCGCGATCGCCGCCGTCGCCGCCAGCAGCAGCACGATCAGCCACTTCGTCGTGACCGACCCCGCTTTCTCCCGATTCGGCCGCCACAGTTCGTAGCCCGGCCTCACCTCTCCCACAGCCATGCCGTGATCTTAGAATCTGCCAGCGACGCCCCGCGGTTGGCGCTGCGTTAAGACGGGACCTAGAATCGAGCCGACGCGGGCGTGGCGGAACGGAAGACGCGCCAGGTTTAGGTCCTGGTGGGCCATCGGCCCGTGGGGGTTCGACTCCCTCCGCCCGCATCTCATCCGCCGCCGGCTGGCGCGCCGGCTCGCTCAGGCGCCGTGCCCGTTACGATCCCGGTTGCCCCGGGGCAATGGCCAAATTGGTAAGGCACCGGTCTCCAAAACCGGCGATTCTAGGTTCGAGTCCTAGTTGCCCCGTCCGTCGATTCTGGCCAAGGTCGACCGAGGCTCGTTCCGACCCTTTCATTCTGGGCATTCCTGATCCGTCCAGGATCCTGCTCGAGTTCGAGAGCGTCTCGTCGAAGGCCGTCGGAAGGCTGAACCTACAGTCCGTTACGTAGTGGCGCCTACAGTGCCGCACGTGTTCCGGGGAGTCCTCATCGGTTTGCTGACCTGCGCGGCCATGGCAGTTGGCGCGTCGGCGGCGTCCGCGTCGCCGCTTTGGAGTTACGCCCCAAGCGCGTTCACGTGCGGCGCGGGCGGCGGGATCGTCCCGAATAACAGCTGCGTCCAGGGGACCGGCTTCAACCCCAAGAAGAGCTATTGGGGCCAGTACGCGAACGCGATCGGCAACTGCACCGATTACGTGGCCTACCGCCTCTCGCGAAACGGCGCCTCGAATTTCCTCAAGCCCCGCGAAGGCAGCGCTCGCTACTGGAAGCGGCATGCCGAAGCCGCCAAGATCGCGGTCAACCGCACTCCGGCGGTGGGATCGGTCGCTTGGTTCCAGCCCGGCCAGCGCGGCATCAGCTCCTCCGGCCACATCGCCTACGTCGAGAAGGTCGCGAACGGCGGCAAGACGATTTACCTCAGCGAGTCCCATTTCCCCGCTCCCGAATACGGGTTCTCTGGCGGCAGTCGCCGGCTGATCGTCAAGAGCGGCGATCGCTACTGGCCCAGCTACTTCCTCCACGTGAAGGACCAGCCGCCGGCCTCGCCGTCGCCTTCCGGGAGCCCGCCGCCCGCCGGGAGCCCGCCGCCTGCCGCGACGAAGCACATCTACCACGTGCACAACACCTGCGCCGACGATTCCTGTGGCCTGCTCGTGGAGACCGCGCCGGGCAGCCGCTTCGGGGGCAACGTGATCGGCAGCCTCAAGGACGGCACCGCGGTCAACATCCGCTGCCAGACCGTCGGCGGAATGGTGAGCGGTGGCGAAGGCTCCAACGACGTCTGGGACCAGATCGACTACGGCGGCGGCATCGGCTATGTCGCCGACCTCTACATCGACACTCCCGGCGACGAAAAGACCCAGGCCCACCGCTACTTCACGCGCTCGATCCCGAAGTGCTGATCCGCTGGCGCGGTTGGCTGGGCTCCCGGCGGCAGCAGCGCTGCCACCATGCGGCAGCGGCGGCGATTCCCCAGAAAGAGCTGCGCAACAACGTCGCCGAGGTGCTGCGACGAGCCGAGGCGGGGGAGGAGTTGACGATCACGAGTGCGAACGGCCTCACGCCGCGGTGGCCCAGCGCGGCGACTTCAAGCTGATCGACGACCTGGTCGACGTCCGCGTGCCTTGAGCGCGCTTTCCTCGAAGGCCGCGACCACCGCTCTCGCCGCCCGACATGACATGACTCGGGTCGAGGTCATGGTCTCCAAGAACCGTTGCGCTCGTAAGGGAGTTCGTGGGTGCGGATCCCAGCATCGCAACTCTTCGGTACGCAGGATCCGTACAATCGCGGGCAGGGGGCTCGGTGAGCAAGGAGAGCGGGGGAGTACGGCGGCACTGGAGCCTCGTCGCGGGGGCGATGCTCGTCATCCTGCTTGCTCTGCCGGTTGCCGCTGAGGCGAGGGTCGGCGGGCTCGATCCGTCGTTCGGGGAAGGCGGCCAGGTCGTGGCGTCAATCGAAGGCAGCTCGGCATCGCCCGAAATGGCCATCGCACCGGACGGCGCGTTCTTGATCAGGAAGGGAAGCACGCTTGCCCGCTTTCTTCCGGATGGCGGTCCTGCGGGATTCGGGGACGGCGGACGACTGCGGATAGGCGAAGAGATGGAAGGACTGACTTTCCAGCCCTCGAGCATCGCCATGGACAGTGCCGGGCGAGTGCTTGTCTTTGGCTTCGCAGCCGACGCTGGAAACGCACAGATGGTGGGATTTCACCCCGCGCTCAATAGCTGGGCCGCCGTGCTCAGGTACGGCGTGGACGGCAAGCCTGACCTTGCCTTTGGGGAAGGCAAAGGCTTCGTCCGCGGCGACTTTGGCATTGCGTCCGATCCGCCCACCGAGCTGCCGACGGTGAAAGCTCTGACCGGAACGGTCGACGCACAAGACCGACCGTTGTTGGTGGCTGGTGCGGCGAGGGAAATCGGCGGCTGCACCGGGCATACCACGGCCGGAGACGTTACGCGGGCTATCGTCCGATTGACTGCGGCGGGGCAGCCCGATGCTGCGTTCGGTGGCGGCGACGGAGTTGCCCCGCTCGAAGGGCTCGGCGAACGCCCATCGCTCACGTCCGACCAGAGCGGACAGCCTCTTGTCTCGATCCGTGCCCTGCGCCACACGGGCTGCTCGATCGGGGCTCGGGTGATCCGCCTTGGGGCCGACGGCAGACTACTCCCGGGATTCGGTGAGTCGGGTTCGGTGCTCTACCGCGGCTGGCGGTTCGCGGCCCTCGGTCCCACCGGTGCCCTGATCTTCTTCAGGCGGGAGCCCTCTGCGCTCGAGATCTTCAGGACGAGGCCGAACGGTTCGCGGGAAAACAGCTTTGGCGATCACGGAACCGCGACCGTGAGTCTGCCGGCGGGGGCGCGGCGGACCTTGCGGCCGGTTGCAGTGGATTCCCGAGGCCGCATCCTGCTCG
>CAZHLT010000265.1:0-1548 GCA_964533285.1 uncultured Conexibacteraceae bacterium | reverse complement strand
CACTTCCCGCAGTCGTTCGAGTATTCGACCCTGGGCGGCTGGATCGCGACCCGGGCCGGCGGCCACATCGCGACCCTGGAGACGCACATCGACGACCTGGTCGAGTCGGTGCGGGCGGTGACCCCGCGCGGCGAGTGGCGCAGCCGGCGGCTGCCGGGCTCCGGCGCCGGTCCCTCGCCCGACCGGCTGCTGCTCGGCTCGGAGGGGATCCTCGGGGTGATCTCCGAGGCCTGGATGCGGGTGCGGCCGCGGCCCGAGTTCAAGGCCTCGGCCGCGGTCCGGTTCGCCGACTTCCGGGCGGCGGCGCAGGCGGTGCGGGAGATCGCCCAGTCGGGCCTGCACCCGGCCAACTGCCGCCTGCTCGACGCCGGCGAGGCGGAGCTGACCGGGGCCGGCGACGGCTCCGCCAACCTGCTGATCCTCGGCTTCGAGTCGGCGGTGCTGCCGGTCGACGAGGCGCTCGAGGCGGCGCTCGCGATCGCCCGCGAGCACGGCGGCGAGGCGGGGGAGACGCGCTCCTCCGGCGGGGGCGACGCGGTCGAGAGCTGGCGCGGCGCCTTCCTCCTGGCGCCCTACCTGCGCGACACCTTCGTCGCCTGCGGCGTGCTCTCGGAGACGTTCGAGACGGCGATCACCTGGGACCGGCTGGAGGAGTTCCACGCGACGGTGATGGAGACCGCCCGCACCGCCACCGCAGCGGCAACCGGCTGCCCGGCCGAGGGCCCCGGCGCACCGCGGATCAGCTGCCGCTTCACCCACGTCTACCCCGACGGCGTCGCCCCCTACTTCACGGTGCTGGCGCCGGCGGTGCGCGGCGGCGAGGTCGCCCAGTGGGACGAGGTCAAGGCGGCCGTCTCCGAGGCGCTGCTCGAGGCCGGCGGCACGATCACCCACCACCACGCGGTCGGCCGCGACCACCGCCCCTGGTATGACCGCCAGCGCCCGGCGCCGTTCGCCGCCGCCCTGCGCGCCGCCAAGGCCGAGCTCGACCCCGCCGGCATGCTCAACCCCGGCGTCCTCATCGACCCCACCTGAGCGTGGCAGTCATTTCCCTTCCTATAGAGGGGAAAGCACTGCCACGTTCGGCCGGGGCGGGGCGGGCCGCGGGACCGCGACGATCTGGAGGCGTCGGAAGCCGCCCAGGGGACGGCTGAGGGGGGCGTCGACGCCGGGCGGCGCTACCCTTTCGCGACTCGATATCCGCGGCGGGGCGCCGCATCCATGCGCCCCCGCCCGCGCTTCGCGATGGAAACGATCACCTCCGAACAACCGACCGTGCCGGCCGAGCCCGACCAGCCGGCCGCCGAGGATCCCGTGGTGCCGCGGCGCTCGCCGCTGCGGGCGGCGATCAAGACCGGGCGGCCGAAGGAGTGGATCAAAAACGTCTTCGTCTTCGCCGGCCTGCTGTTCTCCGGCAAGTTCAACCAGCCGCACGACGTCTTCCTCGCCGTCGTCACCTTCGTCTCCTTCTGCCTGATCTCCAGCGCCGGCTACTTCGTCAACGACCTGATCGACGTCGAGCTCGACCGCAGGCACCCGAAGAAGAAG
>CAZHLT010000264.1:0-4977 GCA_964533285.1 uncultured Conexibacteraceae bacterium | reverse complement strand
GACCGCGCCGCTCGGCGCGGGCGCGGCGGGGGGCGAGGGCCGGCGCCGCCGCGTCCGCCGGCAGTGGATCGGCGCCGCGGTGGCGGTGCTCGCCGGCGTCGCCGCGGTCCTCGCCCTGCTGCTCTCCGGCGGCGACGAGGTCGCCGTCTCGGCGCCGGTCGCGGTCGGCCAGCCGCCGCTGCGGATCGCCACCGCCGAGGACGCGATCTGGGTCGTCAGCGAAGGCGACCACACGCTCGCCCGGCTCGACCCCGAAAGCGGCGAGGTCAGCGACCGCTACCCGCTGCCGGCCGGCGCCCAGGCGGTCGCCTACGGGCGCGGCTCGGTCTGGGTCACCGACCCGCCCGCCGGCGAGCTGCTGCGGATCGACCCGGCCAGCGGCGCCGTCGCGCAGCGGATCGAGGTCGGCAAACGGCCCGGCGAAGTCGAACCGGGGCCGATCGCCTTCGGCGGCGGCCGCGTCTGGGTCGCCGACAACGGCGGCGGCGGGCTGACCGCCTACGACCCGCGCAACCAGACCTTCAAGCGCGGGATCGCGCCGCGCGCGGCGCCGCTGCGGCTGGCGATCGGCAACGGCGCCCTCTGGGTCTCGAGCGCGACGACCGGGTTCCTGCAGCGGATCGGGTTCGCCACCTCGCGCGCCGGCGAACCGATCCGGGTCGGCGGCGGCCCGGCCGGGATCACCGTCGGCGGCGGCCGCGTCTGGGTCGCCAACACGCGCGGGGACCGGGTCACCGCGGTCGACGCGGCGACCGAAACCGTCGTCGGCACGGTCGAAGTCGGCGAGCACCCGGGCGGGATCGACGCCGGCACCAGCACCGTCTGGGTGGCGCTGACCGGCGCCGACGCGGTCGCCCGGATCTCGCTCGAGAGCGGCGAAACCGAGGGCTCGCCGGTCGACGTCGGCCCCCGGCCCGGCGCCGTCGCGGTCGGCACCAGCGCCGTCTGGGTCGGCAACAACGGCGACGGCACCGTCAGCCGGCTCGAACCCTGAGCCCCCCGTTCGCCTGTCCCCTCACGGGAACGTCACCTGTCCGTCGGCACGTAATGACTAGGATCGTGGCGCGCCCATGACCCAGGACATCGACACCCTCGCCATCAACACCATCCGCACCCTCTCGATCGACGCGGTGCAGAAGGCCAACTCCGGCCACCCCGGGACGCCGATGTCGCTGGCGCCGGTCACCTACGAGCTCTGGCAGAACCACCTCCGCTACGACCCGGCCGACCCGATCTGGCCCAACCGCGACCGCTTCGTGCTCAGCGCCGGCCACGCCTCGATGCTGCTCTACTCGCTGCTCTTCCTCGCCGACGTCAAGCGCGTCGACGAGGACTACGAGGTGCTCGACGAGCCCGCCTGCTCGCTGCACGAGATCGAAAACTTCCGCCAGCTGCACTCGCGCACCCCCGGCCACCCCGAGTACCGCTGGACCAGCGGCGTCGAGACGACGAGCGGCCCGCTCGGCCAGGGGATCGCGACCTCGGTCGGGATGGCGATCGCCTCCAAGTGGCAGGGCGAGCGCTTCGGCGCCGAGCTCTTCGACTTCGACGTCTACGCGCTGGCCGGCGACGGCTGCCTGATGGAGGGCGTCTCGCACGAGTCGGCCTCGCTCGCCGGGCACCTGAAGCTCGACAACCTCTGCTGGATGTACGACAACAACCACATCACGATCGACGGCAAAACGTCGCTCACCTACGACGACGACGTGCTCAGCCGCTTCGAGGGCTACGGCTGGAACGTGCTGCGGGTCGGCGACGCCAACGACCGCGGCCTCCTCGCCCGCGCCCTGGAGGCGTTCAAGGCGGAGACCGGACGGCCGACGCTGATCGTGATCGACAGCCACATCGGCTGGGGCTCGCCGCACAAGCAGGACACCGAGAAGGCGCACGGCGAACCGCTCGGGGTCGAGGAGGTGAAGCTGACCAAGCGCGCCTACGGCTGGCCCGAAGACGCCCAGTTCCTCGTCCCCGACGGCGTCCGGGAGCGCTTCGCCGAGCTGATCGGCGCGCGCGGGGCGGAGGAAAGCGCCGCCTGGCGCGAGCGGCTCGCCGCCTCCGGCCACGGCGAGGAGGTCGAGCTGATGCAGCGCCGCGGCCTGCCCGAGGGCTGGGACGAGGCGATCCCCACCTTCGAGGCCGACGAAGACGGCG
The DNA here is from genome assembly GCA_964533285.1 of uncultured Conexibacteraceae bacterium. Lineage (GTDB taxonomy): Bacteria > Actinomycetota > Thermoleophilia > Solirubrobacterales > 70-9 > VAYN01. Next base: position 2,826 of record CAZHLT010000264.1, on the reverse strand, counting down.
GCCTCGCCACGCGCAAGGCCTCCAACAAGGTCGAGAACGCGATCGCCGAGCGGGTGCCGTGGCTGATCGCCGGCTCTGCCGACCTCACCGACTCGACCTCGGTGCGGCTCACCTTCGACGGCGTCACCGACTTCGAGCCCGGCGTCTTCAATGGCCGCCAGCTCCACTTCGGGATCCGCGAACACGCCGCCGTCACCGCCTGCAGCGGACTGTCGCTGTGCAAGCTGCGGCCGCTGTGGTCGACCTACCTCACCTTCTCCGACTACGCCCGGCCCGGCCTGCGGCTCTCGGCGATGATGGAGCTGCCGGTCATCCACCTCTTCACCCACGACTCGATCGGGCTCGGCGAGGACGGCCCGACCCACCAGCCGATCGAGCAGCTCGCCTCGCTGCGGGCGATGCCTAACCTCGACGTGATCCGGCCCGCCGACGCCAACGAGGTCGCCGAGGCCTGGAAGCTGGCGCTGAACCGCACCCACGACCCGGTGGCGCTGGTCCTCACCCGCCAGAACGTGCCGGTGCTCGACCGCGCCAAATACGCCTCGGCGGCGGGCGTCCAGCGGGGCGGCTACGTGCTCGCCGACTGCGAGGGCGAGCCGGAGCTGATCCTGATGGCGACCGGAAGCGAGGTCTCGCTGGCCGTCTTCGCCCACGAGAAGCTGCTGGCGGAAGGCCACCGCACCCGTGTCGTCAGCCTCCCCTGCTGGGAGGTCTTCGAGCGCCAGGACCGGGCCTACCGCGACTCGGTGCTGCCGCCGGCGGTGAAGAAGCGGGTCGCGATCGAGGAGGCCGCTACCCTGGGATGGGAGCGCTACGTCGGCGACGAGGGCCTGATCCTCGGGATCCACAGCTTCGGTCTGTCGGCGCCGTTCAAGGACGTCGAGGCCGAGTTCGGCTTCACCCCCGACCAGATCGCCGCGAAGGCGAAGGAGGCACTTTGATGGCCACCGCGAAACTGCACGAGCTGGGGCAGAGCCTCTGGCTCGACAACATCACCAGGACGATGCTCGGCGACGGCACGCTGCAGGGCTACATCAACAAGCTCTCGGTCACCGGCCTGACCTCGAACCCGACGATCTTCGACAAGGCGATCTCCAGCGGCGACGCCTACGACCGGCAGATCGCCGAGGTCGCCGCCGGCGCCGAGGCCGGTGAGGGGATCGGCGCCAACGCCCAGGAGCGGATCTTCTTCGAGCTCGCCGTCGCCGACCTGCGGGACGCCTGCGATCTCTTCGGCCACGTCCACGCCCGCACCGAAGGCGTCGACGGCTTCTGCTCGCTGGAGGTCTCGCCGCTGCTCGCCGACGACACCGCGGCGACGATCGAGCAGGCGGCGGCGCTGCACGCCAAGGCCGAGCGCGAGAACCTCTTCATCAAGATCCCCGGCACCGAGGCCGGGCTGCCGGCGATCGAGGAGACGATCTTCGCCGGGATCCCCGTCAACGTCACCCTGCTGTTCGACGACGCCCAGTACCTGGCCGCCGCCGACGCCTACATGAAGGGCGTCGAACGCCGGATCGAGGCCGGGCTCGACCCCTACGTCGCCTCGGTCGCCTCGATCTTCATGAGCCGCTGGGACGTCGCCGTCGCCGGCGACGTGCCGGCCGAGCTGAAGGACCGGCTCGGCCTGGCGATCGGCTTCCGCGCCTACCGCGCCTACAACGAGCTGCTCGCCTCCGACCGCGCGCGGCGCCTGCAGAACCAGGGCGCGCGGCCGCAGCGGCTGCTCTGGGCGAGCACCGGGACCAAGGACCCCGAGGCCTCCGACACGCTCTACATCGAGGGCTTCGCCTCGCCCTTCACGGTCAACACGATGCCCGAGGAGACGCTGCTCGCCTTCGCCGACCACGGCGAGGTCGGCGACCTGGTGCCGGCCGACGGCGGCAACGCCGAGCTGGTGCTGAAGGAGTTCGCCGACGCCGGCATCGACGTCGCCGCGCTTGCCGCCCAGCTGCAGGAGGAGGGCAAGCAGAAGTTCGCCAAGTCCTGGGAAGACATGCTCGGCTCGATCTCCTCGCAGTCCGGGGTCGCGGCGGGCTGAGCCCGCACCGTCCGTTGGTGCCGATGAGGGGACGGGCACGGATTTGAGCGAGCTCCGGGAGGCGCCGGCCTGGGCCTCGCTGCAGGCCCACTACGAGAAGCTCAGGGGCGCGCACCTGCGCGAGCTCTTCGCCGCCGACCCCGAGCGCGGCGAGCGGCTGGTCGCCGCCGGCGCCGGCCTGCACCTCGACTTCTCGAAGAACCGGGTCAGCGACGAGACGCTGCTGCTGCTCGGCCAGCTGGCGCGCGAGCGGGGGGTCGAGGAGCGCCGCGAAGCGATGTTCGCCGGCGAGCACATCAACGTCTCCGAGGACCGCGCCGTGCTGCACGTGGCGCTGCGGATGCCGCGCAACCGCTCGCTGCTCGTCGACGGCGTCGACGTCGTCAAGCAGGTGCACGAGACGCTCGACCGGATGGCGGCCTTCTGCGAGCGGGTGCGGGCGGGCGAATGGACCGGCCACACCGGCAGGCCGATCCGCAATGTGATCAACATCGGCATCGGCGGCTCCGACCTCGGTCCGGTGATGGCTTACGAGGCGCTGCGCTTCTACAGCCGCCGCGAGCTGACCTTCCGCTTCGTCTCCAACGTCGACGGCACCGACTTCGCCGAGGCGACGCGCGACCTCCACCCCGCGGAGACGCTGTTCGTCATCTCCTCGAAGACCTTCACCACGCTGGAGACGATGACCAACGCCCGCACCGCCCGCGAGTGGAGCCTGGCCGGCCTCGGCGGCGAGGAGGCGGCGGTCGCCAAGCACTTCGTCGCCGTCTCGACCAACGCCGAGG
>CAZHLT010000263.1:0-14295 GCA_964533285.1 uncultured Conexibacteraceae bacterium | reverse complement strand
CGCGCCGGCCGCCGCCGCGAGCGCGACGGGCGCCGCCGGGGTGCTCGACGTCCGCCATCTCGACGTGCTCGTCCCCGTCGCCGACGGCGAGCGGCGCCTGGTCCGCGACGTCTCGCTGACCCTGCGCCCCGGGGAAGCGCTCGGCATCGTCGGCGAGACCGGCAGCGGCAAGACGCTGACCGCGCTCTCGCTGGCCCGCCTGGTCCCCTACCCGCTGCGGGCCGAGGTCGCCGCGATGAGCATCGACGGGGTCGACCTCACCGAGCTGCGGCGCGAGGAGGAGGCGAAGGTGCTCGGCACCAAGCTGGCGATGATCTTCCAGGACCCGCAGTCGTCGATGAACCCGGCCGCGCGGATCGGCGGCCAGCTGATCGACGGACTCCGCCGCCACCGCGGCGTCAGCCGGTCGGCGGCTCTGGCCGAGGGCGAACGCCGCCTCATCGAGGTCCGGATCGGCGATCCCCGCCGCGCCCTCAGGCGATACCCCCACCAGTTCTCCGGCGGCATGCAGCAGCGGATCATGATCGCGATGGGATTGATGACCCGTCCCCGGGTGCTGATCGCGGACGAGCCGACCACCGCCCTCGACGTGACCGTGCAGGCGGAGGTCCTCTCGGTCCTGAGGGCGATCAAGGAGGAGGAGGGGACGTCGATCGTCCTGATCTCGCACGACCTCGGCGTCGTCAACCAGCTCTGCGACCGGATCGTCGTCATGTACCACGGCTCGATCGTCGAGGAGGGTCCGCGCGAGCGGGTCCTGTCCGAACCCCGCCACCCCTACACCAAAGGCCTGCTCGGCTCGATCCTCGAGCTCTCCCCCGAAGAGCGACCCGCCAAGCTGGAGGCGATACCCGGGCGCCCGCCGGCGGCGGCCGAGGAGCTGCCCGGCTGCCCGTTCGCCCCGCGCTGCCCCGCGGCCTTCGACCGCTGCCGGGTCGAGGTGCCACGGCCGGTCGAGCTCGGCGGAGAGGATCGCGTCGCCTGCTTCCTGCTCGACGAGGCGGGGGAGGGGGGGACCGGATGAGCCTGCTCGAGGTCGACTCGCTGCGCGTGCGATACGGGCGCGGTCCCGGCTCCCTCGTCGCCGTCGACGGCGTCTCCTTCGCGGTCGAGGCGGGCGCCTCGCTCGGCGTGGTCGGCGAGTCCGGGTCGGGCAAGTCGACGCTCGCCCGCGCGATCGTGCAGCTCGTTCCGACCCTCGCCGGCGCCGTCCGCCTCGACGGGCGCGACGTCACCAACGCCACCGGCGCCGACCTGCGCCATGTGCGCGAGAACGTGCAGATGGTCTTCCAGGATCAGTTCTCCACCCTCAACCCGCGGCGCACGATCGGCGCCAGCATCGACGAGGCGATCCGCCTGCACCGCAGCCGCAGCGGCGGCTCGGACGGCGTCACGGTCGCCGCCCTGCTCGATCGGGTGACGCTGGGCCAGGCGCTCGCCGACCGCTACCCGCACGAGCTCAGCGGCGGGCAGCTGCAGCGGGTCGGGATCGCGCGCGCCCTCGCCGCCAAGCCGCGGATGCTGATCCTCGACGAGGTCACCTCGGCGCTCGACGTCTCCGTCCAGGCCGCCGTGCTCAACCTGCTTCGGGAGCTGCGGGAGAGCCTCGGGCTCACCTACCTGTGCATCTCGCACGACCTCGGCGTCGTCAGCTACCTCTGCGAGCGGGTCATGGTCGTCTATCTCGGCGAGGCGGTCGAGATCGCCCCCTGGCAGGCGCTCGTCTCCGCCCCCCGCCACCCGTACACGGCGGCTCTGCTGGCCAGCGTCCCTAGTGTCCACGGCGGGCGGCTCGAGGTCGCAACCGCCGCCGGCGACGTCGCCGACCCGCGCAACCCGCCGTCCGGCTGCCGTTTTCATCCCCGCTGTCCCGTCGGCCCGGCCTGTCACCCGGATCGGACCATCTGCGCCAGCGCCGATCCGAGCCCGCTGCTCGACAGCGATGCCGAGCACGCGGTGGCCTGCCACTTCCCGCTCGGGGAGGGCGGATGAGCGCGCCCGACCCGACTCCGCTCTGGCGTCCGCCGGCCGAGCTGGTCGAGCGCGCGCGGATGACCGAGCTCCTGGGCTGGCTGGAGGCCGAGCGCGGCCTCTCGTTCTCCGGCTACGACGAGCTCTGGCGCTGGTCGGCGAGCGACCTCGACGGCTTCTGGCGGGCGGTCTGGGACTTCTTCGGCGTGCGCGCCGACGGATCTCCGGAGCCTGTTCTCGCCAGCCGCGAGATGCCGGGGGCGCGGTGGTTCCCGAACGCCTCTCTGAACTACGCCGAGCACGTCTTCGCCACCCGGCGGCCGGGCGAGCCGGCGCTGCTGCACGCCTCCGAGGAGCGGGAGCTCTCGGCGCTCAGCTGGGATGAGCTGGAGCGGCAGGTCGCCGCGGTTGCCGCCTGGCTGCGCGACCACGGCGTCGCTCGCGGCGACCGCGTCGTCTCGACGCTGCCGAACATCCCCGAGACCGTCGTCGCCTTCCTCGCGACCGCCTCGCTGGGAGCGGTCTGGTCCTCCTGCTCGCCGGACTTCGGCGTCGGCAGCGTCGCCGATCGCTTCGCCCAGATCGAGCCGAAGGTGCTGTTCGCCGCCGACGGCTACAGCTACGGGGGCCGGCACTTCGACCGCGGCGAGGCCCTGGCCGCCCTGCGGGCGGATCTGCCGAGCCTCGAGCACGTCGTCTTCCTCCCCTACCTGGACGCGGCCGCCGAGCCGCCCGCCGGAGCGACGGCATGGGCCGCCGTGCTGGCCGCGGGGGAGGGCGCGCCGCTGCGCTTCGAGCGCGTCCCCTTCGACCACCCGCTCTGGGTCCTCTACTCCTCCGGCACCACCGGCCTGCCGAAGGCGATCGTCCAGGGCCACGGCGGCATCCTGCTCGAGCACCTCAAGGTGCACGGGCTGCACCTCGACCTGCACCCGGGCGACCGCCTCATGTGGTTCACCACGACCGGCTGGATGATGTGGAACTTCCTCGTCTCCGGCCTGCTGGCCGGGGCCGCGATCGTCCTCTATGACGGCAACCCGGGATACCCGGACCTGAGCCGCCTCTGGGAGCTGGCGGCGCAGGCGCGGGTCAACGTCTTCGGCACCAGCGCGTCCTTCATCGCCGCCTGCATGAAGGCCGGCGTCGACCCCGCCGCCGGCCGGGACCTGAGCGCGCTGAGCGCGCTGGGGTCGACCGGCTCGCCGCTCGTCGCCGACGGCTTCGACTGGGTCTACGAGCACCTCGGTGAGGACACCTGGCTCTTCTCGACCTCCGGCGGCACCGACGTCTGCACCGCCTTCGTCGGCGGCGTGCCCCTGCTGCCCGTCTACCGCGGCGAGATCCAGGCCGCGGCGCTCGGCGTGGCGCTGGAGTCGTGGGACGAAGAGGGCCGGCCGCTGCAGGGTGAGATGGGCGAGCTCGTGATCACCGCGCCAATGCCCTCGATGCCGCTCTGCTTCTGGGGCGACGAGGAAGGGTCCCGCTACCGCGAGAGCTACTTCGAGATGTTTCCCGGCGTCTGGCGCCACGGCGACTGGATCGAGATCACCGAGCGCGGCACCGCGGTCATCCACGGGCGATCCGACTCGACGATCAACCGCGGCGGGATCCGCATGGGCACGAGCGAGATCTACCGGGCGGTGCTGCGGATCGACGAGATCACCGACGCCCTCGTCGTCGACGTTCCCCGCGCCGGCACCGAGGGCTGGATGCCGCTGTTCGTCGTCCTTCGCGAGGGCGCCGAGCTCGACGCAGGCCTGGTCGATCGGATCACGGCGAGCATCCGCGAGACCTGCTCGCCGCGCCACGTGCCCGACCGCGTGTTCGCGATCGAGGAGATTCCCCGCACCCTCTCCGGCAAGGTGGTCGAGGTGCCGGTGAAGCGGATCCTGATGGGAGTCCCGGTGGCGAAAGCCGCGAGCCGCGAATCGCTGGCCAACCCGCGCGCGCTCGAGTTCTTCGTCGAGCTGGCGCGGACGCTGTAGCGGCGCCGTTACCCGAGGCTGCGCAGGCGCCGGGCGAGGACCCGGGTGTGGCGGCGCAGGTCGATCGCCTCACAGGGAAGCTCACCGGCGCGGTAGCTGATGGCGGGCCGGCCTCGATCGTTTCGGCGACGATCGAGGCCGCCGGCTCCTCGCCGTCGAGCCAGGCGAGGACGGCCCATGAGTCGAGGCAGGTCGGCACCGAACCAGCGCGGCTCCGCGCGCCGATCCTCGAGCAGGCGCGCGGCCATCCCGCTGCCGGCGAAGCGGCCGCGGAGCGCCGGCCGACGCCGCGCCCGCCTGACGACGACGCCCGCCTCGACCCGTTCGAACGCGATCTCGTCGCCAGGTCCCAATCCAACCTGCTCAAGCAGGTCCTTGGGAATGACGACTTGCGATGCTTTGGCTCAGGCGGGAAGGGAGCGGCGGCCCAAGAAGGCCAGCGCTGCGCCGACGGCGGGCAGGGCGCAGGCGATGAGGGCGCCGGCGCGCCAGCCGTGGGCCTGGACGACCGGGCCGGCGACGGCGGCGCCGAGGCTGGCGCCGACGGTGATCGCCAGCCCCATCCAGGTGAAGGCCTCGGCGCCGGTCCCGGGCGGCATCGTCTCCTGCACGAGCTGGTTGCGGACGGTGCCGAGCGGCGCCACGCAGAGGCCGGCGATCGCGGCGGCGACGAACATCTCCGGCACCGTGGCCACTCCGAGGATCGGCAGGCAGGTCAGGACCTGGAAGGCGCCGAGGGCGAGGAAGGCGCGGCGCGGCGAGCCGAGGGTGTGGGGCCGCAGGCCGTAGACGATGCCGCCGACCGCCGAGCCGAGTGCCAGCGTCGCCGCCATCGGGCCGCCCAGGGCGGAGTTGCCGTGCAGGGTGCCGAAGGCGGGCAGGGCGACGTCGAGGGCGCCGAAGGTGACGCCCATCGGGATCTCGGTGAAGACCAGCAGGCGGATGCCGGGCGAGGCCAGCGCTCCCAGCCAGTGGCGTTCGTGGGCCGGGTGGTCGGAGGGCGGCAGGCTGGCGACGGTGACGAACCAGAGGGTGCCGACGACGCCGATCGCGGCGGCGAAGAGGAGGCTGTCGCCGGCGCCGAGCGTGGCGGCGAGCAGGCCCGCCAGCAGCGGCCCGGCGACGAACAGGATCTCGATCAGGACGGCGTCGAAGGCGAAGGTGGTCGGCAGGTCGCGCTCCTCGACCAGGCGCGGGTACTGCAGTCGGGTGACGCTGCCGACCGGCGGCGCCGCGGCCCCGGCCAGCGCCGCGGCGAGCGCCAGCGGCACGGTGCCGGCGTCGTTGTGGCCGAGCGCGACGACGGCGACGAAGGCGGCCGAGCTGAGCAGGCCGGCCGGCAGCACGACCGGGGTCGAGCCGACCCGGTCGATGACCCGCGCCAGCAGCGGCCCGGTGATCCCGAGCCCGACGGTGAAGGCGCCGGCGACGATCCCGGCCGAGGCGAAGGAGCCGGTGGCGCCGTGAACGTAGAGGACGAGTGCCACCGCGCCCATCCCGAGCGGCAGCCGCGCGACCGTCGTCGCACCGACGATCGGCGCCATCCCGGGCGCGGCGAGCACCCGCCGGTAGGCGGCGAAGCCCTGGCGGGGGGTCGTCTCCTCGATCGGGGCCATCCCTCCCAGCGTGGCAGGGGCGGCTCGCGGCCGTCGCCGCGTGCGGCTCCGTGCCTACTTGTAGATCGCGACCGGGAGGATGACGGCGCCGCGGTGTTCGATTGTCGTCTGCGAGCGCAGCGCGTCGAGGATGCGGTGGCGGGCGCGCTTGAGGGCCTTGTGGCGCTGCTCCCCCTCGAGCGGGCCGTTGGCGACGGTCTTGCCGGCGACGACTCCCGTGCGGACCTCGTCGATGCACTGCTGTTCGGTGCGGCAGAGCAGCTCCCGCGGCGCCCGGCGCAGCGGCAGTTCCCAGGTCTCGAGCGTCGGCGAGTCGATGTAGGCGGGGGTGTGGTCGCCGGACTTCACCTTCTCCGGGAAGTCGCGGACGAGCTTGCCGATCACGGTGAATCTGCCGCCGCCGTATTTGATCAGGCTGCGCTCCGCGGTCAGCGAGCGGGCGCGGATCGGCATCAGGTAGGCGACCGGCTTGCGTTCGCCTTCGCGCTCCCCTTGGGCGAACTTGGGCCGGATCGCGATCACCGCCCGCGGGTTTCTCCCGACGTCGCGGAGGAAGGCGCGGGCGAGCCGCTGGCGCCGCTTCGAGTAGGGGAACAGCTCTTCGAGCGTCTTCTTCTGGCGCACGGCGAGGAAGGCGTTGAGGTAGCGGGGGGCGACGATCGCCGACGTTTCGAATTCGACGAACTCGCCCTCCGCGACGCGGTCGTGGACGAAGCGCTGGAAGTCGCGCAGGCCGACTTCCTTGATGTGGTCGTCCCGCAGCTCTTCGGCGAGGTCGAAGAAGGCACTGGCGTCGGTTGGCTGCAGGACCCTTTCGGTGAGGATTTCGCGGGCGCGGGTGGCGCCGGCCTCGCCGCCGCCGGGGACCTTGACGCCGGCGTTGAGCGACTCGGCCAGTTTGTGCACGACCTTTTCGCCTTCGTAGCTGCCGCCGTCGATCTGAGCCAGGTAGGAGGCGTCGCGGGCGGCGTCGAGGTAGAGGAACTCGGCCGGGCCGCCCTCGGGGAAGGAGCCGTCGCCCGAGCCTGAGCCGGAGGGCCAGAGCAGGTGCACGGCGAACGCGAAGACGGCGAGTCCGGCGAGGATGCCGATGCCGCCGAGCAGCCACCGCCAGAAGGAAGACAGCGCTGCCCACTCCTGCCGGACGGACGCCCAGATCGAGGCGAGGGCCGCCCGTGGGCCCTTCTTGGGCGGCGGCGGGGTGGTGGCAAGCGAGGTCAGGCCCTCACTCTCCGGGCTCCCCAACGCGAGGGCAATACCGAAAAGTTAAAAACCCCTGAGTATCTTGAGCTCAGCCGGCGAGGGCGCGGCCGCCGCGCGGCAGCCGCGCGCACCAGAGCGCGAAGAGGCAGACGGCCAGCGCGGCGCCGGCCCAGTGGACGCCGACGGCGACCGCGAGCAGGCTGGGCAGGCCGGCGAGCACGGCGCCGACCAGCGTCGGCCCCGGCGGCAGCGTCAGGACGCGAGCGGTGAAGGCGGCGCAGAGCAGCCAGGAGAGCGGGCCGGCGAGCCAGCCCCAGTCCTCGAAGAAGCTGTGGGGGAGAGCGATGGCGAGGGCGATCGAGAGCACCGCGACGGCGGCGAGCTGGACCAGTGCCGCCCGCCACAGGGTCGGTACGTCCATCGCCGCCGAGGCTAGCGGACGACCACCTTGCCCCGCATGAAGGGGTGGATCTTGCAGTGGAAGCGGAAGGTGCCGGCGTGCTTGAAGCGGAAGGCGAAGGCGCGGCCGGGCTTGATCCGGCCGCTGTCGAAGCCGCCCTTGCGGGTGACGGTGTGGGCGACCTCGTCGCGGTTGGCGAAGACGACCCGGGTGCCGGGCGCGACGGTCAGCGTCTTCGGCTTGTAGGCGAAGTCCTCGATCTCGACCTGGCCCTCGCCGCGGCGGTCCTCGCCGGCGGCCGCGGACGGGCGCGCCGCGCCGCCGGCGCTCGCCAGCTCGGCCCGCACGCCGAGCAGCGCCGCCAGCATCGAGGCCAGCGCGGCGGCGATCGCCAGCCAGCGCCAGGCGCTGCGGAGGCTGTGCCGGGCGGTTGCCATCGCCCCGGTCTACGGGGCCGGCGCCGCCGAGGTTCAGCAGCCGATCCCGAATTCTTCGCAGAGGACCGATCCTTCGCCGCCGGAGAAGCCTTCGAGCTGTTCTTCCAGCGCTTCGACCCGGCCGCTCAGCTCTTCGTCTTCCTCGACTCGGCCACGCAGTTCGGCGACTTCGGCTTCCAGCGCTTCGACCTCCGCCGTCGCCGACTGGCCCTGGGGACCGCGCGGCCCGCGCGGCCCCTCCGGCCCGCGGGCGCCCTTGGCGCCGGCCGGCCCGGTCTGCGCCAGCAACGCCAGCCCCGAGCCGATCCCGGCGCTGAGGATGCAGACGCCGACCACGAGCAGGACGAAGTTGCGCTGCGTCATCGAGACCATCGAACCCATCGGCACCCGGATCATCGCAGCCGCCGCCGAGCAATAATGGCTGAGCGGGGCGCTTAGCTCAGCTGGGAGAGCATTCGGTTTACACCCGAAAGGTCGGCGGTTCGAGCCCGTCAGCGCCCATCCCGCATCCCGGCGACGCGGCGGCGGCTGGGCCGCTTAGTCCTTCTCACAAAAGCGGCAGTTGCCGTCCCGCGGCGGTCCCATAGCCTGCAGTCCCAGACCGAGACCGAGGAGCTGCCATGGACTTCGAACTGACGGACCGCTGCAAGGAATTCCAGGAGCGCGTCCAGGCGTTCATGGACGAGCGGATCTACCCGGCCGAGCCGGTGCTGGCGGCGGAGATGAGGGAGGCCGGCGACCCCCACCACCACCCGCGGGTGATGGAGGAGCTGAAGGAGGAGGCGCGCGCCCGCGGCCTCTGGAACCTCTTCCACCCCCACGAGGAGTGGGGGCCGGGCCTGCTCAACGCCGAGTACGCGCCGCTGGCCGAGATCATGGGCCGCAGCATCCTGATCGCGCCCGAAGCGATGAACTGCAACGCGCCGGACACGGGCAACATGGAGGTGCTGACCCTGTTCGGCTCCGACGAGCACAAAGAGCGGTGGCTGAAGCCGCTGCTCGACGGCGAGATCCGCTCGGCCTTCGCGATGACCGAGCCGGCGGTCGCCTCCTCCGATGCGACCAACATCGAGACGCGGATCGAGCGCGACGGCGATGAGTACGTGATCAACGGCCGCAAGTGGTGGACGACGAACGCGATCCACCCCAACTGCGAGGTGCTGATCGTGATGGGGAAGACCGACCCCGACGGCCCCACCTACAGGCAGCAGTCGATGCTGGTGGTGCCGATGGACGCGCCCGGCGTCCGCGTCGTCCGCAACCTCTCGGTCTTCGGCTACAACGACCGCGAGGGCCACGCCGAAGTCGCCTTCGAGGACGTCCGGGTACCGACCTCGGCGGTGCTCTCGGCCGAGGGCGACGGCTTCATGATCGCCCAGGCGCGCCTCGGCCCGGGCCGCATCCACCACTGCATGCGCTCGATCGGGGTCGCCGAGCGGGCGCTCGACATGATGTGCGAACGGGCGCTTGAGCGGCAGACCTTCGGCGCCCCGATCGCCACCCGCTCGAACGTCCAGGACTGGATCGCCGAGGCGCGGATCGAGCTGGAGATGGTGCGGCTGCTGACGATGAAGACCGCCTGGCTGATGGACACGGTCGGCAACAAGCACGCCCGCACCGAGATCGCAGCGATCAAGGTGGCGGCGCCGGAGGTGGCGCTGAAGGTGCTCGACCGGGCGATCCAGGTGCACGGCGGCGGCGGCGTCAGCGGCGACTTCCCGCTGGCCGAGATGTGGGCCGGGCTGCGGACGCTGCGGCTCGCCGACGGCCCCGACGAGGTCCACAAGCGCTCGATCGCGCGGATGGAGCTGCGGCGGTTCGAAGACCGCTAACCCAGCGCGCGGTTCCTTTGTCCGGACAGGTCGGACCAAGGAACCGCGACTCAGGCGGTGAGGACGATCTTGCCGAAGACCTCGCCGGCGACCATCGTCGCGATGCCCGCGGCCGCCTCGGCCAGCGGCAGGGTGCGGTCGATCTTCGGCCGCAGCCCGGTGCTCTCCATCATCTGCACGAGGTCGGCGAGCTCGGCCTTGGTCCCCATCGTCGAGCCGATCACCTCGATCTGTTTGAAGAAGACGCGGGAGAGGTCGGCGGGCGGGTTCATGCCGCTGGTGGCGCCGGCGACGACGACGATCCCGCCCGGTTTGACCGCCCGCAGCGAGTGCCCCCAGGTCGCCTCGCCGACGGTCTCGATGACGAGGTCGACGCGGTCGGGCAGGCGGGCGCCGGACTCGAACGCCTCATGGGCGCCGAGCTCGAGCGCGTGGGCGCGCTTGCGCTCGTCGCGGCTGGTCGCCCAGACGCGGGCGCCGGCGCCGCGGGCGATCGCGATCGCGGCCGAGGCGACGCCACCGGCGGCGCCCTGGACCAGCACCGTCTGTCCGGGCCGCAGGCGGCCGCGGGTGAACAGCATCCGGTAGGCGGTGAGGTAGGCGGTCGGCAGGCAGCAGGCCTCCTCGAAGCTCAGCCCCGGCGGCTTCGGCACCAGGTTGTGGCGCGGCACCGCGACCCGCTCGGCGAGCGTGCCGGGGTGGACCTCGGAGAGCAGGCTGCGGCGCGGGTCGAGCGATTCGTCCTCGCGCCACTCGGGGTCGCTGATCACCGAGTGGACGACGACCTCGTTGCCGTCGGGGTCGAGGCCGGCGGCGTCGCAGCCGAGGATCATCGGCAGCCGCTCCTCGGGCAGCCCGACCCCTTTCAGCGACCAGACGTCGTGGTGGTTGAGCGAGGCGGCGCGGACCTCGACCAGGGCCCAGCCCTCGGGCACGTCGGGCTCCGCCACCTCGCCGACCTCGAGCGCCGAGAGCGGGTCCTCGGGCGAGATCCTGGCTGCGTAGGCGGCAAGCACGGGCCGCCGATCCTACCGCCGCTGTCGTGGCCGGCAACCCGGCGACCTCATGACCTTTGTAACCCTTTGGGTTACAAAGGTCATGAGGTCGGGTCGGTCGGGCGAGGGGGGTCAGCGGGGCAGGCGGGTGCGCAGGCGGGTCCAGAGCGAGGGCGGGCGGGGCTGGGTGGCGCGCCACTCGTCCTCGGTCGGCAGGCGGCCGGCGCGGCGCGCTTTCAGCACGCACTCGGTGTGGGCGTGACGGCGGCGGCGCTTGTCGCCCTCGGGGGCGATCAGGACATGCTCGGAGAGGGCCGGCAGGTGGCGGCCGCAGAGCGGGCAGCGGTAGGTCGCCGGCTTCAGGTTCTGCGCCGGGCGCAGCGACCACCAGCGGACCTGGTCCCGCCCCGCCCGCGCCGGCCGGCCGCCCATCGGGCGCTCAGGCGCTCGGCTCCAGCCGCGGCGTCACGGTGCCGCCGCGCAGGCGCTCGCTGCGGGTGACGGTGTCGAAGAAGACGTCGTTGCGGCCGCGGCGGACGCGGTAGGGCATCGCGCGGCGGGCGCGGCGGTGGGCGGCGGCGAGCGAGCGGAAGGCCGCCTGGTGGCGGGCGCTCCACTCGATCCCGAAGATCTCCCGCACCCGCGGCGGCAGCGTCCCCTTGATGACGAGGTTCTGGGTCGCGATGTTGAGCCGGGCCGCGCGCGGGACCGGCTGGCGGAAGGCGACCAGCGGCGCCATCTCCAGCGCGTGGCGGGTCGCGTGCATCGCCGGCGAGGCGAGCCGCTCCTCGAACCAGGCGGCGAACTCGGCGTGGGTCGCCGGCACCGCCGAGCGCGGCAGCCCGAACAGCTCGCCGAAGCGGACATAGTCCTGCCACAGCGCTTCCAGCTCCTCGGCGCTCAGCGGCCGCACCATCGTCTCGTACATCGCCCGGCCCGAGTCGGCGATCACCGCCAGCGTCCACAGCATCAGCTCCGGGTCGAACGCCGAGTAGGGCGTGCCGGCGGGGTGGACGCCGGCCGCCGCCGGCAGCGTCCCCTTGATCCGCTGGTGCAGGCGGTGGACCGCGGCGAGGGCGCGGTCGGCTTCCTCGCGGGTGCCGAGGAAGACCGTCTCCTGGATCTTCGCCGTCCGCGCCAGCCGCGCGAAGGGGCGGTCGTTCGACTTCGTGCTCAGCATCGTGCCGGTGTAGGTGAGCGGTTCCAGCGCCCCGATCAGCAGCGCCCGCTGGCCGTAGAGCAGCCCCACCGCGCGCTCGCCGTGGACCCGCCGCGCGAGCGAGCGCCCGGGCGGGAAATAGTGCGTCTCGGCAGTCTCGGCGTCCATCCTGGCCTCCCGGCCACGAGGGTAGCGCGAGCCGCCGCGGCAGCCGTCGCGGGCGCCTCAGCTCGGCCGGTCTTTGCGGCTCATCGCGACCAGCGCGGCGCCGCTGCCGCGCGGCTCGACCAGGCCGTGGAGCTCGTGCGCAGCGAAGATCTCGTCGAGTTCCTCGCGGGTCAGCGTCTCGCGCTCGAGCGCGTTGGCGGCGAGGTCGTCGAGGCACTCGCGGTTGGCGCCGAGCAGGGCGCGGGCGCGGCGGAAGGCCTCGCGGGCGAGGGTCGCGGCCGCCATGTCGACCTCGCGGCGGGTCGCGTCGGAGACCGCGTAGTCGCCGACCGGCATCGCGATCGGCGACGGCCCGTCGTGGTCGAGGGCGACGCCCATCCCGAACTCGGCGACCATCTGCTTGCTGACCAGCTGCACCCGGGCGAGGTCGTCGACGGCGCCCGAGTAGGACTCGCCGAAGACCTCCTCCTCGGCGGCGCGCCCGCCGAGCAGGGTGACGATCTCGTCGAGCAGCTCTTCGCGCGACTTCAGGTAAGTGTCCTCGCTGGGCGAGTGGCCGACGAAGCCGAGCGCCGGGCCGCGCGGGACGATGCTGAGGATCTCCGGCGGGTCGAGCCCGAGCAGCCTGCGGCAGAGCGCGTGGCCGGCCTCGTGGTAGGCGACGATCCGCCGCTCCTTCTGGGTCAGGCTGCGCGCCTGCTGGGAGCCGACCGACTGGCGCAGCAGCGCCTCGTCGAGGTCTTCGCGGGCGATCGCGGCGCGGCCGGCGCGGCCGGCGATGATCGCCGCCTCGTTGAGCGCGTTGGCGAGCTGGGCGCCGGTCATCCCGGTCGTCTTGCGGGCGACGTCGCGCAGGTCGAGGTCGGCGGCCAGCGGCTTGCCCGCGGCGTGGCTGCGGAGGATCGCCTCGCGGCCGCCGCGGTCGGGCGGTGCGACCAGCACCCGGCGGTCGAAGCGGCCGGGGCGCAGCAGCGCCTTGTCGAGCTTGTCGACGTTGTTGGAGGCGGCGATCACGATCACCGTCCCCGGGTCTTTCTCGAAGCCGTCGAGCTCGACCAGCAGCTGGTTCAGCGCCTGCTCGCGCTCGCTGGTGCCGCCGTCGCCGCCCCCGCCGCTGCGGTGGCCGCCGACCGCGTCGAGCTCGTCGATGAAGATCACCGCGCGGCCCGCCTTGCGCGCCTCCTTGAAGAGGCGGCGGATGCGGGCGGCGCCGCGGCCGACGAACATCTCGACGAAGCTCGAGCCCGAGGCGGCGAAGAAGTCGACGCCGGCCTGGGCGGCGACGGCGCGGGCCAGCATCGTCTTGCCGGTCCCGGGCGGGCCGTAGAGGAGGACGCCGCGCGGCGGCTGGGCGCCGAGGGCGGCGAAGCGGTCGGGATCGCGCAGCCACTCGGCGACGTCCATCAGCTCGTCCTTGGCGGCGTCGACGCCCTGCACCTCCTCCCAGAGCACCGGCCGGGTCCTGCTCGCCTTGACCGTCTCCGGCTTGGTCGAGCCGACCGTGCTGCGCAGCAGGCGCAGGAAGACGAACAGCAGCCCGGCCATGAAGACGACCCCGAAGACCGGGTACCAGTTGAAGAAGAAGGTTTGGATTTCCTGTGCCATCCCCAATAGTGTGGAGGTCGGCCGTCGGCTTCCGAATAGGACATCCGTCCAACTCGCCCGGTCAAGGCTAAAGCCAGGTCGATTGCGGGGCAAACGCTGTCCTTGGCGAGGCGCCCGGGAGGGAGCCGGGGAACGCCCGGGAGGGATTGGCGAAACCCCCGCGGGTTTCGCCAAAGCCTCCTAGGATCAGGGCGTGAACGAGCGACGGGTGGTCAGCGCGCCAGAGCTGAAGGCGCAGATCGAGGCCGAACGCGGCGGGCTGCCGTTCCTCGTCTACCGCGAGGGCGGCGGGGGCGGCGAGCAGGTGATCGTCAGCCTCGAGCCGGGCGGCGGCGAGCTCTGGGTCGGGCGCGGCGAGGCCGCCGACGTGCGGCTCGCCTGGGACGAGGAGGTCTCGGCGCTGCACGCCCAGATCGAGGTCGTGCGCGGCGAGTGCACCCTGGTCGACGACGGCCTCTCGCGCAACGGCTCCTTCGTCAACGAGGAGCGGGTCCACGGCCGCCGCCTGCTGCGCGACGGCGACGCGCTCCGCTTCGGTCGCACCGGCGTGCTCTACCGGCGGCCGGGGGCGGGCGGCGCCCCCGAGGAAACGGCGCTCGCCGCCGAGATGCCGGCCGCCGCCTCGATCTCGCCCGCCCAGCGCCGCGTCCTCCTCGCCCTCTGCCGTCCCTACAAGGACGGCTCCAGCTTCGCCACCCCGGCGACCAACCAGGAGATCGGCGCCGAGCTCCACCTCAGCGTCGACGCGGTCAAGACCCACATGCGCGCCCTCTTCGAGAAGCTCGAGGTCGGCGACCTGCCGCAGAACCAGAAGCGCGTCGCGCTCGCCGAGCGCGCCCTCAACGGCGGCATCGTCAACCAGCGCGACCTCTGAGCCACGCCCCCCGTCGCGTGGTTCCTTTGTCCGACCTGTCCGGACAAAGG
>CAZHLT010000262.1:0-2510 GCA_964533285.1 uncultured Conexibacteraceae bacterium | reverse complement strand
CAGGACCGCGTTCAGCTTCATCGCCACCAGCTCCTGCGGGGGCACGGCGCTGGCCGCCTGGCGCAGCTGCCAGCCGGCCGCCTCGGCGCGTTTGGCGAGGACGGTGACGAAGCCGCTGTCCGTGTCGATCACCGCGAGCCTGATGTTCTGATTCTGGCTCATAGATCGGCGGCGCCGCCGCAGGTGGTGGTGGGCGCGAGAACCGGCAAGACGCGACGATTGTATGCGTGGCTCACGGCAAAACCCCTGCGTTAACAGGATTTTCACAGGTCCGGGACTTCGAAATTGGGGGAAAACGGTGCAAGGGCGAGCTAGAACGTGGCGGGCCGCAGGCCGGTGGCGATGATCAGCAGGATCGCGACCCCGGCGACGTAGCGGTAGTAGACGAACGGGCTGTAGCTGGCGGTGCGCACGAGCCGGAGGAGGAAGGCGATCGCCAGGTAGCCGGAGACGGCGGCGGCGATCGTGCCGACGACGATCGGGCCGCCGACGCCGGGCGGCAGGCCTTCGTTGACGGCGCTGAAGGCCTTGAAGACGGTGGCGCCGGCGACGATCGGGATCAGCAGCAGGAAGGAAAAGCGGGCGGCGCCGTCGCGGTCGAGGCCGAGCCAGCGGCCGGCGGTGATCGTGATCCCCGAGCGCGAAGTGCCCGGGGCCAGCGCCAGCACCTGGGCGAGGCCGATGTACCAGCCGTCGCGCAACCGCGTCTCCCCCAGGTTGCGGCGCTGGGGCATGCGGTCGGCCCAGGCGAGCAGGGCGCCGAAGACGATCAGCTGCAGGGCGATCATCCAGGGCTCGCCGAGGTGTTCGTCGATGAAGTCGGAGCCGAGGCCGCCGGCGATCACCGCCGGCACGGTGCCGATCGCGATCGCCACCGCGAGCCGCTGCTCGGCGGTGCGGATGCCGCGCTGGCGGACGGCCTGGACGAAGCCGCGGATCAGGATCACGACCTCGCGCCGGAAGTAGGCGATCGCGGCGATCAGCGTGCCGGCGTGCAGGGCGACGTCGAAGGTCTTGTTGAACTGCGGGTTTTCGAGCAGGAACGTGTAGTCCTGCAGCCAGGGGACGATGATCAGGTGGCCGCTGGACGAGATCGGGAGGAACTCGGTCAAGCCCTGGACGATCCCCAGCAGAAGGGCCTCGAGGTTGGACATCGGCCGCGCACTCTACGCGGCGGCAGCGACGCGGGGCTCCCCGACCCCGCCGGCCGAGCCGCCCCGGGGTGCGGTAGATTCCCGGCCGTGAAGCGAGTCACCGCACTGCTCTTCTCGTTCCTGGCGCTGATGCTGGTCGCCGCCCCCGCCGCCCTGGCCGACAACGGCGTCGGCCTCGCCGGCCCGACCACCGACAAGACGGTCACCTTCTTCTGCTTCGGCGTGATCGGTTTCTTCGTCGTGCTCGTCACCGTGATGAGCCTGATCCAGATCCGCCTGGACAAGCGCAAGGAAGAACGCAAGAACACGCTGAAGCGGCTGTCTTAGCCCCTGGGCGGCGTCCTCGGTCGCTCATGTGCGGAGCACACTTCGCTCCCTGCGTCCTTGCCCAGGACCAAGACAGACTCTTCAGGACAACCTGAAGCCGCTGAGCAGGCGTTTCTCGGTCTCGCCCTCGACTTCGGCGACGACTTCGACGCGGCCCTCGAGCGGGGTGCCGCGGATCTTGGTCGCCAGCAGGTCGTCGACCTGGAAGATCCCGGCGGAGTTGTTGAGCCGGATCTCGATCCGCACCGGGCGCTCCTCCCCCGCCTCGATCCGCACCTCGTCGATCGCCGCGGCGGAGATCGAGTGGATCCCCTCGTGGCCGGCCTCGATCGGCAGCCGCGTCCGTCCTTGCGCCATGTCGAGCGCGTCGGCGACGCGGACGACGCCGGCCTCCAGCGTGTAGGGCTCGCCGCGGCGGCGGTGGCCGATGATCGCGTGCAGGATCTCGGAGGCGACGACCGTCCGCTCCGGCTCTTTGTAGGCGGGGGCGAGGAGGCGGTCGAGGGCGCCACCGGCGAGGAACAGCGAGTAGGCCTCGTGGTCGGCGCGGTGGATCGACATGCCGACGTCGTGCAGCAGGGCACCGCCGGCGACGACGACTTCGGCGTCGCGCTCGCGCATCCCGTGGTCGGTCACCATCGCCGGCTCGACCCCGGCTTTGACCAGCAGCCGCAACAGCCGCAGCGAGATGTTGAGGATGATCTGCATGTGGACCCAGGAGTGGTCCGACATCCCCAGCCGTTCGGCATGAACCTGGGCCATGTACCACCAGGCGCGGACCTGGTCATCCTCGTTGACGGCAGCGAGGAAGGACTCGAGGCGGCGGTTGCCGCGGGTCGGGGCGCGGACGTGGGCCTCGGCGATCGCCTCGCGCGGCGGCTTGCGGCTGGGACCCTCGGGCGCGGGCGTGGGGACCTTGTCCTCAGGCGGCACCGGCGGATCGTAGGGCAGCCGGCGGCGGGGGGGGGGGGGGTTGGGGGGGCCCCCCCCCAACACCACCCCCCCCGCCCGCCGCGCCCCCCCCCGCGG
>CAZHLT010000261.1:0-8497 GCA_964533285.1 uncultured Conexibacteraceae bacterium | reverse complement strand
CCTGCCGGGCAATAATCGGAAAGCGAACGTGAGCGGGGCGGTCGCCGACGACGGGGAGCGGGTCTACTGGACCGCGCTGCTGGGAGGATTGGCGGGCGGCCCGGGGCCGATCTACGTGCGGGAGAACCCGTTCGCGGCCGGTGGGGAGTGCGTAGGGAGCGGGGCGCCGTGCACGGTCGCGGTTTCAGAAGCCGCGGAAGCCGAAGCGGGAACCACGGGCACGGGCTCGCAATTCTGGGCGGCCTCGGCCGACGCCGACGGGGGCGGGCGGGCGCTTTTCAGTACCGGTGGCTGCCTCTATGAGTTCGACCTAGAAGAGGAAGAAACCGAGAAGCTCGCCTGCGAAGCGGTGCGGGCGCCGCTGGGGCAGAGCGACGATCTCTCGCGCGTCTACTTCGCCTCGCGCGAAGCCAAGGGCGGGCCCAACGCCGAAGGCAAGTCGGCCCAGCCCGGGGAGGCCAACCTCTACCTGTGGGAAGAAGGCAGTTTCCGCTTCATCGGCGCGCTGGCGGGCGGGGACGTCACCGAAACCGGGATCTCGCCGGTGGGGGTGGTGCCGGTGACCCACAGCGCCCGGGTCAGCGGCGACGGCCTGACGGCGGCCTTCACCTCGCAGGCCCAGCTGACGGGCTATGACAACGCCGACGCGGCCAGTGAAGCCCCCGACGCGGAGGTCTTCGTCTACGACGCGGCCGCAGAAGGGGGCAAAGGGCGGCTGGTGTGTGCGTCGTGCAATCCCAGCGGGGCGCGGCCGCGGGGGGCGCTGGTCGAAGTGGGGTTCCCGGAAATCCAGGCAGCGGCGCTGATCCCGGTGGCCGAGAACACGCTCTACAGCGCCCGCGCCCTCTCTGAGGACGGCGACCGCCTCTACTTCGAGGCCTACGACAGCCTCAGCCCGCGCGACTCAAATGGGCAGACCGATGTCTACCAGTGGGAGGCGCTCGACAGCGGCGGCTGCCGCGAATCCCTCCCCACCTACAGCCCTCAGAACGGCGGCTGCGTGGACCTGATCTCCTCGGGCAAGAGCGTGCGCGAAGCGACTTTCCTGGACGCCGACCCAAGCGGCGACAACGTCTTCTTCGCCACCCTCACGAGCCTCCTGCCCCAGGACCCGGGCCTGGTCGACGTCTACGACGCCCGCGTTGGCGGCGGGCTGCCGATCCCGCCCGTCCCGCCGCCGCCCTGCGACGGAGAAGCCTGCCAGCGCCCGGCGGCGGCGCCGGGCGCGGCGACGCCCGCGAGCGAAACCTACGAAGGCCCCGGCAACCAGGCGCCGAGGCACAAGTGCGCGAAGGGCAAGCACCGGGTCAAGGGCAAGTGCGTGAAGAAGAAGGCCCACAAGGGGGCAAAGCGCCACCACCGCGCCAAGCGAGGCTCGCGCGCGAGCGGGAGGGCGGGCCGATGAGGGCGCGAATGGCGGCGCTATGGCTGGTCGCCCTGGCGGCGGCGCTCCTCGCGGCGCCGGCGGCGCAGGCGGCCTTCGGCGTCGACGAATTCGAGGTCGAGTTCGCCAACCAAGACGGCTCGGCGGTCGAACAGGCCGGCTCGCACCCGTTCTCGATGACGACCTCGGTCCACTTCAACTCCCATCCCAGCGGCGAAGGGGGCGAAGAACTGGAGGAGGCGGCCAAGGACATCCTCACCGTGCAGGCGCCGGGCTTCGTCGGCGACCCCGCTGCGGTGCCGACCTGCTCGACCGCCGACTTCCTGCGCCCCTTCACCAACTCCGGCGGCGCCGATGTCCCCGACTGCCCGGACGCCAGCGCCCTGGGCTTCGCCGCCGCGCGCCTCGCCGGGGCCAAAGGCCAGACCGAGAAGTTCGGCGCCGTCTACAATCTAGTGCCGCCGCCCGGCGTGGTGGCTCGGCTCGGCTTCTGGATCGTCGGCGCCCCGGTGACGATCGAACTGGGGGCCGGCGAATCCTTCCCCTACAACGTCGTCGGCGGGCCGACCAACATCTCCCAGCTGATCGAAGTGACCGGCGCCAAGCTGACCCTCTGGGGGGTGCCTGCCGACCCCGTCCACGACCCCTTGCGCGGGCACTGCCTGAAAGTCAACGAAGGCGGCTCGCTGGGCAGCTGCCCCTCGGGGCTCTCCCCGCGCCCCTTCCTGACGATGCCGCGCGCCTGCACCGGGCCGCTGCTCACCGGCTATGAAGCCGACTCCTGGCTTCACCCCGGCGACTTCGTCTCCGGCACCGCCGAATCGGGGCCGATGCGCGGCTGTGGGCGCCTTGGCTTTGCCCCCGAAGTCGCCGCCGACCCCTCGACTGCTTCGGCCGAGTCCTCCAGCGGCCTTGACTTCGAGCTCGACGTCGCCGACGAGAACCTGCGCAACGCCAGCTATGAAGCGGTCGCCGACGCCGACATCGAAAAGCTGACGGCGACCCTGCCGGCCGGGGTCACCGCCAACCCCTCGGCCGCTGAAGGCCTCGGCTACTGCACCCTCGGCCAATACCAGGCCGAAGCGCTCGCGACGCCCGCCGGCCTCGGCTGCCCGGATGCCGCCAAGCTCGGCACGATCGAAGCCCAGACCCCGGTGCTCGAAAACCACACCCTGCGCGGCAGCGTCTACCTCGCCCAGCCCGACGAACCGGCCGCCCCCGGCGCCGAGAACCCCTTTAACTCCTTCCTCGCCCTCTACATCGTCATCCGCGACCCGGAGCGCGGCATCTTCATCAAGCTGGCGGCGAAGATCGAACCCGACCCCAAGAGGGGGCAGCTCATCACCACCGTCGAAGAACTGCCGCCCTTCCCGATCTCCCACGTCGGTATGCACCTGCGCTCGGGTGCCCGTGCCCCCCTCGTCACCCCGCCCGCCTGCGGCACCTACACGACCCAGACCCTGCTGACCCCGACCTCCGGCGCGGCGCCGCTCAGGCGCGACTCGACCTTCACGATCGACTCCGGCCCCGGCGGCGGCCCCTGCCCGCTGGCCGGCCCGGCATTCGCGCCGGCGCTCTCCGCCGGTGCCCAGAGCAACGCCGCCGGGCACTACTCGCCCTTCACGATGCGGATCACCCGCCGCGACGGCGAACAGGACATCACCCGCTTCTCGGCGACCCTGCCGCCCGGGGAGGTGGCGAAGATCGCCGGCGTGCCCACCTGCCAGGACGCGGCGATCGCGGCGGCCAAGGGCAGGTCGGGCAAGGCAGAGCTCGCCTCCCCCTCCTGCCCGGCCGCCAGTCAGATCGGCACTGTCCTCGCCGGGGCGGGCGTCGGCAGCGCCCTCACCTACGTCCCTGGCTCCCTCTATCTCGCCGGCCCCTACAAAGGCGCCCAGCTCTCGGTGGCGGCGATCGTCCCCGCCGTCGCCGGCCCCTTCGACGTTGGCACCGTCGTCACCCGAGTGGGGCTGACGCTGATCCCCGAATCCGGGGAAGCCGAAGTCGACGGCGCCGCCTCGGACCCGATCCCCCACATCCTCAAAGGGATCCCGCTGAAGCTGCGCGACCTGCGCATCTACGTCGACCGGCCGGGCTTCACCCTGAACCCGACCTCCTGCAACGTCTTCTCGACCCGCGCCCAGCTCGCCGGCTCGGGCGCCGACCCCTTCCTCGACTCCGACGACACCCTAGCCGCCGCCGCCGCCCGCTACCAGGCCTCCAGTTGCGCCTCCCTGCGCTTCAAGCCGGGCCTGAAGATCCAGCTCAAGGGCCAGACCAAGCGCTCGGGCTTCCCCAAGCTGCACTCGGTCGTCACCTACCCCCAGGGCTCGGGCTACGCCAACATCGGCCGCGCCGTGGTGACGCTGCCCCACTCCGCCTTCATCTCGCCCCTGCGGGTGGCGAACCCCTGCACCCGCCCCGCCTTCGCCGAAGGCAAGTGCCCGCCGGCCTCACGTCTGGGCTACGCGAAGGCCTGGACGCCGCTGCTCGACGAGCCCCTGCAGGGCCCTGTCTACTTCCGCTCAAACGGCGGCGTGCGGGACATCCCCGACATCGTCGCCGATCTGAACGGCCAGTTCCACGTCATCCTGGTCGGCGCCGTCGACTCGGTCGGCCCGACCAACAAGGCTCGCTTGCGGACCACCTTCGCCCAGGTCCCCGACGCCCCGGTCAGTCGCTTCGTGCTCGACCTCAAAGGCGGCAAGGAAGGCGTGATCGAAAACAGCCAGAACCTCTGCGCCGGCAAGCGCTACGTCAAGGTCAAGCTGCGCGGCCAGAACGGGCAGCTGCGAGAATTCCAGACCCTCCAGCAGGTCAAGTGCCCGAAGAAGGGCAAGGCTGCCAAGCGCCGCGCCCGGCCCTAGCGGCGCCGCTGAGCGCCCTCCGCCGCGCGCACCCTTCCGCGCACGCGCCGAACCCGACTCCTGGCCCCGCCGGGAAACGAGGGCGGCCGCCGCTCTTCCCACCCCCAGCGCCCAAGGCGCTCCCGCCCACGCGGCTTGACCGCCGCTCCCCGCTCCGCCCAGGATGGGATGCCTCCACCGGGAGGCGCACACTCAGTTACTCAGGAGGAGCAAAAGATGGCCACGAAGCTCAGGACCCTCTCCCTGGCCGTGCTCGCGGTGCTCGCCGCCAGCGCGATCGGGACGGGCGCGGCTCACGCGGAAACCTTCTTCCACAGCCACGTGGGGGAAGTCAACCCCGACAAGGTGATCATCACAGGCGAAGGCGGGGAAGGCAGATTCAGGTTCAAACCTGGGAGCGCACCCCTGACCTGTGAAAAACTCGTGCTCGAGGGCACAGAAGACACCGAAGGCCGAACCAGCGACAAAGGAGAAAGCCAGGCCTTTACACATACGGGTGAAGCCGGCGTCAAAACGATCACAGCGACATCGCTCACACTCACACCGACATTTACCAACTGCGAATTTAGTGGTTTCGAGTTTACCGTTGACACCGAAGGCTGCCATTATCGCCTCACAGCCGAAACAACCGGCGAACACGGCCGCCTACACATCGACTGCGAAACCGGCAAAGCGATCAGGGTCACAGTCCCCGAACTCGGGGTGACCATGAGTATCGGCCCTCAGACACCAAGTGGTGGCGGCGTCCACTACACCAACAACGGCGAAACAAGCAACGGGGACATCAAAGCCCAAGCGACAGTGTCGGGGATCAGCTTCGCCTGCGCCCCGGCGATACTCTGCGGAATCATCGGCATCCCGGTCAGCGGCTCCGAAGGGACCTACGAATCGGGCAGTGAAATGACAATTAAAGCCTTCGAAGACCTGAACACGCCTGAAGACGCTGGTAAAACAGGCGTCTACGAAGAGGACAAACAGCTCGGTCTGTGGCATGGGGAAGGCGAAGGAGGGGAAGAAGAACCGTCTTCGCCCGAACACACCTTCCGCTCGACAGCCAAAAGCGTCGACCTTACAGGCGCTCGCAGCGGCGGCGAACATGTTCTCTCGTTCGGCGGCGTGGGGCTGAAATGCGCGGGCGCGGCGTTCGCCGGCTATCAGGCGGGTGAAACGCCCGACCAAATGACGCTGACGCCGGAATACTCCGATTGCACGCTCGGTGGCGGCGAAGCCGAAGTCGTCAACGAAGGCTGTGACTTCATCTTCGACAGCGACACAGAATTGGAAGCCGGCGCCCCGGTGAGACTCGACTGCAACGAAGGCGGTGCCCTGAAGGTCAAAGCTCCCTTCTGCACCATCGACGTCGGCGATCGCCACGGTGAAAGCTCGGTCAACCAGGCGCTGCTCGAAGTCGAATATGCGAACGAAGGAAGTGCGCCAACCGAGGACCTGCTTGTCAAAGCAAGCCTCAGCGGTATCGGGTACGTAGCCACAAACGCCGGCTGCGAAGTACTTGGAATCGGCAAAGGAACACACTCGAACGGCACCTACAGCGGCTGGGCCACAGTCCGCGCCTACGAACATGGCAAATCCCACAATGCGGAACACCAGGTCGGGGTCCGCATCGACACCCCCTAACTGAGAGGGAGCCACCGACGATCGCACCGAGCCCCGGACCGCATAAGCGGCTCGGGGCTCATGCGCGGCCAGAACGGGCAGCTGCGGGAACTCAATACGCCACAGCAGGTCAGCGCCTGCACGAAGAAGGCGAAGCGGCGCGCCCGGCACATGCGGCGGGGCTGACGGCAGCGCGGCGCGGTGGGATCATCCGCCGCGAGATGAGTCTGGTCCCCGACCTCGGAGCTTCCCCCGCTGCGATTCTCGCCGCCTTCCGCGGCGAGGTAATCGCGGCCAGGGTCGGCCACCCGGACGTCCTGCAGCTCGAAGTGGTCGGATCGGATAGGGGTCGATGGCTCTTCGTCACCCAGGACGCCGAATGGCGGCCAGCCGACCCCTCGCGGCTTGTTGGTCGCACGCTCGAAGGCCTGACGCTCGACCCCCGAACGGGCGAGCTGGCTCTAGAGCTCTCTGGGGACGGTCAGCTGCGGGTCGTGCCCGCAGCGCCGGCGGCCCCCGACGATCCGCCGAGCTGGGAGCTCCTCACCCCCGATCGCATCCAGCTCGAGTTCGGACCCGGCATCCGTTGGCGCATCTCCGCTGCCGACGACCCACTTTCCCCATGAGCCCGACCCTCGAGAGCGCCCGTGACTTGACCTGAGGCCCCGCCTGCCGCCGCCGCTCCTCTGCATCCAAATAGCCGCAGGGCGAGATGCAGAGATCGACGACAACAGGCAGGACCTCGGCAAGCCCCGCCCGCTCTCGAGGGTCGGCCTCGTGAGCCGGAAGCGCGAGACGCGCCAGTTCCGCGACGCCTGCCGGGCGGCCGGCATCCGCACGATCGAGGAGCGAGCACGGGCCAGCGTCGACTTCCACACCTACAAGCGCCAGATCGGCCTCCGCGGCCACCTGTCCTACCGCGAGCTCGTCGAATGGCTGCGGGCATGGAAGGGGTGATCGCCGCCAGAGACCTTAAAGTTCCCTTACCTCACCGGCTCCTTTCCCTTGACTAGCATCGTTTCGTGGGCGGGGAGACTTCAGGCGCCGCGTCTCGCTTGGCGCATCCGCGATTCGCTCTCTGCGTGGCCGTCGTCGTCTTCGTCGGCCTGGGGGCTATCGGCCTGAGCGTGGAGGGCAAGCTGCGGCCGTCTTCGCTCTTGGTGCCAGGCACGGCTTCGGCTGAAGGCGACCGCTTACTCCGGCAGGAGTTTGGGGACTCGGCGCCGTTCGTGGTCCTGCTGCGCGGGCCGACGGCGGCTCTGGACCGGCAGGGGCCGGGGGTGGTGCGGGAGTTGCGCTCCGAGCTGGGGGTCACCACGCTCTCGCCTTGGGACCGGGGGCACTTGGCGCGGTTGCGGCCGGGGCCGCGGCGGGCGCTGGTGCTGGTCGACTTTCACGTTGGCTCTGCCGAGGCGGTTAGCGACAGCGTCGACCGGCTCGATCAGGTCCTCGACGACAGTGTCCATTCGCCGGTGCGGGCGACGCAGACGGGGTTCGCGACTCTGTCGCGGGCGATCCGTGACGAATCGGTGCGGTCGACTCGGATCGCGGAGCTCGTCGCGGTGCCGATCCTGCTCGTCGTCCTCCTGCTCGTCTTCCGCTCGCCGGTCGCCGCGCTGATCCCACTGCTGTTCGGGGCCGCCGCGGTGCTCTCGGTTCGCGGGTTGCTGGCGCTCGCCGCCTCCTGGCTCGACGTCGACGGTTTCGCGCTCACTGTGGCGACGATGATGGGGCTGGCGCTCGGCGTCGACTATGCGCTCCTGATGGTCTCCCGCTTCCGCGAGGAGCTCTCGGCGGGCCGCTCGCCACTCGACGCAGCGGTCCGTACCCGGCGCTCGGCCGGGCGCACCACGGCCTACGCCGGCCTGACGCTGGTCCTGGCGATGGTCGTGATCCTCGTCGTCATGCCGGGCGACCTCTTCCTCTCGCTGGCCGGCACCGCGATCCTCACCACGCTCGTCAGCGTCGCCATCTCCACCCTCGTCGCGCCGCCGCTGCTCTGCCTGCTCGGGCCCAACGTCGACCGCTGGCGGCTCGGTCGCGCCGCCGGGGGCACGACGCTGATGGCCGCGGTCGGCGCCGCGCTTTCCCGCCCCAAGCTCGCCGCCGGGCTGATCGGCGGTGTGCTCGTGTTGCTCGCCCTGCCGGCGCTGTCGCTGAAGACCGGCCCGCCCAGCGCCACGCAGCTGCCCGAGTCCAACCAGGCGCGCCAGGACGCGCAGACCGTCGACCGCGCGATCGGCGCGGGTTGGGACGCACCCTTCGTCCTCGTCGCCGCTTCCGAGCGTGGCCCGGTCACGACCGAGCGCCGGCTCGCCGCGCTGCGCCGCACCCAGCGGCAGGTCGCTCGCGACCCCGCCGTCCAGGCGGTCGTCGGACCTGGGCAGATCCAGCGGGAAGTCACGCCGCTGCAGGAAGCCGGCAACGAACTGCTTGCCGAAGAAGGCGATGCCGACCCGCGGAAGCTGGCCCGCCTCGGCAACCGGCTCGGTCGCGCCGCCGGCGGGGTGGGCCGCCTCCGCGGCGGGATCGACGAAGCCGCCCAGGGAGCCGGGCTGCTCGCCACTGGCTCGCGCCGTGCCGGCGAAGGCGCGCAGCAGATCTCCGGCGGCCTCGAGGAAGCGACCAGCGG
>CAZHLT010000260.1:0-2034 GCA_964533285.1 uncultured Conexibacteraceae bacterium | reverse complement strand
GACAACCTCAAACGCTACGGCGGCTTCATCCCCGGCGTGCGCCCCGGCCGACCAACCGCCGAGTACCTCGACCGCATCCTCTCGCGCCTGACCTTCCCCGGTGCCCTCTACCTGGGCGCGGTGGCGGCACTGCCGACGATCCTGATCAGTCAGACCTCGGCGAACTTCTACTTCGGCGGCACCTCGATCCTGATCGTGATCGGTGTCGCGCTCGACACGGTCAAGCAGCTCGAGGCGCAGTTGATGATGCGCAACTACGAGGGCTTCCTGAAATAGGTTGAGAGGCCTGCAAACCTGCGCATCTCGGGGTCCTCGATCGGTTGGATCGGGTCACGCACAGAAGTGCGCTCCCCTCACCAGCCTCCCTGCGTCCCCCGACCTGCTTGGTTTTCGCGCCCTCCGGTTAAGAAATAGACTGAAGAGATGGCTGAGCTGAATCTCGTCCTCCTTGGGCCTCCCGGCTCCGGCAAGGGCACGCAGGGGGAGCGGCTGAACGAAGACCTGCGGCTGCCGTACTACGCGACCGGCGACATCCTGCGGGCGGCCGTCCGCGACGAGACGGAGCTGGGACGGACCGCGAAGCAGTACATGGATGCGGGCGACCTCGTTCCCGACGAGGTGATCGTCGGCGTCATCGCCGAGGCGCTCGACTCCGACGAGGCGCGCGACGGCTTCATCCTCGACGGCTTCCCGCGGACGACCCCGCAGGCCGAGGCGCTCGACGCGAAGCTGGACGAGCTCGGCCGCGCCGTCACCGCGGTGCTGCTGATCGACGTCTCCGACGACGAGGTCGTGCGCCGGCTCGGCGGCCG
Organism: uncultured Conexibacteraceae bacterium; assembly: GCA_964533285.1. Taxonomy (GTDB): domain Bacteria; phylum Actinomycetota; class Thermoleophilia; order Solirubrobacterales; family 70-9; genus VAYN01. The sequence continues at coordinate 1,222 of CAZHLT010000260.1, read as the reverse complement.
CCGCACCTGCGTCGTCTGCGACCGCGTCTACCACGTCGAGTTCAACCCGCCCGAGGCCGAGGGCGTCTGCGACGTCGACGGCGGCGAGCTGGTGATCCGCGACGACGACAAGCCCGAGGTGATCCGCAAGCGGCTCGACACCTACCACGAGAAGACCGAGCCGCTGATCGACTACTACGACCACCGCAGCGTGCTGCGCCGGATCGACGGCGCGGCGCCGCCCGACGAGGTGACCGAGGTGCTGCGGCGGACGCTGGCGACGATGCGCCTGGAACAGGACGAGGCCGTCTAGGTCGCGGGGTCTAGCCTTGTACCGGATGATCATCCGCAAGACGCCCGAGCAGGTCGACCAGATGGCGGCCGCGGGGGACATCCTCGTTCGCTGCATGAAGATGCTCGGCTCCAAGGTGCGGGCCGGGATCACGACCGAGGAGCTCGACGAGGCGGCGGAGCGGTTCATCCGCTCCCAGGACGCGCTGCCGGCCTTCAAGGGCTACCGCGGCTTCCCCGGCTCGATCTGCGCCTCGCCGAACTCGATGGTCGTCCACGGCATCCCCGGGCCCTACGAGCTGAAGCGCGGCGACGTGATCTCGATCGACGTCGGCGTCGTCAAGGACGGCTGGGTCGCCGACGCCGCCGTGACCTTCCCGGTCGGCCCGATCAGCACCGAGGCCAAGCACCTGCTCTCGGTGACCCGCGCGGCGCTCTTCGCCGGCGTCGAGCAGATGCGGCCGGGCGCCCATCTCGGCGACGTCTCCAGCGCGATCCAGCAGACGGTCGAGACCGAGGGCCTCTCGATCATCCGCACCCTGGTCGGCCACGGCGTCGGCCGCGAGATGCACGAGGAGCCGCAGGTGCCGAACTTCGGCGACCCGGGCAAGGGCCCGGAGCTGGAGGAGGGGATGGTGCTGGCGATCGAGCCGATGGTCAACGCCGGCGGCCCCCTCGTCCGCATGGGCGACGACGGCTGGTCGGTCTTCTCCGAGGACGGCTCGCTGGCAGCGCACTTCGAGTTCACCGTCGCGGTGACGCCCGAGGGTCCCCGGATCCTCACCCCCTGGCACGAGGAGTAGGCGCTCCGGTCGAGGGCTCGGGGGGCGGGGCGAGGGGTGGGCGGGGGTTCGGGGGTTGGCCGTGGGAGGGTGGGGGGGCCCCGGGCGGAGGCCGGGGGCGGGGCGGGGGGGGGGGGGGGCGGGGGGGGGGGGGGGGGGGGCGCGGGGCG
>CAZHLT010000259.1:0-10956 GCA_964533285.1 uncultured Conexibacteraceae bacterium | reverse complement strand
CCCGGGCGCCCTACTTGTTTACTAGCGTGCCGTCCATGCCGGCTTCGCGGTGGCCGGGGACGGAGCAGAAGAAGGTGTAGGTGCCGGGTTCCAGTTCGACGGTGGCGCTGGCTTCGGTTTCGGTGATCTCGTCGGTGCCGCCGAGGACCTCGCCGGCTTCGTCTTCGACTTTGACGTCGTGGGGAATCGGCGACGAGTTGTCGAAGTCGATCGTCACCGCGCCGGAGCTGGCTTCCAATTCGGTCGTATCGAACTTCAGTTCGTCGTCGACGCTGGCGAGTTCCACCTCCCCGCCGGGACCGGTCGCTTCGGGTTCGCCGCCCGATTCGGCTTCTTCTTCCGCGCCGCCTTCTTCAGCTGCCTCTTCTTCGGCTTCTTCGTAGGGGCCGCTGCTGGTCTCTTTTTCGATCTCTTCGTTCGCCTTGCTGTACTCGGCGGCCTTCTCCTTGTCCTCGTCCTTGGCGTGGAGGACGGCGAAGGTCGTCGCACTGCCGGCGAGGATGACGAACCAGAGGATCACGATCGGCATCGCTTTGCCGGGGAAGCCCTGAACTTTCAGCCCGATGAAGCTGAAGGTGACGGCCGAGACGGCCAGGGCGATGCCGAGTATGAAGAAGATCGTTTCGTTGCTCATGCGAAAGCGGCGCGAATCCTATAGCGGGGGCCGCCCCGGACGCCGTCAGCGTCCCCGGCGGCCCTGGCCATGCGTCTCAGGCTGCTTGGGCCTCCGCCACCGGCGGCGCCGGCTCGGCCTCGGCCGGAGGCGCGGCGTCGCCGTCGATGCCCAGCGCCGCCCGCACCTTGGTTTCGATCTCCAGCGCCAGCTCCGGGTTGTCGAGCAGGAACTGTTTGGCGTTGTTGCGCCCCTGGCCGAGCCTGGTCTCGCCGTAGGAGAAGAACGAGCCCGATTTCTGGACCAGGTCCTGTTCGATGCCGAAGTCGAGCAGGCCGCCCTCGCGCGAGATGCCGACGCCGTACTCGATGTCGAACTCGGCCTGGCGGAACGGCGCCGCGACCTTGTTCTTGACGACTTTGACCCGGACCCGGTTGCCGACCGCCTCGGTCCCTTCCTTGAGGGTCTCGATGCGGCGGATGTCGAGCCGCTGCGAAGCGTAGAACTTGAGCGCCCGGCCGCCCGGCTGGGTCTCCGGCGAGCCGAACTGGACGCCGACCTTTTCGCGGATCTGGTTGGTGAAGATGCAGACCGTCTTGGTCCGGTTGAGGCTGCCGGCGAGTTTGCGCATCGCCTGCGACATCAGCCGCGCCTGCAGGCCGACCGTAGTGTCGCCGATCTGGCCGTCGAGCTCGGCTTTCGGCGTCAGCGCCGCGACCGAGTCGATCGCGATCACGTCGATCGCCCCCGAGGCGATCAGGCGGTCGGCGATCTGCAGCGCCTGCACGCCGTAGTCGGGCTGGGAGACCAGCAGCTCGTCGGTGTCGACGCCGATCGCCCGCGCGTAGACGGGGTCGATCGCGTGCTCGGTGTCGATGAAGGCGCAGACGCCGCCGCGGTCCTGGGCCTCGGCGATGATGTGGCTGACGACCGTCGTCTTCCCCGACGACTCCGGGCCGAAGATCTCGATGATCCGGCCGCGCGGGACGCCGCCGATGCCGAGGGCCAGATCGAGCGCCAGCGATCCGGTCGGGATCGAGGCGACCTTGACCGTGCCCTGGTCGCCAAGGCGCATCAGCGCGCCCTCGCCGAACTCCTTTTTGATCCCGCTGACGGTGCTCTCCAGCGCGGCGTCCTTCGCCTTGGCCTCCTTCGCGGAGACGTCGTTCAAGCTCGCTTTCCTGTCTGCCATCTCTTTCACCTCACTGCCGCCCGGCGCCGGGCAGCTCGACTTGGGCCAAGGGGCTGTAAACGGCGCCCTGTGGCTGGAGTACGGAACGGTAGAGCGTCAATCGGACGCCATAGAAGGCCTCGGAGAGGCTCGCCGGCAGCTTCCCGGGCGGCCGCTCGACCGCCATCGGACGGCGCGAGCCGCGCCCCTCGGGGCGAACCCTGGCGACCGTCACGTGCGGCCAGAACGGCCGTTTCTCGGGCTTGTAGAGCCGCTCGGACTCGAGCCGCTCGCTGAGCGCCGCCTCGATCTGCTCGCTCCCCGGCGAGAGCGCCGGCAGGGCGAACACCCGGGCCCGTTTCAAGTTCGGTTTCGCGACCGGGTCGCCGAGCTCGAGCAGCGGCGCCGGCGCGACGCAATCGGCCAGCACCGCCGCCACCGTCGCGGCGTCCTTCTCCGGGCGCCAGCCGAGGAAGGCGAGCGTGACGTGGAGCTTCTCCGGCGGCAGCGGCCGCAGCGCCGGATCCACCAGCTCCCCCCTCCCCCATGCCGCGATCGCCTGCCGCACCGGCTCGGGCAGGTCGAGGGCGACGAACATCCGCGCCCGCGGGCTCTTCAGCCTCTCCTTGGTCATCGACCCCCACGCTACGGGGCGGGGACGCGCCGGTTGCGCGCAGCGAGACATTTTTCCCGCACCGAACCTGCACGAAAGCGTGAATTCCGGGTCGGCCGCCTCAGGGCCGACCGGTACGGAAGGCCGCTTCGGCGGCCGAATCCAGGAATCTGGGCTCCGCCCCTACAGCGGCAGCTCGCTGCCGCTCAGCAGCGTACGCAGCAGGTGCATCGCGGCAAGCGCCGAGCGCTCGCGGATGTCGGCCCGGTTGCCGGGGATCGTCGGCTCGCGGGCCAGCACGGTGCCGTCGGCGAGGCGGGCGTGGAAGCAGACGTAGCCGACCGGCTTCTCCTCGCTGCCCCCGCCCGGCCCGGCGATGCCGGTGATCGCCACCGCGACGTCGGCGTCGAAGCGCTCCAGGGCGCCGACGGCCATCGCCTCCGCCACCTCCGGCGAGACCGCCCCCTTCGCCTCGATCAGCCCCGGGTCGACGCCCAGCAGGTCGGCCTTCGCCTGGTTCGAGTAGGAGACGACGCCGCCGGCGAAGTACCCCGAGGCCCCCGGCAGGTCGGTGATCCGCGCCGCCAGCATGCCGCCGGTGCAGGACTCGGCCAGGGCCAGCCGCCGCCCCGCCAGCAGCTTCGCGACCTGCTCGTCGACGGTGCTGCCGTCGGTGCTGAAGGTGGCCCGCGGATGGCGCTCGGCGAGGCCCTCGCGGACCTGCTCGGCGACCGCGGCCGCCCCGTCGCGGTAGCGGACGTCGATCTCCATCTCGCCGCGCCGCAGGCAGGTCGTGATCTCGACCGCTCCCAGCTCGACCCCGCCCGCCTCGATCTCGCGCAGGCTCCTCGCGACTTCGGACTCCGGCACCCCGAACATCCGCAGCGTGTAGGCGTGCAGCGGCGTCGAGCGCGCCAGCACCTCGCGCACCGGCTCGGTCGCCAGCGCCACCGACCACATCGGCTGCAGCTCGCGCGGCGGGCCCGGCAGCACGATCACGACCTGCTCGCCGGCCGGCACGACCAGACCCGGCGCCGTCCCCACCGGGTCGAGCGCGATCGCCCCCTCGGGCACCAACGCCTGCTTGCGGTTGGCCTCGATCAGCGCCTCCTCGTCGGTTTTGAAGCGGCGGGCGAAGCGGCGCAGGATCGCGGCGATCTTCTCCAGCATCTCCTCGTCCAGCCGCAGCTCGCGGCCGGCGAAGCGGGCGACGATCTCGGCGGTGAGGTCGTCGGCGGTCGGCCCGAGGCCGCCGCTGGTGACGACCAGGTCCATCCCCTCGGCGGCAAGGAAGCGCAGCGCCGCTTCGAGGTCGGCCGGGCGGTCGCCGACGATCAGGATGTGGGCCACCTCGACCCCGTGGCCGGCCAGCTGTTCGGAGACCCAGGGGCCGTTGCGGTCGGCGATCCGTCCGGTCAGGACCTCGGTCCCGGTGACGACTATCCCGGCGCGAATCACGCCGCCAAGCTACAGGACCGCCGCCACGGCGACCAGGCGGACCGCGACCGGTACCCGACCGGGCTCAGGCGTCGGTGTCGGCGTCGACGGCGACCGGCTCCGGCGCCTGCTCGCCACCGCCGCCGCCGCTCAGCACCCGCGGCAGGTCGGCCTGCGAGATCAGCACCTGGCGCGGTTTCGAGCCCTCGTAGCCGGAGATGACGCCGCGCCGCTCGAGCATGTCGATCAGCCGGCCGGCGCGCGTGTAGCCGACCCGCAGGCGCCGCTGGACCATCGAGACCGAGGCGGTTTCGGTCTGGACGACGAGCCGGATCGCCTCGTCGAGCAGGTCGTCGCTGTCGGGATCGAGGTCGTCCTCTCCCCCGCCCTCGGACTCGGCGTCGACCGGGGTCTCCAGCAGCTCGTCCTCGAATTCCGGCTCGCCCTGGCGCGCCCAGTGCTTGGTGATCCGGGCGATCTCCTCCTCGGTCACGAACGCCCCCTGGATCCGCTGCAGCTTCGAGCTGCCCGGCCCGCGGAACAGCATGTCACCCTGGCCCAGCAGCGACTCGGCGCCGCCCTGGTCGAGGATCACCCGCGAGTCGGTCTGCGAGGAGACCGCGAAGGCGATCCGCGAGGGGATGTTGACCTTGATCGTGCCGGTGATGATGTCGGTCGAGGGCCGCTGCGTCGCCAGCACCAGGTGGATCCCGGTCGCCCGCGACTTCTGCGCCAGGCGGATGATCGAGTCCTCGACTTCGGCCGGGGCGACCATCATCAGGTCGGCGAGCTCGTCGATCACGCAGAGGATGTGCGGCAGCGGCGGCAGCCCCTGCTTGCGCCGCGAGCGGTTCAGTTCCTCGAGGTTGCGGCAGCGCGCCTCGCTCATTATCCCGTAACGGCTCTCCATCTCGACGATCAGGTTGGAGAGGACGTTGGCCGCCAGCCGCGGCGAGGTCACCACCGGGGTCAGCAGGTGGGGCACGCTCTCGTAGTGGTTGAGCTCGACCTGCTTGGGGTCGACCAGCACCAGGCGCACGTCGTTGGGCGAGGCCTGCATCAGGATCGAGGAGAGGATCGCGTTGACGCAGCCGCTCTTGCCCGAGCCGGTGGTGCCGGCGACCAGCACGTGCGGCATCTTCGCCAGATCGGTCCAGACCGCGTTGCCGTCGATCCCCTTGCCGAGCCAGGCGACCAGCGGCGAGGTCTTCTCCGGCCGCCCCGCGTAGACGTCGCCGAGCCGGACCATGCGGCGCCGCGTGTTCGGCACCTCGACGCCGACCGCCTGTTTGCCGGGGATCGGGGCGAGGATGCGGATGTCGGTCGAGGCCAGCGCGTAGGCCAGGTCGTTGGCCAGCTCGGTCACTTTCTTGACTTTGATCCCGGGCGCCAGCCGCAGTTCGTAGAGCGAGACGTGGGGACCGCTGACGACGCCGACGATCTTCGCCTCGACCCCGAAGTGCCCGAGGGTCTCGATCAGCTTGCGGCCGATCGCCTGCTGGTCGCGCGGGTCGGGACCTTTGTCGCCCTTGCCGCGTTCCAACGATTTCGCCGGCGGCGGCCGGTAATCGATCTCCTCCGAGGTGGTGACGCCGCGCTTGGTCCCCATCGGCGTCAGCCCGGCCTGGGCGCGCTCTTCCTCGCCGGTGACGGCGACCGCGTCGACCGGGTCGTAGCCGAGCGGCTCGGCGTCGGGCTCCTCCCCGGCCTGCGGCTCTTCCTCGGCGACGATCTCGGTCTCCGCCTCGGCGTCGGACTCGATGTCGAAGATCGCCGGGTCGAGGCCGCCGTCGTCGGCCAAGGCCACGGTCGGCTCGAAGTCCTCGTCCTCCTCCGGGTAGGAGCTCATCACGTCGGTCGCGGCCTCCTCGTCGTCGGCTCGCCCCCCCTCGCGCCGCTCGCGCCACTCGTCGTGGGCGCGGCCGACCGAGCGCGCCGCCTCGGTGCCGCTGAAGAAGACCGCGTGCCAGACGACGCGGACACCGCGGGCAAGGCCGCGGACCAGGGCCGAGACCGAGGTCCCGGTCAGCAGCATGCCGCCGGCCAGGAGCAGCAGCAGGGTGAAGATCTTGGCGCCGACGCCGCCGAACAGGTAGACCAGCGCCGTTTCCAGGCCGTAGCCGACCTTGCCGCCTTCCCAGCCGGCGAAGAGGATGAAGACGAGGTAGACGCCGAGCGCCAGCAGCCCGAGGCCGATCAGGTCGAGGTGGCGCTGCTCGAGCCCAAGCGAGAACCGCGGCCCCGCTTGCGGCTTGGCTTTCGCCCGTTTCGACCCGGCTTTGGCCCTTCGCGCCGGCGCGGCGCGCTTCTTACGCACGAACATTGGTCTCCCGTTCGACGCGCAGGCCCACTCCCCTGCGGATAATTTCTCGCTAAATCCCGCACGTAGCAGGGTTTTGGCGGGCTAACATCGTGACCCCATGCTGAGCGAGACCGATCCAGTCGGCGGCCGCGTGCTGATCGTCGAGGACGACGCCGACATCGCCGACGTCCTCCGCCGCTCGCTGCGCAACGAGGGCTACGAGGTGCGGACCTCGGCCGACGGGGTCGAGGCGCTCGACGTCGCCGCCGGCTTCGTCCCCGACCTGGTCGTGCTCGACCTCGGCCTGCCGGGGATGGACGGGGTCGAGGTCTGCAAGCGGCTGCGCACCGACGGCGACGTGCCGATCCTGATGCTGACCGCCCGGGCGGAGACCGAGGACCGCGTCACCGGCCTCGACAGCGGCGCCGACGACTACCTGGTCAAGCCCTTCGAGCGCAAAGAGCTGCTGGCCCGGATCCGCGCCCTGCTGCGGCGCCGGCCGCCGCGCGGCGCCGCCTCGCTGGAGGTCGGCGACCTCGTCCTCAACCCGGACACCCGCGAGGTGCGCCGCGGCGAGCGCGAGATCGAGCTGACCAACCGCGAGTTCGAGCTGCTCGAGTTCCTGATGCGCAACGAGCGCCTGGTCGTCTCCCGCGAGCGCCTGCTCGACGAGGTCTGGGGCTACGACCCGATGGCGGCGACGAACACGATCGACGTCTTCATCTCCAACCTGCGCCGCAAGCTCGAGGCCGGCGGCGAGCCGCGCCTGCTGCACACCAAACGCGGCGCCGGCTACGTCCTCAGGGACTGAGGCATGGGCGGCCGCCGCAGTGCCCTCGGAGTCTGGCTCCGGCGCCTCCTGCATCCTCGCTCCTGGCCCGTGCGCTGGCGCCTGGCGGCGGTCTCCTCCAGCCTGACGCTGGTCATCCTCGTCCTCTTCGGCGGCCTGATCGGCAAGATCGCGACCGAGCGGATCCGCGACGACTTCAACAACGAGGTCCGCAGCGCGGTCCAGATCCTGGCCAGCGAAATGCGGGTCGAATACCCGCTCTTCGGCAAACCGGAACTGAAGCAGCGCACGCAGCTCAGCACCTTCGCCCTCCCCGACGAGGCCCGGATCCGGGTCTACGACATCTACGGCGGCATGGTCGGCTACAGCAGCGAGGACGTGCCGGCGCTGGGACCCGTCGTGCCCGGCGTCAGGAGCTTCAACGGCATGCGGGTGGCGACCGAGGCGATCCTCTCCGAAGACAACCAGGTCACAGGCTTCGTCCAGTACGGCCGCAACGAGAGCCACGTCGACGCGACCGTCGACCGCGTCTGGCTGCTGATCGCCGCCGGGATCATCGGCGGCACCGCGCTGGCCAGCCTCGCCGGCGTGGCGATCGCCGGCCGGGCGATGCGGCCGATCTCGTCGCTGACCTCGACCGCCCGCGAGATCGCGACCACCCGCGACCCCTCGCGCCGGGTGCCCGAGCCCGAGGTCGAAGACGAGGTCGGCGAGCTGGCCCGCACCCTGGACGACATGCTGCGCGCGCTCGACGCCGCCCGCTCCGAGCGCGAGGCCGCGATGCAGCGCCAGCGCGAGTTCGTCGCCGACGCCTCGCACGAGCTGCGCACGCCGCTGACCAGCGTCCTCGCCAATCTCGAGCTGCTGCAGGCCTCGCTCGGCGGCTCCGAGCAGGAGGAGGACCGCGAGATCGTCGACTCCGCCCTGCGCTCCTCGCGGCGGATGAGCCGCCTCGTCGCCGACCTGCTGCTGCTGGCCCGCGCCGACGCCGGCCGCCTCGACCAGCACCGCCGCTGCGACCTCGCCGAGATCGCCGGCGACGCCGCCCGCGGGGCGGCGCCGCTGATGGGCGAACGGGTGCTGACGGTCGAGAACGACCGGGCGCTGCCGATCGAGGGCAGCCCCGACGAGCTGCACCGGATGATCCTCAACCTGCTCGAGAACGCCGCCCGCTACACCCAGTCCGACGCCCACATCGACCTCACCCTGCGCCGCGAGGGCGGCGACGCGGTCGTCGAAGTCGGCGACGACGGACCCGGCATCCCGGTCGACATGCGGACCCAGATCTTCGAGCGCTTCGTCCGCGGCCAGGGGCCCGCCGACACCCAGCGCGGCGCCGGCACCGGCCTCGGCCTGGCGATCGTCAGCGCCGTCGCCGCCTCGCACGGCGGCTCGGTCGAAGCGGCCGAGTCGGACCTCGGCGGCGCCCTGTTCCGCGCCCGGATCCCCGTCCGCGAGGCCGAGAGGGCCGAGCCCAATCATTTAGAGGCGCTTTAGGACCGGCCCCTAGATTCCCCCGTGGACGAGACACTGGCCCGCCGGGATTCTCCCCAGACACTATCCCGGCGGGCTTTTTCTTTGCCAGGATCTCCCCCTTGAACGGCTTCCGCGACTCGCTGACGATCGCCTTCCTGGTCGCAGCCGCCGGCGCCCTGATTGCCGCCTGCGGCGCTGAGAGCGGCGGCGACGCCGAGGACTTCGCCGCCGCCGCCGACCGGATCTGCGCCGAGACCGCGCGCCGCGACGTCGACGCCCGCCGCGCCGACCCCCAGAGCCAGGCCGACTACCTGCGCCAGCTGCGCCACAACCGCAAGGAGGCGCTGCGCGAGCTCGAGCGTCTCTCGCCGCCGGCGATCGACGCCGAGCGCTTCGACGCCTTCCTCGCGATCCGCCACGAGGCGGCGATCGGGATCGAGGAGGGGATTGAGGCCGCCGACCGCGGCGACGTCCTCGCCCTCAACGCGTTCCGCCTCGCCGCCCGCGAACGCGTCCTCGCCGCCCAGGCGATCGCCGCCGAGATCGGGCTCGAGGCCTGCGCCGGCCGCCTCCCGGCCCGCGAACGCGCCGCCGTCGGCGAGGCGATCGGAGCCGCCCTCGACCCCGCGCGGGCCGAGCAGTTCTGCACCCGCCACACGACCCCGGCGATGCGCTCCCACCACTTCGGCTCGGTCTCGACCTGCGTCGCCGCCCAGGCCAGCCGCCAGCCGACCGACTCGGTCACGATCGAGGAGCTCTACGGCGTCGCCGGCGTCGCCGCCAACGCGATCGTCGCCCTCAGCCGCGCCGGCGAACCGCTCGGCCGCTTCGAGGTCGCCCTCGTCCACGAAGGCGACACCTGGCGCTACGACGACGCCTCGCCGGTCCCCGTCCCGGAGTAGCGCCGGACGGGACCCCGCAGCGCCCCTCCCCCCTCGTCCTCGCTGCGCGGGAAGGCCAAGCCCCCCGGATCACGCCAGAAAGGCCCCCATCCACCCCAGCCCTTCGGAGCCCCACCCCCAAGTCGTGGTTCCTTTGTCCGGAGGGAACGGACAAACGAAACACGCGATGAGAACGTCGCGCCGTCCGCGATCCCGTGGTTCCTTTGTCCGTCATATCCGGAAAAAGGAACCACGGGATGCGTGGGGCGCGGGAACCCCGGGGTGCGGGGCGGTGGCAGGGGGAGGGTGCCGGCCGCCCTACCTGCCCAGAGAGGGTGGCCGGCACCCCCCTCTGCGCAAACGGTTCCCGGTTCGCCTCCGTGGGGTTCGCGGTGCTTTGAGGGGAGCGGGGAGCGCGCCTTAGCGCGGTCCATCGCCTGCCTGACGGAGTACTCCTAGACCTCGATCACGACCGGCAGGATCATCGGCCGGCGCTTGAGGCGCTTGAAGACGAACTTGCCGATCGCCTCGTGTAAGTCCTGCTCGATCAGGTCGGCCTTGCGGTTGCCCGCCTCGGCGGCGTCCTCGAGCTGGTCTACAACCAGGTCGCTGAGGTCTTCGACCAGGGCGTCGGCTTCCTCGAGGAAGGCGACGCCGCGGAAGATCACCTCGGGGTCGGCGACGATGCTGCCGTCGTCGGCGGCGATCGTGACGACGACGATGAAGATGCCGTCGGCCGAGATCTCGCGGCGGTCGCGCAGGGCGGCGTCGTCGGGTTCGCCGATGTCGATCCCGTCGACGTACATCGTGCTGGAGCCGATGTCCTCGCCGAAACGGGCGCCGTCGGCGTCGATCTCCAGCGGCAGCCCGTTGCGGCCGCGGAAGATGTTCTCCGGCTCGACCCCGACCGCTTCCGCCAGCTCGGCGTGCAGCCGCAGCCGCTGGTGGTCGCCGTGGACCGGCATCACGTATTTCGGCTTGGTCAGGTTGAGCATCAGCTTCAGCTCCTCCTGCCAGCCGTGGCCGGAAGCGTGGATCGGCGCGTCTTTGGCGGTCACCACGGTGGCGCCGATCTCGTAGATGCGGTCGATCGTCTCGTTCACCGCCCGCTCGTTGCCGGGCACCGGCGTCGCCGAGAAGACCACCGTGTCGCCGGCGTGCAGCTGCACGTCGCGGTGGTCGTTGTTGGCCATCCGCCGCAGCGCCGAGAGCGGCTCGCCCTGGCTGCCGGTCGAGATCACGACGACCTTCTCGTCGGGGAAGTCCTCGATCTCGCGCGGCTGGATGAAGATCCCCTGCGGTGCCCGCGCGATCCCCAGGTTGGAGGCGATGTTGAAGTTCTTGCGCATCGAGCGGCCGACCAGGGCGACGCGGCGGTCGAGCTGCTCGGCGGCGTCGATCACCTGCTGCACGCGGTGGATGTTGGAGGCAAAGGAGGTGACGATGATCCGCCCCTTGCACTGGGCGAACTGGCGCAACAGCGCCGGCCCGACGCTCGACTCCGAGGGCGCCACCCCGGGCCGGTCGGCGTTGGTCGAGTCGCCGCAGAGCAGCAGCAGCCCTTCCTTGCCGATCTCGGCCAGGCGCGGGATGTCGGCCGGGCGGCCGTCGACCGGGGTCTGGTCGAACTTGTAGTCGCCGGTCATCAGCACCGAGCCGACCTCGGTGGTGAG
>CAZHLT010000258.1:0-3828 GCA_964533285.1 uncultured Conexibacteraceae bacterium | reverse complement strand
GTCTACCCGGCCGAGCGCGAGGTGATGGCGGCGCTCGACGCCGAGGTCGGCCCCGGCGTCCCCTACCCGGCGAACCTCGCCGCGATCCGCGAGCGGGCGCGGTCGGAGGGCCTGTGGAACCTGTTCATGCCCGACCGCCGCTACGGGCCGGGGCTGACCAACTGGGAGTACGGGCTGCTCTGCGAGGAGATGGGGCGCAGCCCGGTGGCGGCGCCGATGGCGTTCAACTGCTCGGCGCCGGACACCGGCAACATGGAGATCCTCGCCGAGCACGGCACGCCGGAGCAGCGGGAGCGCTGGCTGGAGCCGCTGCTGGAGGGCCGGATCCGCTCCTGCTTCTCGATGACCGAGCCCGAGGTCGCCGGCTCGGACCCGACCCTGCTGCAGGCGCGGGCGGTGCTCGACGGCGAGGAATGGGTGATCGACGGCCACAAGTGGTTCACCTCGGGGGCCGTCGGCGCCGAGCTGGCGATCGCGATGGTCATCACCGACCCCGACGCCGCCCCCTACAACCGCGCCTCGATGATCTGCGTCCCCACCAATGCGCCCGGCTTCACGCTCGTCCGCCCGATCTCGGTGATGGGCCACGCCGCCGGCCCCGGCCACTGCGAGATCCGCTACGAGGAATGCCGCGTCCCCGCCGCCAACCTGCTCGGCGAGCGCGGCGCCGGCTTCGCGATCGCCCAGGACCGGCTCGGCCCGGGCCGCATCCACCACTGCATGCGGGCGATCGGGACCGCCGAGCGGGCGCAGGAGATGATGTGCCGCCGCGCCAACGAGCGCGTCGCCTTCGGCGGCCCACTGGCCGACAAGCAGTTCGTCCAGGAGGCGATCGCCGCCTCCCGCATGGAAATCGACCAGGCCCGCCTCCTCACCCTCTTCGCCGCCTGGAAGATGGACAGCGACGGCAAGCGCGCCGCCCGCCAGGAGATCTCCGCAATCAAGGTCGTCGCCGCCAACATGGTGATGAACGTCCTCGACCGCGCGATCCAAATCCACGGCAGCCTCGGCATGACCGACGACACCCCCCTCGCCGCCCTCTGGCGCTTCAGCCGCATGCTCCGCCTCGCCGACGGCCCCGACGAGGTCCACAAAATGGTCCTCGCCCGCCGCGAGCTGAACCGCTGGGCCAAGCGCACCGAGGCCGAGGCCAGCGGCACGCTGACCTCGGCGCACGCGACGCGGATGGTGTGAGCTGCGCCGCACACTGCGGCTGAAAAGGGTCCTTCTCATCTTTCTGCCGCCTTCGCCAGTGGTGAGCTACGTCAGGCGAGAGTCAACGACGGATGACATGAACTGGACGATGCCCTGGGCGCCGGCGGCCGAGCCGGCATCAGGATCGAAGTCCGACTCGGCCATCAGCTGGCCGCCGACCAGCGCGGGGAAACCGGCCCAGTGGAGGAGCGCAGGCCGTCGTCGCACGCCTTGGTCCGCTTGGCGCGGGCCCCGATCTTAAGGCTCGGTAGTGAGCTCACGAGTACCCCGACCTCGATCGCTCGGCTAAGGCCTGCGCTTGCCCCGCCGGTCGCCCACGCGGCGGATTATCAGAACGAGAAGAGCCCCGAGTAGAGCCAGTTTTGCAACCGTATAGGTGACCCAGACGACCCGCCAACTGACCGCCGCAACAATGCTGTTGGCTCCCGAGCCATGGTGCCATCGATATAGCTCGCCGACAAGAAGGAAAAGCACGAAGACAGCCAAGGCAAGGCACACGAGCCACTTCGTCGTCGGGATTGAAAAAAGTGGGCTCCTTCCTGCCATGTCACCCCATGAGTGAATGCGCTCCGACAAGCGCGGAACTGTCCCCCGCCCGTCATTCGACTTGGTCATCTCTACCGTCTCTTCATCTAGGAAGCGAGTACCGGTCGTCCAACCGATACATCGTACGGCAGGATCGGATCATTCATTCAGGAGCCACCCAACTGCGCACGAGACAACACTCCCGAAATAAGCCGCCTGGCGCGCCAAGCCCCCCAACTGGTACATACGCCAAAAACCTCCGGTGTACGTAGTTGCAGACGCTTTTGCGCACGCATTTGCCGCCGCCGCTTCGGCAGATGCTGCTGAACTAACCACTTCCTGGAGGTGACGTTCCGCCTTGCCTACGGGTCCGCTACCCGATGCGTGTCCACCATGGACCCCACCGGTCGGTGGCGCCTTGATCGCTAGGGTCGACAAAGCCCCAGCCCTCCTCGGTCATAGGCTTGACCTCTCCCTTCGTTTGGTGGTCGCCCTGCAATCCTATGGTCGTGCAGCAGAAGGGTGCGGTCTGGGAGACGATCTCCTCGCCGTCCGTGCTGACCTCTACACCTTGGGAGTGCCTGCTGTGCCTTACCTGTCGGGTGCGTCTGGGATTCCTCGTGAGCGGCATTCTGAGAGCCAAGAGTCCGAGTTCTCAGACGTTGGCATGGGTTCGGGACTAGTCTGGCCAATCCTGACGCAATGGGGCCTCGTCCGAAGTGAGCTGCCGCAGCCGCACCGCGTCCGGGCGGAGCGCCGCAGGCGCCAGCACGAAGACGATCAGGGTCGCCGTCAGGCAGTAGGCGATCCACATCCCCCTGTACTCGCGCTCGTGGCCGGCGACCGCCTCGCCGTCGAGACTGATGTCCTGGGGGCGCCAGGCCTGCCCCTCGCCCGCCACGGTGGCGGCGATCCCAAACACGTCGTCGCCCGCGCTCATCAGCGGCTCCACCAACACCGCTGCGACGCTTTCCCGCGCCAGCTCGTCGGAGATCGCGACCCGCGGCAGACCGGGGCCCGGGGACGCAGTCGTGCGCCGGATCACCCCGACCGTCAGTTCCCCATCGGAATCGTCGGGCCGGTGGACGACGGTACAGACGTCCCAGCCGTGACCTTCGAGGAAGCGCTCGCCAACAAAGGGTCGCGCCAAGCCGTAGCGCGGCAGGGTCGACTCTCCGGGATGCATACTCACAGCGGGAGGGTAGCGCTGCGCTCAGCGCCACCACAACCCAGCACCCGACTGTCACCCGCAGGCCCACGCAACCGCGTCACCAGCTGATTTCTCCCCCCTCGGCCCAGGCGGCCGCTTCCTCGTGACCCTTACGGCCGCCAACCCGCCAGACGTTGTGGAACGTGAACACCGCGCCAAAGGGAATGAACAGCGTCAGCGTATGGGACGGCGTGTGGCTCCAGTTGCTGACGACGCCGAAGTCCCTCACCTTCACGGGGCCCTGCCAGGCCATGTTGTCGGCGGTGATATACAGGTGCATCGAAGACGAGCTACCGCGACGTTCGACAATGTTCCCGCGGATCGTGAACTCGCCCGTGCACCCCTCGCGGTTGCAGGTCTGATGCGTAAGGGTCACACTTAGGTGACCCTCTCCGCGGGCACTCGCTCTGGGCGGGTTCTTACGCGCGTTGCTGATGTTGCCCCCGCCCCGCTTGTTGGCCTTGGTGCCTTCCAGGTCGAAGCCGTTTACCGGATCCGCGTTGACATAGTCGTACGCGCTGGCGGACCCGCCTGCCACGGGATCGACCGAGATGAACCGTCCGATCGCTGGCACGTAGCTCCGCGCCCCCATCTGGATCACCCCGGAGGCGAGTTCGGTGCGCCGGCTCTTGCTCCCGAGCCAACCGTAGCGCCCCGCGGCTCCCGACATCGGGTTTCCGAACTCGTCAAGGCGGAAGGTCGCTTTGAGTTTCGTCGCCGTCGGGCTCGCCTCCGCCGTCGCGACCACGTCGCCGTGCAGGTTGGTCAGCTGGAAGGTGATCCCCGAGCCGCTTTCCTGGGTGGCGGACAGTTCGCCGCCGATGCCGACGATGCTCCGCGTCCAGGCCGAGCCCCGCTGGGTCCAGGCTGGCGAGTCG
>CAZHLT010000257.1:0-4590 GCA_964533285.1 uncultured Conexibacteraceae bacterium | reverse complement strand
CCGTCCACCGCGAGCCGGTCCCGGCGGGGCAGGCCAAGGTCTCGTTGCGGGCCGAGGACGGCCTCGACGGCGAGGCGCTCGCCGCCGCCCTCGACGCCGGCATCGGCCTCGAGGAGATCCGCACCCACGGCGACTCGCTGGCCCTGGTCACGGTCGACGCCGAGCCGGCCGCGGCCGAAGCCTGGATCGGCGCCGAGCTGCCCGAATTGCAGATCCTCGGCGCCGGCCGCGAGATCGAGATCTACAAGGACGCGGTGCAGCCGGCCGAGTTCATCGCCCGCTACGGGATCGACGCGGTCGTCGGCAGCCACGCCCTCGGCCACACCCGGATGGCGACCGAGAGCCGCGTCACCGCCGCCGGCTCCCACCCCTTCTCGACCGGCCGCGACCTCTGCCTCGTCCACAACGGCTCGCTCTCCAACCACAACCGGCTGCGGGCCGAGCTGGCCCGCGAGGGCGTCGTCTTCCGCACCGAGAACGACTCCGAGGTCGCCGCCGGCTACCTGACGCGGCGGATCGAAGCCGGCGAGACGCTGCGGGAGGCGCTGGAGAGCTGCCTCGAGGACCTCGACGGCTTCTACACCTTCGCGGTCGGCACCGCCGACGGCTTCGCCGTGCTGCGCGACCCGATCGCCTGCAAGCCGGCGGTGATGGCGGAGACCGACGAGTGGGTGGCGATGGCCTCCGAGTACCGGGCGCTGGCGACGCTGCCGGGCGCCGAGGACGCCGAGGTCTGGGAGCCCGAGCCGGGCGTCGTCTACAGCTGGGGCGGCGAGACGGCGTGAGCGTCGCGGCCGACACGCTGCGCTTCGACCTCGCCGAAGTCGACGTGCGCGAGCTCAACGCCGCGATCCACGCCGGCGCCGCCAAGCGCTACGAGGTGGTCGAGCCGGGCGGCCGCCACGCGATCGCGGCCGGCGCCGACGACGAGGTCGAGATCGCGATCGACGGCTCGGTCGGCTACTACTGCGCCGGGATGAACCAGCGGGCGACGGTCCGCATCGCCGGCAACTGCGGCGTCGGCGTCGCCGAGAACATGATGTCGGGGCGCGTCTTCGTCGCCGGCGACGCCAGCCAGGCGGCCGGCGCCACCGCCCACGGCGGCCTGCTGGCGATCGCCGGCAACGCCTCCGCCCGCTGCGCGATCTCGCTCAAGGGCGCCGACGTCGTCGTCCGCGGCTCGGTCGGGCACATGAGCGCCTTCATGGCCCAGACCGGCCGCCTGGTCGTCTGCGGCGACGCCGGCGACGCGCTCGGCGACTCGCTGTACGAGGCGCGGCTCTACGTCCGCGGCGAGGTCGCCAGCCTCGGCGCCGACTGCGTCGAGAAGGAGCTGCGCGAGGAGCACCGCGAGGAGATTGCGGCGCTGCTGGCGGCGGCCGGGTTCGACGACGTCGACGCTGCCGAGTTCCGCCGCTACGGCTCCGCCCGCCGCCTCTACAACTTCGACGTCGACGACGCGGAGGAGTACTGATGGAGCGCCACGACCCCGCCCGCCCCGGCTGGCGCGACGGCCTGCGCGAGTCGGCGACCTTCGACCGGGCGACGATCCACGAGATCCAGCGCGCCGCCCGCGAGGGCATCTACGCGATCCGCGGCGGCGGCGCCAAGCGCCGGGTGCCGAGCTTCGACGACCTGCTGCTGCTCGGCGCCAGCGTCTCCCGTTACCCGCTCGAGGGCTACCGCGAGCGCTGCGAGACCGACGTCGTCCTCGGCACCCGCTTCGCCAAGCGGCCGCTGCACCTGGAGATCCCGGTGACGATCGCCGGGATGAGCTTCGGCGCCCTCTCGGCGCCGGCCAAGGAGGCGCTCGGCCGCGGCGCCACCGCGATGGGCACCTCGACGACGACCGGCGACGGCGGCATGACGGCGGAGGAGCGCGGCCACTCGAAGACGCTCGTCTACCAGCTGCTGCCCTCGCGCTACGGGATGAACCCCGACGACCTGCGCCGCGCCGACGCGATCGAGGTCGTCGTCGGCCAGGGCGCCAAGCCCGGCGGCGGCGGCATGCTGCTCGGCCAGAAGATCTCCGACCGGGTGGCGGAGATGCGCGACCTGCCGGTCGGCATCGACCAGCGCAGCGCCTGCCGCCACCCCGACTGGACCGGCCCCGACGACCTCGAGATCAAGATCGAGGAGCTGCGCGAGATCACCGACTGGGAGAAGCCGGTCTTCGTCAAGGTCGGCGCCACCCGCACCTACTACGACGTCGCTCTGGCGGTCAAGGCGGGCGCCGACGTCGTCGTCCTCGACGGCATGCAGGGGGGCACCGCGGCGACCCAGGACGTCTTCATCGAACACGTCGGCATCCCCACCCTGGCTGCGATCCCGCAGGCGGTGCAGGCGCTGACCGAGCTCGGCATGCACCGCCAGGTGCAGCTGATCGTCTCCGGCGGGATCCGCTCCGGCGCCGACGTCGCCAAGGCGCTGGCGCTCGGCGCCGACGCGGTCTCGATCGGCGTCGCGGCGCTGATCGCGATCGGCGACAACGCGCCGGAGCTGGACCAGGAGTACGCCAAGATCGGCTCCGCCGCCGGCTACTACGACGACTGGCACGAGGGCCGCGACCCGGCCGGGATCTTCACCCAGGACGACGATCTGGCCGCCCGCTTCGACCCCGAGCTGGGCGGCCGCCGCCTCGCCAACTACCTGCGGACGCTGGTCCTGGAGACCCAGACCCTGGCCCGCGCCTGCGGCAAGTCGCGGGTCCAGAACCTGGAACCCGAGGACCTCGTCGCCCTGACCGTCGAGGCCGCCGCGATGGCCCGCGTCCCCCTCGCCGGCACGGACTGGATCCCAGGCACCAACCCCTGACCCGGCCGAGACCACCTTTTTCCCCGCATAGCGGAGAGAACCGCGGTTTCGCGGAGGGGGGTCAGCTGCCGCCCAGCTCGGCGGAGATCGCGCGGGCGGTGGCGAGGACCTCGGGGAGGACCTCGAGCCGGCGGGCGTTGGTCATCCGCGCCAGCGGTCCCTGCAGGCCGACGATCGCGGCCAGCTGGCGGTCGGCGCCGAAGACCGGCGCGGCGAGGGCGGCGAGGTCGTCCTCGCGCTCGGCGACCGATTCAGCCCAGCCGGCCCGGCGCACCTGCTCGACCACCCGTTCCAGCTCCGCCACGTCGTCGATCGAGCGCTCGGTGAGGCGCGTCAGCTCGGCCGCCGCCGGGATCTCCGCCTCAGGCCCGAAGGCCAGCATCGTTTTGCCGATCGCCGTCGCGTGCAGGATGTTGGGGCGGCCGACCCGGGCCATGCTGATGACGCTGCTCTTGCCGGGGACGAACTCGACCGTGACCGCCTGGCCGGCGGTGGGCACCGAGAGCGTCGCCGTCTCGCCGGTGCGCTCGACCAGGGCGTGCAGGTGGGGGCGGGCGAGCTCGCGGACGTCGAGCCGGGTCGCCAGCAGGTCGGCCAGCGCCAGCAGCTTCAGCCCGAGCTGGAAGCGGCCGCGATCGTCGCGCCGCACCAGGCCGCCCTGCTCGAGCGTCGCCAGCAGCCGCGAGGCGGTGCTGGGGTTGACCTCGATCCGCCGCGCCAACTCGTTGACGCCGAGCCCCTCGGGGGCGGCGGCGAGCGCGTCGAGCAGCTCGATCGCCCGCCCGACCGAGCCGACCAGCTGGTTCCCCGCCTTGCTGCCGCTCAGGGGCGTCATCCGCCCACAGCGTACGTCGAGCGCCCGGCGAGGCTCGCCGCCGGCGCGTTCGAGCAGCGGTTGCAGGTCATCTGCCTGTCTTGATAGTATTGCGCTATAAGCAATAGTATTGCGGATTACGCAACGAATTGCAAGTCCCCCGACTGGCCCGAACCCCCACCCAGAGAACCCCGGAAGACCCAGAAGCCGATGTCATTCCTTCTCACCTGTCCCAACTGCGGCACCCGCGAGGTGACCGACTTCGGCTTCGGCGGCGCCCAGTTGGCGCCGCGGCCGGCGAGCAGGCCGCCGCGCCGCGAGCTGAACCGCTACCTCTACTTCCGCCGCAACGTCGCCGGTCCCCAGCGCGAGTGGTGGGTGCACCGCTCCGGCTGCCGCCAGTGGTTCCTCGCCGAACGCGACACCCGCACCAACGAGGTGCTGTGGACGGCGCTGCCCGCCGACGCTCCGACCGCCGGTGCCGGCGCCCCCAGCGGCGCCGCGGGTGACGCGGCCGTGGCCGCGGCGGGCGACGGAGGCGAGGTCCGCGACGGAGGTGAGGCGCGATGAGCCGCTTGCCCTCCCGTGAGGGGCAGCGGATCGACCGCTCCCAGCCGCTCTCCTTCAGCTTCGACGGCAAGCCGCACCAGGGCTTCGCCGGCGACACGATCGCCTCGGCCCTCTACGCCGCGGGCCAGCGCGTCTTCTCGCGCAGCTTCAAGTACCACCGCAAGCGGGGCGAGATCTGCGGCTGCGGCCAGTGCGCCAACTCGCTCGTCACCGTCGACGGCGCTCCCGGCGTCCGCGCCTGCGGCGAGCCGCTGGCGGCCGGGATGCGGGTCGAGCACCAGAACGCCTGGCCCTCGCTCGGCTTCGACGCGATGGCGGCCGTCGACCGCTTCGGCGGCCCCTTCACTCCGGTCGGCTTCTACTACAAGACCTTCATCCGGCCGCGCCGGCTC
>CAZHLT010000256.1:0-3049 GCA_964533285.1 uncultured Conexibacteraceae bacterium | reverse complement strand
TCGCCGAGCTTCTCGGTCAGCAGCTTCCAGCCGTCCCAGTCCTCCTCGTCCATGCCGTCCTCGATCGAGACGATCGGGTAGCGCGAGCAGGCGCTCTCCCAGTAGCCGGCCATCTCCTCGGGGCTGAGGCTGCGGCCCTCGGGCTCGAGCACGTAGGCGCCGCCCTCGTAGACCTCGCTGGTCGCCGGGTCGAGGGCGATGAAGACGTCGCTGCCGGGCGCGTAGCCGGCCGCCTCGATGCCGTCGATCACCGCCTGCAGCGCCGCTTCGTTGGACTCGAGGTTGGGGGCGAAGCCGCCCTCGTCGCCGCCGGCGGTCGAGTGGCCGGCCGCCTGCAGCGTCTTCTTGAGCGCGTGGAAGACCTCGGCGCCGACCCGCAGGCACTCGGAGAAGCTGGCGGCGCCGGCGGGGACGATCATGAACTCCTGGAAGTCGACCGAGTTGTCGGCGTGGGCGCCGCCGTTGAGCACGTTCATCATCGGCACCGGCAGCACGCTCGGCTCGCCGCCGCCGTAGAGCTCGGCGAGGTAGCGGAAGAGCTCCTGCCGGGAGTCGGCCGCCGCCGCCTTCGCCGCCGCCAGCGAGACGCCGAGCAGCGCGTTGGCGCCGAGGCGGCCCTTGTTCGACGTCCCGTCGAGCTCGATCATCGTCCGGTCCAGCGCCCCCTGCTCGGCGGCGCGGGCGCCGGTCAGCGCCGCCGCGATCTCGCCGTTGACGTTGGCGACCGCGCGCGAGACGCCCTTGCCGCCCCAGGCGTCGCCGCCGTCGCGCAGCTCGACCGCCTCGAACTCGCCGGTCGAGGCGCCCGACGGCACCGCGGCGAGGCCGCGCGCGCCCGACTCCAGCACGACCTCGACCTCGACGGTCGGGTTGCCGCGCGAGTCGAGGATCTGGCGCGCGTGAATGGAGCTGATCGAGCTCACGGGAGCGGCAGTCTATTGCCCGACGGGGGTGGGGGGCGGCGCGCTATTCGCCGGCTTCGGAGCCGCCCGCTTCGGGCGCGGCTTCGGTCGGCGGAGCTTCGCCGCCTTCGGCCCCGGCGGCGCCTTCCAGCGCTTCCGAGGTGGCGGCGGGGGCCGCCGCTTCAGGCCGCGGCCGCTGCACCAGCTGTTCGCCCAGCGGTTTGACCACCGTGACCGAGCCGGGCACCGCCGGTTTCGTCTGTTCGACCGGCGCCGGGCACCCGGTCGGCGGCGTTTTCGGGTTGGCTTCGAAGCAGGATTTGTACGGTTCGCGCGATTTTTCGAGCCGCAGCGAGGCCGGGTAGTTGGAGCAGAGTTCGACCTCGAAGCCGGAGGCGCAGAAGGTCCGCGAACGCCACGTCTGCTGGTAGGTGCTGACGAATTCGTTCAGGTGCTGCTGCTGCTTCTGCTGGGCCAGCGTCTGGCTGATCTGGGAGCGGACTTCGCCCAGCGATTTGACCTTTTCCGGGTTCAGCTTGACGACTTCGGTCAGCAGGTAGTTGCCCTGGTACTTGGTCGGCCCGACCAGTTCGCCGGTGGCGCTTTCGTAGATCGCCTTTTTCAGCGGCCCCTGGAGGAGTTCCTCCGGGATTTTTTCCTGCAGGCCGCCTTTGCCGCTGCTCGTCGGGTCCGTCGAGTACTTCTTCGCGACCTTCTTCCAGCTGGCCGGCGAGTTGTCGGCTTCCAGTGCTTCCTTCGCCTTTTCGACTTCGGCTTTGCTTTCGTTGAGGATCAGGCGGACGTCGCGGCTCGGCGCTTCGGTGAACTGAGTCGCCTTTTCGGCTTCGTAGTAGTTCTGGATTTCGGCGTTCGTCGGCGGCTGCGCTTCGCCGTTGATCTTTTCCCCGATTTTCTGGTTGAGGATCGTCAGTTCGACCTTTTCGTTGACGTCCTCCTGCGTGTAATGGGACGTCTTGAGGAATTCCTGGAAGGCCTTTTCCGTCGGGAAGTTCTGTTTCTTGATGTTCGCGAGTTCGGTTTCGATCTGTTTTTCGGTGACCGTGATTTCCATTTCTTCGGCCTCGCCGAAGAGCCAGACGGCTTCGATCAGTTCGGTCATCACCGCGGTCTTCAGTTCTTCGTATTTTTTCGAGCCCGGCTTCGGCGTTTTTTTCAGCCCGTTGGTTGCCACCTGCTGGTCGAGCGCGCGGTCGAACCGCTCCTGGCTGATGTGGCCGCGCTCGCTGGGCACGCTCTGGACCAGGGCGACGTCGCCGTCGGGGACGCTCGGCTGACCGATGCCCTGGGCGATCGCGAAGCCGACGAAGAGGAGGACGAAGACGGCGCCGAAGACGACCAGCGCGAGCCGCTTGGCTCCGGCCTGCCTGCTCCCGGCCTGCTTCGATTTCTGCCCCGATTTGGCCCCCACGGATTCGGCAGCATAGTGAAAAGCGGGGTCGAGAGCGGGCCGCGGCACCCACGCCGATAACGGTTTCCTAAAGCTGCGCCGGGGCGCCCTCGGCCGCGCGCCCCGCCTCGCGCAGGCCGTCGGCCAGGGCGAGCACCGCCGCCAGGCGCTCCTCGGGGTCGTTGCCGACCCGCAGCGCCGCGGTCTGCTCGCGCCATTCGTAGAGCGCCCCCTCGACCTTCTCGGTCAGCACCCCGGCCCCCTCGGAGTCGAGCTCGACGCCGGTGACCGAGAGGCGGCCGCCGCGGAACTCGACGCTGCGGGCACCGGCGAGGCCGAGCTCGATCCGCGCCCGCTGCAGCTTCAGCAGGTTCTCGGCCGGCGCCGGCAGCGGCCCGAAGCGGTCGGCGAGCTCGTCGGCGATCGCCCGCAGCTGGCCCGGCTCGCGGGCGGCGACGATGCGGCGGTGGACGTCGATCTTGGCCGCCTCGAAGGGGATGTAGGCGGCCGAGAGATAGGCGTCGACGGGGACGTCGAGGCGGACCGGCTCGGGCGCCTCCTCCTCCCCCTCGCCGTCGCCCGTCGCCGCCACCGCCTCGTCGATCATCTGGCAGTAGAGCTCGAAGCCGACCGCGGCGACGTGGCCGGACTGCTCGTCGCCGAGCAGGTTGCCGGCGCCGCGGATGTCGAGGTCGCGCATCGCGATGCGGAAGCCGGAGCCGAGCTCGGTGTTGTCGGC
>CAZHLT010000255.1:0-1972 GCA_964533285.1 uncultured Conexibacteraceae bacterium | reverse complement strand
CTAGCTGTCCTGCCCACACACGTTGTGAACGCGGCTGATCGGCGGCCGTCCCCCGATGGAGCTGTGGGGCCTGGTCTCGTTGTAGTGCTCGAGCCAGTGTGGCAGCGCCCGGTTGCGATGGCGGTGTGAGCGGTAGGCGATGCCGTAGGCCCACTCCCGGGCCATCGTCTGGTGGAAGCGCTCCACCTTGCCGTTGGTCTGGGGCCGGTAGGGCTCGGTGAGCAGGTGCTTGACACCGCTGGCCGCGAGCAGCTCGCGTAGGGAGCGGTTCTTCGCGTAGGCGAAGGCGTTGTCGGTCATCAGGCGCCTGGCGGCGATCCCGTGGGAGGCGAAGAACTCCAGGGCGCGCTCGAAGAAGGCGGTGACGGTCGCCGCCTTCTCGTCGGGGTGCAGCTCGACGTAGGCCAGGCGCGAGCGGTCGTCGACGACCGCGTGGGCGAAGTCATAGCCCACCCGGGTGCCGGGGTCCATCCACTTGCGCGAGCGCTGGGAGCGATCGCCGGTCACCGCGTGCCCGGGACGCTCAAAGCGCGCGTAGCGAGAGGTGTCCATGTGCAGAAGATCGCCCGGGCAGGGCCACTCGTAGCGGCGGGCCTGCTCGCGCGGGGCTCGCGGCGGGCGTGAGATGCCGTGGCGGTGGAGGACCTTCCAGACCGTCGAGTGGTGGCGGCCGACCTTGCCGGCCACCAGCCGTGGGCCCCAGCCGGTGCGCCGTCGCCACTCGCAGATCCGCTCCTGCGTCCTCGCGTCGAGAAGCCGGGGGCTGCGGCGCGGGCGCGAGGAGCGATCGAGCAGCCAGCTGCCCGAGGCAAGCTCCTCGGCACTGGCCGCCCTCCGCCGATGCCACCAGCGATGGGCCGTCGCCGGTGCCACGCAGAAGGCGGCAGCTGCCGCCTTCTGCGTCATCCCCGACTCGATCGCTTCCACCAGAGCCAGCCGCCCCGCCGGTCCGAGGGCGGCGTTAGCGTGAACCTTCATCCGGGTCCTCCTTGAGGTCGTGAGCTTCGACAACCCACAGCCTCTTGGCGGGCCCGGATGGCCTTTCAGCGGTTCACAACGTGTGTGGGCGGGTCAACTAGAGGGGCGAGCGAGACCAGGCGCCTCATCTGATCCGTGCGCACCAGTGGCACTTGGCCGCGAGTTCTCTCACTGGATCGAAACCGCGAACTCCATAGGCGTCTGAGTTACTCGGTAAGCGCTCAGTGCAGCCTTGCCCTGACTTCCTCCAACTTGACGACCGGTCAGTCCTTGCCCGCCCCCCAGAGCCGGCTCGCCGCCCTCGCTCGCGGACCTCTGACCGCCCCGTGGCACCGCTGCACCGAGCCCGCCCAGAAGGGGTTAGAGTGCACCAGGATCCGGGTGCCGCTCGCCTGCGACCATCCCCGCGGGAGTCATATGCCGGCACTTGCCACCTATCCAGGCAATCCCCGCCCGTTCTGCTACTGGTGGCGTTGCCTCGGGTCGCCGATGCCCCCTTCAAACGCAGAATCGCGCACGAGGTCGGCGCGGGTGTTCTGCACTATGACCGCGACTACGACCTGATCGCCGAGCACACGAGCCTCAGCGTCGACAGCGTCTGGCTCGCCCCGGCCGGAACCCTGTGATCGCGCGCTGACCCCGAGGCGTCGGCTCAAGCTGATCGACGGGATCCTTGCCGCGGTGCTCATTGCGGCCGAGGCGTCCGCTCTGGAGATCCGCCATCCCCTCGACAGCTCGGCTGTGGGAGGCTGTCGGTCGATGAACGCTGCTGGTTCGCTTGCCCTCTGCGACCACGACCGGGTTACGGTCGAGCCCTTGCGCGATGGCCCACTGGAGGGAAGTCGGTTCGTCGCCAAGGACGTCTTCGACGTCGCCGGGCACGTCTGCTGCGCCGGGAACCCAGACTGGCTCGCGTCCCACGGGCCAGCCGTCGCGACGGCGGTCGCGGTCGAGCGTCTGCTCGGTGCCGGCGCGACCTTGGTGGGCAAGGCGC
>CAZHLT010000254.1:0-24098 GCA_964533285.1 uncultured Conexibacteraceae bacterium | reverse complement strand
CGGCGCGGTGCTCGGCGGCCGCCTCACCTGGGCCGACGGCGCCGGCATCGCCGGGCGCGAGGTCCGGGTCGTCTCCCGCCCCTCGCGCGGCGCCCTTCCCGAGGCCGAGGTCGGCCACGTTCGCACCGGCCCCCACGGCGGCTTCGAGCTGCCGCTGCCGTCGGGCCCCTCGCGGCGGCTCACGGTCAGCTTCCCGGGCGGCGAGGGCATGGCCGGGTCGAGCCGGCGCGGGCTGCTGCTGCGGGTGCGCTCGGGGGTGACGCTGGCGGCGGCGCCGCGGGCGCTCCTCACCGGGCAGGCGCTGCGGCTGTCCGGCCGCGTCGCCGCCCGCGGCGCCCCGATCCCGCGCCGCGGCAAGCTGGTCGCGATCCAGTACCGCGAGGCGGCGACCGGCCGCTGGCGCCCGGTCCTCGTCATCCGCAGCGACCACGCCGGCCGCTTCCACGCCCACTACCGCTTCCGCTACGTCAGCGGCCCGACCGCGATCCGGCTGCGGGCGACGGCGCTGAGCGAGGAGGGGTGGCCGTACGCGCCCGGATCCTCGGCTCCGCTCACCGTCGCGGTCGACGATCGGTAGGGTTGGGACCGATGTCGCAGGCAACTCTTCACACCAGCGCCGGCGCGATCGTGCTGGAGCTGCACGACGACGACGCCCCGAAGACGGTCGAGAACTTCCGCAAGCTCGCCGCCGAGAAGTTCTACGACGAACTCGTCTTCCACCGCGTGATCCCGGACTTCATGATCCAGGGCGGCTGCCCGGAGGGCAGCGGACGCGGCGGCCCCGGCTACACCTTCGAGGACGAGATCAACGAGCACAAGGTCGTCCGCGGCGCGATCGCGATGGCCAACGCGGGTCCCGACACCAACGGCTCGCAGTTCTTCATCGTCACCACCGGCGCGGCGCCCTGGCTCGACGGCAAGCACACCGTCTTCGGCGAAGTCACCGAGGGCATGGACGTCGTCGACGCGATCGAGTCGACGCCGACCGACGCGTCGGACCGTCCGCTCGAGGCGCAGACGATCGAGCGCGTCGAGCTCGACGACGAGTAGTCGCCCTTTCGCGCTTCCGATATCGACCACCCTGAGTGGGGTCAATGTCGGAAGCGCTGTCTGGGCCGGTGCTAGGAGGGATTGGCGAAACCCGCGCCGTGTCCGCCGCCGCCGGCGGTGTGCGCGGGTTTCGCCGATCCCTCCTAACCGGCGGCCGTTCCCGCCGGCTCGCGGGCAGCAGCCGGCGCCGGGGCCGGCTGCTGCGACTCGCCGTGGCCGAAGTGGACGTCCGGCAAGATCCGGTCGAGCCAGGCCGGCAGGTACCAGGCGGCGCGCCCGGTCAGCCGCAGGAACACCGGCAGCAGCAGCAGCCGGACCAGGAAGGCGTCGAGCAGGACGGCGATCCCGAGGATCATCCCCATCTCCTTCGGCGGCAGCGGGCCGGAGAGGGCGAAGGTGAAGAACACCGCCACCATCACCGCGCCGGCGGCGAGGATCACGCGGCCCGAGTGGGCCAGGCCGCCGACCATCGCCTGCTTGGCGTCGCCGGACGCTTCCCAGTGCTCGCGCGACGACGAGAGCAGGAAGACGGTGTAGTCCATCGCGATCGCGAAGATCATCGCGAAGAAGAAGATCGGCCCCCAGGCGTCGAGGAAGCCCTGCGATTCGAAGCCGAGCAGGCCGCTCAGGTGGCCGTCCTGGAAGATCAGCTTGGCCACGCCGAAGGCGGCGCCGGTCGAGAGCAGGTTGGCGAGGACGCCGATCGCCGCCACCAGCGGCGCCTGGAAGGCGACCAGCAGCAGCAGGAAGCCGAGCCCGAGCACGACCCCGATGGCGAGCGGCGTCTTCGCGGCCAGAGCCGCTTCGAGGTCGTGGTTTTCGACCGAGGGGCCGCCGACCAGCGCCTGCGCCGGCAGGGTTTCCCGCAGCCGGTCGATCGTCGCCCCGGCGGCGTCGGTCGAGGGTCCGGCGGTCGGCACCGCCTGGACCAGGACCAGGCCGTCTTCGCCGCGCACCGGCGGCGCCACGGCGGCGATGCCGGGGTCGGCTTCGAGCGCGGCGACGGTCGCCGTGGCCGCACCGCTCGGCGCCGTCACCTGCAGGGTGCCGGGAGCGCCGGGCCCGACGGCGGCGCTGATCTGGCGGTAGCCGACCCGTGAGGAGTCGTCCTTCGGCACCACCTTGATCGACGGCATCCCCGTCTGCAGGCTGAAGACCGGGATCGCCAGCCCGACGAGGACGACCAGGGCGACGCCGCCGAACAGCAGCGGCCGCCGCCACAGCAGCTCCCCCCAGCGGGCGAAGCGCGGCGAGCGGTGGTCGCCGCTGTGCGCCCAGGGGAGCGCGAGCTTGTCGACCTTCGGCCCGAGCTTGCCCAGCACCGCCGGCAGCAGGGTCAGCGTCGCCGCGAGGACGAAGATCACCGAGATCATGATCCCCAGCGACATCGAGCGGAAGGCGGGGCTCGGCACCAGCATCACCGCCGAGAGCGAGATCAGCACGGTGAGGCCGGAGAACAGCACCGCCTTGCCGGCCGTGTCCATCGTCTCGCCGACCGCCTGGGCCGGGTCGTGGTGCTGGCCGAACAGCGCGTTGCGGAAGCGCATGACGATGAACAGCGCGTAGTCGATGCCGAGCGCCAGCGCGAACATCAGCGCGAAGTTCATCGCCCAGATCGAGATCGGCGCGAGCAGCGTGCCGAGGTAGAGGACGCCGGCGGAGGCGACGAGGCCGACGATCGTCAGCAGCAGCGGCAGCCCGGCGGCGACCAGCGAGCCGAAGGCGAGGACGAGGATCGCCAGCGTCACCGGCCAGGAGAAGAGCTCGGACTTCATCATCGCTTCGCGGTTGGCTTCGTTGAAGTCCGACCACATGCCGGGGGCGCCGGTCAGGTTGGCTTCGACCCCGGGCGCGGCGGCGGCGGCGACCTCGGACTTGAGGTCGTCGGCGGCGGCGACCATGTCGTTGGGGCTTTCCGCCGCGGTGCCGGCGACGATCACGGTGTGGCCGTCGCGCGAGATCGAGGAGTCCGGCTGCGGTGGCACCACCTGGCGCACCGCGGAGTTGCCGGCGAGCGCCTCTTCGACGTTCGCCACCGTCCGCCTGAAGGCCGCGTCCTCGTTGGTCAGCGAGCTCGAGTGGACGGCGACCTGGATCGCGTAGGCGCTGGCGCCGCCGAAGCTGCGGTCGAGCTGTTCGCGGACCGCGACCGAGTCGGAGCCGTTGGCCTGCCAGCCGGCGCCCGAGAGCGCGGTCTCGACCCGCGGCGCGAAGAAGCCGAGGCCGACCGCGATCACGACCCAGGCGGCGAAGACGCCGCGCCGGTGGCTGGCGGCGAAGCGGCCGAGGCGGCCGATCGGCCCCAGCCCGCTCATGACTTGGCGCACCGCCGGGCGCCGAAGACGTGCTCGAGGACCAGCGAGGCGCCGCAGTGGCGGATGCCGGCGAAGGCGAGCTGGTTGAGGGCGACGAAGCCGGTCAGCAGCAGGAACCAGGGGCTGACGAAGGCGGCGAGCAGGGCGCTCAGCCCGGTCATCGTCCCCGCCAGCAGGAACAGGATCCGCTCCAGCGGCCAGGCGCCGGCGCGGCCGGGCGGGGCCTGCGGGGCGGCCCCTTCTTGCAGTGCGGTTGCGTTCATCGTCCTCTCTCCTTGGTGCGCTCGGGCTTACGGCACTTCACAAATCCAACGCTACACAACTTAACAACTTTACAGTTGTAAATGGTACGATAGCACCATGAGAACGACCCCGCTGACTCCCGAGGCGGCCGAGCTGATCGCCCGCCGCTTCCGCGCCCTCTCCGATCCCACCCGGCTGCGGATCATCGACCTGCTGCGCCGCCAGGACGAGGCCTCGGTGGGGGAGATCGCCGCCGCCGTGGAGGGCTCCCAGCAGAACGTCTCCAAGCACCTCGGCGCGCTGCTGACCGAGGGCTTCGTCGCCCGCAGCAAGCGCGGCACCAGCTCGATCTACCGCATCGCCGACCCCGGCGTGCACCAGATCTGCGACGGGATCTCGAGCGGGATCGAGGCGCAGCTGGCCGAGATGGAGGCGGCGCTCTCGAGCTAGCAACCGCCGTCGCGGAAGATTCACCGGGTGGGAGGCCGGGCAATCTTCCGCGATGAGCCTCCTAGTCGACGCTGGCTTCGACGCCCTGCTGCCGCGCCTCGCGCCGGCGCCGCAGCGATTCGCCCGGCTTCCAGAGGGCGACCAGGCCGGCGACGAGGGTGACGAGGAAGATCTGGCCGACGATCATCTCGATGCCGGAGATCAGCCGCCCCGGCTGGCCGCCGGGGACGAGGTCGCCGAACCCGGTCGTGGTCAGCGTCGTGTAGCTGAAGAAAAGGAAGTCGCCGGCGTGGGTCTTGGGCACGCCTTCGAAGAACTCCCCGCGCTGCAGGCGGTCGACCGTGGCGTAGACGTAGGTGAAGAGGATCCCGAGCACGGTGTAGACACTGATCGCCCCGAGGATCGTCCGCGAGCTCACCTCCGGGGCGGTGATCACCCGCAGCAGCACGGCGCCGGTCGCGGTCACCAGCAGGCCGACCTGGATCAGCGAGGAGAGGTTGAGCCAGAGCAGAGCGCCGCTGATCGCGCCGACCACGGCCATCGTCACCGAGATCACCGAGAGCGTCAGCGCGAGGCGGACGAAGCGCTCCTGCACGCGCGAG
The DNA here is from genome assembly GCA_964533285.1 of uncultured Conexibacteraceae bacterium. GTDB lineage: Bacteria > Actinomycetota > Thermoleophilia > Solirubrobacterales > 70-9 > VAYN01. The sequence goes on along the minus strand of CAZHLT010000254.1, from coordinate 19,438 downwards.
CTGGTCAGGGCGATGACCGAGGTGGCGCTGGTCACAGCGCAGATCGCGACCGAGGCCCAGCCGCGGTCGCCGAGCAGCGACATCAGCACGTACGTGGTCAGCACCAGGACGAGGACGAGGCCGAACTCGTCCCGCACCCGTTCGGCCCCTTCCAGCCAGCGCTCGCGGCGCCGATCGCGCATCGCGGCCCGGTTCATCCCTGGCACGTTCGGCCGCGCCGGGCGGAATCCTGCTCGCGGCGTCGGGTTCAGGCTTCGCCGACGAGGACGCAGGCGGCGATCGCGGCGAGCACCAGGAGGGCGCCGCGGCGGGTGCCGCGGACGCCGCCTCGTAAAGGGCGTTCCGGGATGGACGCTCACTCATCCCCACGGAACGGCTGGCGGGCGAGGACGATCTCGGAGACCTCCTTCGCGCCGCTGATCATCAGTGATCTGGCGACCTCGCGGATAGTGAAGCCCTCGGTGAAGACGTCATCGAAGACGAGGATGCGGCGACCGGCAACTTGGTCTGGGTCCGGCACGCGCAGGGCTTGGCGCAGCGGACCCGTGGCGATTTCTTTGCGCTCTCGCCAGGGCTTCACCGATCCCTTGGAGGCGAAGCGATCGGTGCGCGACTCCTTGGCGATCAGGCCGTACTCGAAGGGCCAGGCGATCGGCTCCTCGATCTCGGCTGCTTTGACGATCAGCTCGGTGTGGTCGAAGTCGCGCTCGGCATCGGCGCCGCGGTAGGTAGGGCTCGGCGTGATCGCGTCATAGCCTTCGAAGTCGCCCGCGTGCTCTTCGAGATAGCCGACGAGGATACGGCCGAAGATCATCGCCCAGCCCCACTTGCGGTCGTACTTGTAGCGCACGATCGCCTGCTCTATCGCGCCGGTCCGCATCGAGATCGCCCGTACCCTCGTGAAGTACCGGTCCTTCCAACTGCAGATGGGATTGCCACAGCGTCCGTCGGCGGTCAGTGGCAGTTCGCAGACCTCGCAGGCTCCGGCCGCCGGCCCCTCGGTGTGCTCGCTGGCGCAAGCGAAGCAGATCGCGGCGGTGCCGGTGTCGCGGTAGGCGCAGCTCGCGCAGGCGGCGAAGCCGGCCGGTGGGCGATCTAGCTTGCTGAGGTCGATCACGACCCGCTGCTAGACGAGTTCGAGCGCCAGCTGGGATCGCTGACTCGACTGCGCCTCCACCTGCTCTGGGGAGCGTAACCATCTGACCACGTCGTCTACGGAGCCGACCTCGATCGCGCCTCGGCGCTCGAGGTATTCCTTCGCCCAGTCCTCATCGGTGACCAGCGATGACATGAGGAAGGCTCTCTTGCCCTGCTCGATGGCGATTCGCGCCTGCATCTTCGCCCCGGAAGTTCGACTGGCCTCGACGACGACGGTTCCCTGACTGATTCCGGACATCACCTCATTGCGCATCGGGAAGCGGTAGCGAGCGGGCGGGGCCGAAGGCCAGAACTGAGAGATGATCGCTCCCCGGGAGACGATCCGCTCGGCCAGCTCGGCGTTCTCTTTGGGGTAGGTGTGGAGGATCCCGGTCCCGATCACGGCGATCGTGCGGCCGTCGGCTTCCAGCACCGCGGAGTGGGCAGCGGTATCGATGCCTCTGGCGAGACCCGAGATGACGGTGACGCCTTCATCGACCAGCAGGGAAGAGAGCTTCCCAGCGCGATCGATTCCCTCACTCGAGGCTTCCCTGGTGCCGACTACCGCCACCGAGCGTGCATCGTCGCGGCGCAATTCGCCGCGGTAGAAGAGGAAGGGGGGCGGCTTGGGGATCAGCCGCAGGTTCGACGGATAGGCGTCATCGAGCACGGTGACAAGCTGCGCCCCTCTGGCAGCCGCAGCAGCGATCTCCTCTTCGGCCCGTCGGCGCCCGGCCTGCAGCGAGTCGAGACCGTCAGCGAGCAGCGCGGCGGCTGCCCGGCCGTCGCGGGAGTCCTCTCCTGCCTTTCCCGAAAGCAGTCGCGCCATGCCTTCTGGGCGCTGCGCTTCCCGGGCCAGGACGTTCCAGTTGATGTCGCGGATCGTGCAGAGTGCGAGTAGGTCGAGGCGCTCGGCCGCCGCCTTATCGGGAACCATCAGCTTCCTTTCGCGTACGAACATGCGTTCGCTTGAGGAAGGAGTTTGGCATGTTCTGCGGACAGGCAGGGATCTGGACTACGAATCGGTTAGTCCACGGTCGCATGCGCAGGCCGCAGGATCACAGACGGGCCGGATCGTCTGGGCGTCGAATCCCGCATCGTCGGAAAAGAGCCCTGCCCACAGCTCGCCTGATCACCCATTTCGCGCCCGCCCCGCCTGCAGGCGTCTGAGCGACGCTCAGCGATGCCCTGGGCAGCGGCACAGCGCGAACCCAGCGCTCCCGTGGCACCGTCGTGGCACCCAGACAACCGGACTCAGCCGGAACCAACCGGATTCGCCCCCGGCCTCGCGGCGGCCCCGCAAACCGCTCTGGCAAGCCAGATCCGGGGCTGAAAACGGAGGGGGTGGGATTCGAACCCACGAGACCGCTTACGCGGCCTAACGGCTTTCAAGGCCGCCGCATTCAACCGCTCTGCCACCCCTCCGGGTGGGGTACAGGTCGAGGATGCTAGAGCGATTGCTGATTGGATTGGCCGGTGCGTCGTCTTCTCCTGCTGGCATCGGCGATGGTCTTCTTCGACGTCACCTTTTTGGCGGCGATCGCCCCGTTGCTGCCCACCTATGTCGACGAGCTCGGGCTGAGCAAGGCGGAGGCCGGGATGCTCTCCGCGGCCTACGCCGCCGGCACGCTGCTGTTCTCGCTGCCGGCCGGGTTCGTCGCCAGCCGCTTCGGCCCGCGGCGCTCGGCGATCGTCGGCCTGATGCTGCTCGGCTGCTCCAGCTTCGTCTTCGGCTTCGGCCGCGAGTTCCTGCTGCTGGTCGGCGCTCGCCTCGTCCAGGGCGCGGCCGGGGCGCTGATCTGGTCGGGCGCGATGACCTGGCTGATCACCAGCGCCCCGGACGAGGACCGCGGCTCGGTGATCGGGGTCGCGCTGGGGACCGCGGTCGCCGGCGCCCTGCTCGGGCCGGTGCTGGGCGCGGCCGCCGCCTCGATCGGGACCGAAGTCGTCTTCGGCTCGGTCCTGGTGATCGCCTCCGTCCTCGCCTTCGCCGCCTCGCGGCTGGGGGAGGCGCACGTGCCGGAGACCCAGGGGCTGGGCGAGATCGTCGCGACGCTGCTCAGCCGGCCGCTGGTCGAGGCGGCGATCTTCGTCGGCGTGCCGTCGGTGATGTTCGGGGCGATCGAGGTCCTGGTGCCGCTGCGGATCGACGCCCTCGGCGGCGGCCACGCGGTGATCGCCGCTGGCTTCATCGCCGGCGCCGGGCTCGAGGCGGTGCTCTCGCCGATCGCCGGCCGCATCTCCGACCGGGTCGGGCGGCGGCTGCCCTACGTGGTCGGGCTGACGATCTGTGCCGCGGCGATGGTCGGCGTCGCCGCCGCCCAGGTCCTCGGCGGCGTCCTCGCGGCGCTGATCCTCACCTCGCTCGGCGCCGGCCTCTGCTTCGCCCCGGCGCTGACCCTGATCTCCGACGCGGCCGAGGCGAGCTGCCTGCACCAAGGGTTCGCCTCCGGCGTGTCCAATATGGCCTGGGCGACGGGCCAGGTGCTGGGCGGGATCGGCGGCGGCGTCGTCGCCACCCTGACCGGCAACGGGTTGCCCTGCCTGCTGATCGTGGCGCTGCTGCTGGCGACCGCGCTGTACGCCTTCCGCGCCCTGGCGCCGAGCGGCGTGCCCCGTCCCGTGGGAAGCTAGAAGCATGGCGGCGGGGCCAGAGGAGTGGAGCAACTGGACGGGGGACCAGAGCTGCCGGCCGGCCGAGATCGTCCACGCCCGCAGCCGCGAGCAGCTGGCCGCCGCTGTCACCGCCGCCGCCGAGGCCGGCCGCAAGGTCAGCGTCGCCGGCTCCGGCCACTCCTTCACCGAGGCGGCGCTGACCGCGGGGACGCTGATCCGGATCGAGTCGCTGTGCGGGGTGCTCGACGCCGACCCGGCCCCGGGCCTGGTCAAGGTCGGCGCCGGCACCGTGCTCGCCGACCTCAACGAGGAGCTGGCCGGGCTGGGGCTGGCGATGGAGAACCTCGGCGACATCGACCGGCAGACGATCGCCGGCGCCGTCTCGACCGGCACCCACGGCACCGGCGCCGGCCTGCGCAGCATCTCGGCCCAGGTCGAGGCGCTCGAGCTGGTCCTCGCCGACGGCAGCGTCCGCGAGCTCGACGCGGCGGCGGGGCCGCTGCTGGCGGCGGCGCGGGTCGGGGTCGGAGCGCTGGGCGCGATCTCGGCGGTCACCCTGCGCTGCGTCCCGGCCTTCGCCCTGGAGCGGGTCGACGCGCCGCGCCCGCGCGAGGAGGTGCTCGACCGCTTCGAGGAGCTGGCCGCCGCCAACGACCACTTCGAGCTCTTCACCTTCCCCTACGCCGATAACGCGCTCGTGCTGGAGCGCAACCGCAGCGCCTCGCCGGCGCGCCCGCGCGGCGCGCCCGCCGCCTTCCTCAACGACATCGTGCTCGAGAACTGGGCGCTGGCGGCGCTGGCGGCGACCGGCAAGGCGCTGCCGCGGACGATCCCGGCGCTCTCGCGGCTGGCCGGCCGGCTCGCCTCCGGCAGCCGCACGACCGACCGCTCCGACCGCGTCTTCGCCAACGAGCGCCGCGTCCGCTTCACCGAGATGGAGTACGCGATCCCGCGCCGGCACGGGCCCGAGGCGGCGCGGCGGGTGATCGAGTGGGTGCGGGCCAACCGCTACCCGGTCTTCTTCCCGATCGAGATGCGGGTCGGCGCCGCCGAGGAGGCGCTGCTCGGTCCCGCCCACGGTCGCGACACCGCCTACGTCGCCGTCCACCAGTACCGGGGGATGGAGTGGCGGCCCTACTTCGAGGCGGTCGAGGCGATCATGGACGAGTACGACGGTCGCCCCCACTGGGGCAAGCGCCACTTCCAGACCGCCGCCACCCTCGCCCCCCGCTACCCCGCCTGGGCCGAGTTCCAGCGCGTCCGCGACGAGCTCGACCCCACCCGCACCTTCAGCAACGAATACGCCACCCGCGTCCTCGGCCCCTGAACGTGGCAGTCATTTCTCACGGTAGGCGTGAGAAATGACTGCCACGCGCTAGAGGAAGGTCTTGCCCTCGCCGCGGTAAGTTGGGGCTACGTCGACGATCTCGTTGCCTTCGACCAGGTGGAGGGCGTCGAAGCGCTCGCAGAGCTCGCCGGCCTTGGCGTGGCGCAGGTAGACGCGGTCACCGACCGCGAGGCCGGCGGCGGCCTCGCCGAGCAGCGGCGTCTGCACCTCGCCGGCGCCCTCCTCGGGGTCGAGGGCGAGGCCGGGCGGCAGCCACGGCGCCGGCAGCCGCCCCGCATCGCCGCTCCCCGAGGCGAGGTAGCCGCCGCCGAGCGCGGTCGCGATCCGCGGCGCCGGCTTGCGCACGATCGGCAGCGCGAAGCCGGCGGCGGGGGTGAGGCTGAAGCGGCTGTAGTGGTCGAAGAGGGCGGGGGCGTAGAAGCCCGAGCCGGCCGTCACCTCGGTCACCGCCGCCTCGGCGGCGGTCAGCTCGAGGCTGCCGGTGCCGCCGCCGTTGACGATCTCGAGCTCGACGAACTCGCCCAGGGCGGCGACGACCGCGCCGCGCCGCGCCGCCAGCTCGCGCGCCGAGCGACGCTGCATGAATCGCGTCGCGGCGCCCCGCAGCCGCCGCCCCGGTGGCCGGTCGCCGACGCCGGCGATCTGGCCCTCGTAGGCCATCAGCGCGTCGAGTTCGATCTTCGGCCGCCTCTCGATCTCCCGCGCCAGCGCCACCGCCTGCTCGACCGTCCGTACCGGCGAGCGCTTCGGCCCGACCCTGACCCGCCCGCCCAGCGCCCACCAGCCGGCGTCGAGGTCGATGCAGACCCGCACCGGCGCCGCGCCGCCGCCCAACACCGACTCGATCGCGTCGAGGTGCTCGACGCAGTCGACCATCACGATCGGCGCCCCGGCGGGGTTGGCGACCGAGCGCAGCGCCAGCTCCTCGAGCGCGCCGAGGTCGGCGGTCGGGTAGGCGAGCAGCAGGTCTTCGAACCCCTGCTCGGCGAGCCACAGCGTCTCCGGCAGCGTGTAGGTCATCAGCCCGGCGAAGCCGCGGTCGCGGCGCAGGATCGCCTCGATCAGCGCCCGGCAGCGCAGGCTCTTGGTCGCCACCCGGACCGGCTTGCCGCCCGCCCGTCCCAAGATCGCCTCGGCGTTGGCCCACATCGCGTCGAGGTCGACGAAGGCGAACGGCGCCTCGACATCGGCGAAGAGCGACTCGTATCGCTCGTGCGACTGACTGGGTGGCCCCGCCACCCCCGTCAGACTAACCGCGCCATTCCCGGTCAATACCTACAATCGGACCGAACGCGCCCGCCAGCAGGGCGCGAATCGCCCGGAGAGGTGGCCGAGTGGCTGAAGGCACTCGCCTGCTAAGCGAGTAGGGGGCGCAAGCTCTCTCGAGGGTTCGAATCCCTCCCTCTCCGCTAAGAATTGGCGGCCGGACGTTTCGCCGTGCTGAATACATCGGGGCCTACTACCTCAAGATGGCTTTCAGCCATGCTTTTTTTCGGACGCTCTGTCGGCCAGTGGTCGGCGGAGAGATGAATTTTCGGCCATTTGATCCCCAGGGGATAGGCGCGAAACCAATCAAGAAACTGGTTCGCCACCGAAAAGTTCTGGCTCTCAACGGAGATCATGCCGCCCGCCGAGCTGGGTGCCTGGGTTGGCTTCCATATCTCGCGGCGATCTACTGACTCGTCTTTCCAGGTCAGCTTGTTGAGGAGAAGATCGTATGCAGCGAAGCGCATGCGGGGAACCGCGGGAAAGAAGTCTGCCTCTACGGGCAGGTCTGCCCTATCGGCGTGCACTGCCTGCCCTCGTAGCTTCGTGATCCATTGCTTGACCTCGCTCTTCGTGAAGCCGAGTCCAGGCCGATCTTGAAGAAAGCGCGAAAGATGCACGACGAGACGATTTGAGGAGCAGCCAAATGCCCTTTCAAACACTCTTATTAGCGTCCGAAATTTGTCGCTGCGAAAAGGCAAGGAGTTGACGTCAGCGAGGAGAGCAACTCCATCTCTACGGTCTTCCAAGTGCTCTAGTAAGTCTGGGCCCAGCCGAATCTCGAAGGTTCCGACATAGACAAATCGATCTAATCCCTCAATGCCAGCCGTGCACTTGAGCCAGGCCATCTCGCTGTCGCTCAGGGTTTGGAACGCGACCGTTTGCCTCATGGAGTAGACGCGCCTTCCATAACCGCTGAGCACGGCGATGCGGTTGGCGGAAGCCTCTACGAGCTGCTCAGCTTTGTGCCTCGCATCTGGTGGCACCACTATGAATCCATCTGAATTCAGGTCTGGTCTTCTAGCTAGGGGAACATAGGCGCCAACCAGGAGGTCGCGTTTGGTTTCGGTGCCTCCCAAATCGCCCAAGACCTTAAGGGCGGCTTCGCCATCTCCCAGCTCAAAATCCTCCCAGTGGTCGTAGGGCCCACCTAGTTGAATGACCGCGAGTCTCGCAAGCTGCATCGGGGTCAGGCTATGACCTCAAAGGCGTCCTGCTGAGCCGGACCACCGAAGCGCTGAGCATGAAGCCGCTCAATGCGATGCCAGGCGCGCTCTGCCTCGAACGTCGTGCCTCCTCTCCGCTCTCGCGCGTCGAGCGGCGCTGGTCTCGGTGGTGGACGGCGTGGAGGGGAGTCGGCCCGGCTGGGCCCCTCGCCCTCCACGCTCGTCCTCATGCCGTCCCCTCGGCCGCGATTGGACGGCAGCTTTTGCGGGGTGGCCGCGGAGGAAGTGTCGGTCTATGTCAGCCGGCCCGGCGGCCAGGGCGCGGCTCGTCGTCCCAGGACGGACGCCCCGCGGTTCTCCCTGGCGCGCCGAAAGGCTGGGGTGGAGGGGTGCTCGGGAAGTTCCTCGGCCCGGCCTAAGCTCGGCTGATCAGTGGAAGGTTCCAGATCGGAACCGGGCCGTCAATCGGGGCGCGCGCTTTGCTCAGCGTTTGCTGGCGAGGCTGGCGCCGCGCGTCGCGCGAGCGCGGTCGAATCCCATCTGTGCGCTGATCATCGTCACCGGCTCCTCGCCGGATATCGCGCGTCTGTTGGTCGATTCGGTCTCGATCTCCTCGACCCGGTCCCACCAGCGCGCCTGTTCGCGGGTGAGCTCCTCGCGACCCTCGGCGTCGAGGTTGACGCTGCGCCAGGCGATCAGGACCCCGCGCGGGTCCTCGTGCAGCTTGCCGGCCCAGAAGGCCGCCATCAGCTCGGCCATCATGCACTGTACGGTGAGGCCGGCGGTCACTTTCCGCTCCTGCGGGGTCATCGCTTCCGCATCCTCGTCGCTGTAATAGGGGAGTTCGATCGCCCGGTAGTAATGGCGATCGGCGTTGCGCACCTTCTCGACCTTGGCCAGCTCGATCGAGCCGGCGTCGAGCAGTTCGCGGATGTGGTGGGAGACGCGGTTGAGCGGCTCGCCGATGATCTTCGCGATCTGGTCGGGGGTGTAGGTGCCTTCGTTGAGGATCGTCAGCACGTAGACCCGGATTCGGTGCCCGAGCGCGTACTCGACCACTTCCTCGATGCTCTTGCCGCGTTGACCCGCGCGTCCGGCCGCCTTCACCACGTCCCGCTCCTCCCCCGTTCCCGACCCACTGGCCTTTCCGCCACTCAGCAAATGCGGAGTAAGGATAAGCGTTCCTCGTAAACAGCGGCTGCGCTCAGGTCAGCGTCTGCTTGATACTGGAATTGCTTTTAGCATTCTCGCCTCTCCCGGCGGGCAGCGCCGGGCCGACTGGATGGAGGGGGGTGAGAGTCGATGAAGATCGAGAAGACTCCGCGTGTCTACCTCGGCTACATGATTTACAAGAACGGCTGACCCGTTCTGCTCATGGCCGGTCCCGGCGACCTGGCCGGGCCAGGGGACCCGGGACCGGCTGATTGGCTTCAGGCGCGGCGAGGGCGCCTCGCTCGAGGCGTGGCCCGTCAGTCGTGGCGGGCGCGGACGACGACGCGGGCGCCGCGGGCGGGGATCATCGTCACGTTGCGGTGCTGGGCGCGCTCGGGCTCCGGCCGGTCGGCCTCGAGGTCGACGCGGCGCGCCATCGCGCCGAGGACGACGCGCATCTCGGCCATCGCCAGGGCGGCGCCGAGGCAGCGGCGGATGCCGCCGCCGAAGGGGATCCACTCGTAGGTGCCCGGCTTGCGCCCGAGGAAGCGCTCGGGGCGGAACGAGAAGGGGTCCGGGTAGACGTCCTCGCGGTGGTGGACGAGGAGGATGCTCATCGCCACCGGGGTGTCGGCGGGGACGGCGCAGTCGCCGAGCCGCCAGGGGACGGTGACGCGGCGCCCGATCAGCGGGATCACCGGCCGCGAGCGCATCGCCTCGGTGATCGTCGCCTCGATCCACTCCGCGGCGTTCTCCCCGGCGCGGACCGCGTGCAGCAGCGACTCCTGCGCGGCCGGGTTACGGGTCAGCCGCTCCCAGGCCCAGGAGAGCGAGTTGGCGGTCGTCTCGTGGCCGGCGAGGACCAGGGTGAGGAGCTCGTCGCGCAGCTCTTTGTCGCTCAGCGCCTCGCCCTCCTCGGTCCGCGCCTGCAGCAGCAGCGAGAGGATGTCGCGGCGCTGCTCGAGGTCGGCGGCCTGGCGGCGGGCGGCGATCACCGCGTAGGTCGGGCGGTCGAGCATCCGGATCGCCAGCTTCATCGGTCCGATCGGCTCCTCGCGGCCGAAGTGGACGATTTCGCTGACCTGGGCCTGCGGCCGGGTCGAGGCGCGGGCCAGCTTGCGCACCGTGCCCCGCAGCGCCGCCTCCGGCGTCCCCGGCGCCGGCCTGCCCTCGATGCCGAAGATCCCGGCCATGATCACGTCGAGCGTGATCGCCTGCATCCGCTCGGCGAGGCGGAACGGCTTGTGCAGTGGCCAGCTGTCGATCTCCTGCTCGGCGGCGCGGTCGATCATCTGCGTGTACTGGGCGATCGCCTCGCCGTGGAAGGCGGGCAGCAGCAGCTTGCGCTGGCGCATGTGGCGCTCGCCGACCGCGGTGAGGACCGAGTTGGGGCCGACGATCGGGCGCAGCGGCGACTCGCGGGTCAGCGACGGCGCCTGCTCGGGCTTGGCGGTGAAGAGCGAGCGGACGTGGTCGGGGTGGCTGGTGATCACCGGGCCGCCGGAGACGACACCGCGCATGCGGAAGACCTCGCCGAGCTGGCGCCGGTTGCGGAACATGAACTGGATCTGGCGCTGGCTGAAGCGCAGGGTCTGCGCCGGGCGCGAGAGCGGCACCTCGGGCGGCAGCGGCAGCGCGCCCTGCTCGCCCTCCGCGAGCGGCCCGGCGGGCGAGGGCGGGGCGGACCCGACCAGCTCCGGCGCGATCATCTCCTCGGCGACGACCTCCGCGGTTGCCATCGCGAAAAGGCTACATAGATCAGTGTCGCGTGCACCGGATTCCCGTCACACATCACCCCCATCCGGGGGTCGGCTAACGCCAGATTCACCTGCACGTGGGGAACGATCTCTACTCTCGTCCCCCGTGATGAACTCGAACCCGATCGCCCAGGCCGCCGCCCACATCCCGCGCCGCACCAAGATCGTCGCCACCGTTGGCCCGGCGAGCTGGTCGGCGGGGGTGCTGGAGCAGATGATCGACGCCGGCACCGACGTCTTCCGCCTCAACTTCTCCCACGCCGGGCCCGACAAACAGGCCGCGGTGATCGAGACGATCCGCGCCGCCGCGCAGACGGTCGGCCGCGAGGTCGCGATCCTCGGCGACCTGCCGGGGCCGAAGCTGCGGATCGGCGAGCTGCGCGACGACTTCGCCGAGCTCGAGACCGGGATGCACGTGACCCTGACGCCGCGCGAGCTGGAGGGCGACGCCGAGCGGATCCCGGTCTCCTGGGCCGGGGTCACCGAGCTGCGCGAGAACCAGCTCGTCTACCTCGCCGACGGCGCGATCCGCCTCCGCGTCCGCGACCCCGAGGCCGATGGCGTCGACTGCGAGGTCGAGGTCGGCGGCACCCTCTCCTCGCACAAGGGGATGAACATCCCCGGCGGCGCGGCGCTGCCGGCGGCGACCGCCGGCGACCTCGGCTGGGTCGAGTTCGCGGCCAGGCACGGGATCGACCTGATCGCGGTCTCCTTCGTCTCCACCGCGCACGACCTGCAGCCGGTGCGCGAGCGGCTCGACCAGCTCGGCTCCGACATCCCGCTGATCGCCAAGATCGAGCGCCAGCAGGCGGCCGAAAACGTCGAGGAGATCGTCGCCGCGGCGACCAGCGGGATCATGGTCGCCCGCGGCGACCTCGGGATCGAAGTGCCGCTGGCCGAGGTGCCGAACCTGCAGAAGCGGCTGATCCGCGTCGCCGGGCTGCGCTCGAAGCCGACGATCACCGCGACCCAGATGCTGGCCTCGATGGTCACCGCCCGCCGCCCGACCCGGGCCGAGGTGACCGACGTCGCCAACGCGATCTACGACGGCTCCGACGCGATCATGCTCTCCGAGGAGACCGCGGTCGGCCAGCACCCGGTCGAGGCGGTGCGGGTGATGGACCGGATCGCGCGCGCGACCGAGCCCGACCTCCCTTATGGAGAGTGGCTGTTCCAGCGCACCGACCAGGCGACCCAGGACGTCTCCGACTCGGTTGCCCAGGGCGCCGTCGGCGCCGTCTACCGGCTTGGCCTGAAGGCGATCGCGGTGCCGACCGAAAGCGGCCGCACCGCGCGCCTGGTCTCCGCCCACCGGCCCAACGTGCCGGTGCTGGCGATCAGCCCGCGGATCGAGACGGTGCGGCGGCTGAGCCTGCTGTTCGGCGTCACCGCGGTCGAGTCCGACCACCCCGACGACGTCCGCGAGATGCTCGACCGCTGCGCCCGGCTCGCCGCCCACCACGGGATCGCCGAGCCCGGCGACCTGATCGCGATCACCGCGACGCTGCCCGAGCAGGGGCTCGGCACCAACCTCTTCGAGGTCCACAGGGTCCCCGCCGAGTAGCGCTCGGCCGGCGCTTGGCGAACTCCCCAGACCGCCAGCTCGCGGGACCGCGGCGATGATCTAGGCTGGCCGCGTGGGCGCGGGCGAGAAAGCGGTACGGTTGGCGCGCGAGGAGAGCGGCCTCGCCGTCCTCACCCTCGACAGCCCGCCGCTGAACCTCTTCGACCAGCGGATGATCGACGACTTCCAGGCGGCGGTCGCCGACCTCGCCGCGGCGCCGCCGCGGGCGCTGCTGGTCCGCGCTGCGGGCCGGGTCGTCTCCGCCGGCGTCGACGTCCACGTCTTCGCCGAGCTGACGCCGGAGGACGCCGCCGTGCTCTGGGACGAGCTGCTGGGCGCGATCGAAGCGCTCGAGGAGCTGCCGGCGCCGATTGTCTTCGCCGCCCACGCGCTGACCCTGACCGCCGCCTTCGAGATCGCCCTCGCCTGCGACCTGATCGTCGCCTCGCCGGCGGCGGGCTTCGGGCTGGTCGAGAAGGTGGTCGGGCTGACGCCGTCGATGGGCGGCACCCAGCGGCTGGCCGAGCGCGCCGGCTCCGGCCGCGCCCGCGAGTTCGTGATGACCGGGGACATCTACCCGGCCGCGGAGCTGGAGCGCTGGGGCGTGGTCAACCGGATCTACCCCGAGGCGGAGTTCGAGCAGCGCTCGCGGGCGCTGGCCGAGGATCTGGCCGCCGGGCCGACCAGGGCGCACGCGATGACCAAGCACGTGCTGAAGCGCTTCCGCGAGGGCGGCATCCCGGCCGCCGACGAAGCGATCCGAGTCGACTCACCGGCCCTGTTCGCGACCGAGGACCTGCAGAACGCCGTCCAGACCTTCCTCGACCAAGGCGCCCCCGGCCACGCCAAGTTCAAGGGCCGCTAGCCGCACCCGTCGAGGCCGCACTTCTTCCCGCTATGCGGAGAGAAGCGTGGCTTCACCGCGCCCGTCCCGGCCGGGTACGCTTGCCGGGTGCCCGGGGTGCCGCAGATGCCGAACGTCGACTTCGACGCGATCGCCAAGGGGATGGCGATGGCGGTGCCGTTCGTCGGCCACCTCGGGCTCGAGATCACCGAGATCTCGGCCGGCGAGGCGACGGTCGTCCTGCCGCGGCGCCAGGAGCTGACCAACCACGTCGGCAGCCAGCACGCCGGGGCGCTGTTCACGCTCGCCGAGACCGCCTCGGGCGCCGCCTTCGTCGGCGCCTTCGCGGTGCGGATGGGCGACGTGACGCCGCTGGCGCGCCGGGCGCAGATCGAGTACACGAAGATCGCCGGCGGGCCGATCACCGCCAGCGCCCGGCTCGGCATCGACGCCGCCGCGGCGATCGCCACCCTCGACGGCGAGGGCAAGGTCGAGTTCCCCTGCCTGGTCGAGCTGACCGACGCCGCCGGCAAGACCGTGGCAACCGCCACCGTCGACTGGCACGTGCGCCTCAAAGAGCGCCCCTAACGCCCGCCGCGCCGATCGAACGGAACCTTTCCGGTCATATTCGAGGAAAAGGTTCCTCTCGATCTTCGGCTTGAGGAATTTCACAGCCGCGGCGCGGATTCGATTTGGCCGGAGCGGGCGGCACGGCACAATCCACACAGCGGATGGCCGAGATCAAGTTCATCGACCAGACCCTGCGTGACGGCCAGCAGAGCCTGTGGGGGATGCGGATGCGCGCCTGCCAGGCGACGCCGGCGCTGCCGCACCTGAACGCGACCGGGTTCGACACCTGCGACCTGACCGGCGGCACCTTCTTCGTCGTCATGCTGCGCGAGTCCGGCGACGACCCCTGGGCGGCGCTCGACTGGATCGTCAAGGGCCTGCCCGACGTCCGCCACCGCGCCGGCATGCGGCCGGTCGCGGTCGGCAGCTTCGGCTTCGTCCCCGACGAGATGCTCGACCTCTGGGTGGCGACGCTGGTCAAGCACGGCATCCACAGCCACTGGCTCTTCGACTGCCTCTACGACATGCCGCTGATGAAGGCCAAGGCGGAAGCGATCCGGCGGGTCGGCGGCGAGGTAGTGCCGGCGATCATGTACGGGCTGACCGACCTCCACACCGACGAGTTCTTCGCCGACCGCGCCCGCGAAATGGCGAGCTGGGACGGGGTCAAGCGGATCTACGTCGAGGATGCGCCCGGGGTGCTGACCCCGGAGCGGGCGAAGACGCTGCTGCCGGCGCTGCAGGCGGCGACCCCCGGCGTCGACCTCGAGCTCCACGTCCACAACACGACCGGGCTGGCGCCGCTCGTCTACGTCGAGGGGATCAGGGCCGGGATCGAGTACATCCACACCTGCTCGCTGCCGCTGGCCAACGGGCCCTCGCTGCCCTCGACCGAGGCGATGGTCGAGATCGTCGAGGAAATGGGGCATAGCCACAACCTCGACAAATCGCAGCTGCCGCCGGTCGCCGAGCACTTCGAGCGCGAAGCGAAGCGGCTCGGCTGGGCGCTCGGGGTGCCGAACGAGTACCGGACGATGCCCTACCGCCACCAGCTGCCGGGCGGGATGACCGGGACCCTGATCAACCAGCTGAACGAGTACGGGATGCCGGAGCGGTTCCCCGAGGTGATCGACGAGATCGTCCGCGTCCGCGAGGAGCTCGGTCAGCCGGTGATGGCGACGCCGTTCTCGCAGTTCGTCGGCATCCAGGCGGTGCTCAACGTGGTCCTGCCCGAACGCTACGAAGTCGTCCCCGACGAAGTGATCCACTACGCGCTCGGCCACTACGGGCCGCTGATGCGGCCGGTCGAGCCCCACATCGCCGAGAGGATCTTCTCCCAGCCCCGGGTCAGGGACCTCGAAAAGTGGGAGCGCGACCAGACCACGGTCGCCGAGTTCCGCGAGAAGCTCGGCAAGGACCTCTCCGACGAGGAGCTGCTGCTGCGCTACTTCTGCCCCGAGGAGCAGGTCGACAAGATGCTCGCCGGCCCGCCGCTGCGGACCGAGCCGCCGGCCCACTCCGACCTCGGCGACCAGCTGGTGCGGCTGATCGCCGAGGCCCAGGAGCGGCCGGTCTCGCACCTCTCGCTCAGTCAACCCGGGATCACGATCGACCTGCGGCGCTGAGCCGCGCGCGGACGGCGCGGCGCGCGCCGCTCAGGGCGCGGCCGTCCGCAGCCGCGCGGCGGCGTCCTCCAGCACCTTCTCCTGGTGCGGCTGCAGCTCGACGTAGCCGATCCCGCGGAAGGCCTCGATGTAGGGGTCCTCGACCCGCTTCGGGATCCCCAGCAGGCCCTCGACCACGGCGGTGCCGCAGAAGGGGACGTAGGAGGTCGAGTAGCCGCCCTCGTGGATCGCGACCAGCTTGCCGTCGCAGACGCGGGCGGCGAGGTCGACCATCGTGTCGGTCATCGCCCGGTAGCCCTCGCTGGTCACCATCATCATCGCCAGCGGGTCCATCATCGAGGCGTCGAGGCCGGAGGCGATGATGACCAGGTCGGGGTCGAAGGCCTCGACGGCGGGGACGACGACGCGCTCGACCGCAGCTTCGTAGGCGCCGTTGCCCGAGCCGGGCGGCAGCGGGACGTTGACCGTGGCGCCCTCGCCGGCGCCGGCGCCGGTGTGCTCGACCAGGCCCGATTCGGCCGGGTAGAGGCCGTCCTGGTGGATCGAGATCGCGAGCACGTTCGGCTCCTCGTAGAAGGCGTGCTCGGTGCCGTTGCCGTGGTGGACGTCCCAATCGACGATCGCGATCCGCTCGACCCCGTGGGCCGCGCGCATGTGCTCGACGGCGACGGCGATGTTGGCGAAGACGCAGAAGCCGCGGCCTTCGTCGCGCTCGGCGTGGTGGCCGGGCGGGCGGTTGAGCGAGTAGGCGTTGTCGACGTCGCCGTTCCAGACCGCTTCGACGGTGGCGATCACGCCGCCGGCCGAGAGCGCGGCGATCTCGTAGCCGCCGGGGCCGAAGGGGGCGAGCTCGCCGCCATCGCCGCCGCCCGCCTCGCTTTCGCGCTTGACCCGCTCGACGTACTCGGCGGTGTGGACCCGCAGCAGCTCCTCCTCGGTCGCCTGGCGGCCGGGCAGCTCGGTCATCTCGCCGAGCAGGCCGGTGACGTCGAGCAGGTTGCGCAGGCGCCGCTTGGTCGCCGGGCTCTCGCCGTGCTGCTCGGGCTCGACCAGGCCGCCGGTGCTGAGGAAGCCCGACCCGGTGCCGGTGTCGTGCCAGGCGTACAGCTCGTTCCAGTGAAATCCGGTGCTCATCGCTCCTCCGTCTCTCGCGGCCGCCCCGCGCGGCCCTCTCCCGCCCCCCGCTCGAACATAGGCCGGGCCGGCGGGCGCGGCGCGGCCGCGGCGGCGGGCGCTTTGAGTTCCTCCAAAGCCGCGGCGGGCGCGGCGCGCCGGCTGACGCCCCGGTCCGTACCGTCAGCCCTCGAACGCGCGGTTCCTTTGTCGCGGGCTGCGCAACAAGGGACCCGCGGATGGACGGACGATGAAGCGCGCCCTC
The DNA here is from genome assembly GCA_964533285.1 of uncultured Conexibacteraceae bacterium. Classification (GTDB taxonomy): domain Bacteria; phylum Actinomycetota; class Thermoleophilia; order Solirubrobacterales; family 70-9; genus VAYN01. The sequence goes on along the minus strand of CAZHLT010000254.1, from coordinate 3,015 downwards.
TTCGAAGACGAGCACGAATGGTTCCGCGAGTCGGTCGCGGCCATCGTCGACCGCGAGCTGATGCCGAACCGGGCGCGCGTCCGCCGGCAGCGCTCGATCGACCCCGAGACCAGGCTACGGGCCGGCGAAGCGGGCTTCTTCGGCCTCGGGGTCCCGGCCGAGTACGGCGGCAGCGGCGTCGAGGACTTCCGCTTCAACGCGGTCTTCGGCGAGGAGCTGGCGCGGGCCGGGTTCGCCTACAGCTCCAGCTTCGGGATCCAGACCGACATCGTCGCCCCTTACCTGTTGCGGCTGACCACAGCCGAGCAGAGGGCGCGCTGGCTGCCCGGGTTCGCGATCGGCGAGCTGATCACGGCGATCGGGATGACCGAGCCGGCCGCCGGCTCGGACCTGCGCGGGATCCAGTCGACGGCGCGGCGCGACGGCGCCGGCTGGCGCCTCTCCGGCAGCAAGACCTTCATCACCAACGGCTGCAACGCCGACCTCGTCGTCGTCGCGGCGCAGACGCCGGACCCCGGCGGCATCAGCCTCTTCGCGGTCGAAGACGGGATGGAGGGGTTCGGCCGCGGCGGCAAGCTCGACAAGCTCGGCCAGCACGAAGCCGACACCGCCGAGCTCTTCTTCGACGCGGTCGCGATCCCCGCCGAGAACCTGATCGGCGAGGCCGGGCGGGGGATGGGCTACATGATGGGCCACCTGACTCAGGAGCGGCTCAGCACCTCGGTCGTCAACGTCGCCCACGCCGCCAACGCGCTGCGGCTGACCCTCGAGTACGTCGGCGAGCGGCGCGCCTTCGGCCGCCCGATCGGCAGCTTCCAGAACAGCCGCTTCGCGCTGGCCGAGGCCGACGCCGAGCTGGAGATGGCGCGCGTCTACGTCGACCGCTGTGTCGAGGCGCACGTCGCCGGGGAACTGACCGCGGTCGAGGCCTCGAAGGCGAAGCTGCTGACCTCGGAGATCCAGAACCGGGTGATCGACACCTGCGTGCAGCTGCACGGCGGCTACGGCTACATCGAGGAGTACGAGGTCGCGCGCTCCTTCATCGACGCCCGCATCACCCGCATCTGGGCCGGCACCAACGAGATCATGAAAGAGGTGATCGCCCGCAGCCTCGGCCTCGAGGAGCCTCGGACCTGATCGAGCCGCCCCGGCGCCGCGTGCCCGGATCGAGAGGAACTTTTTCCTCGAATATGACCGGAAAGGTCGATCTCGATCCGCGACGGGGCGCTCAGGCGGGGCGGCGGCGCATCAGGGCGGCGCGGACGCAGAGCGCGACGAGCTCCTCGCGCTGGTTGTAGCCGCGGTGCTCGAAGTGGACGATGCCGGCGTCTGGGCGCGAGCCGGAGGCGCGGGCGGCGGTCACCTCGCTCTCGGCGTGGAGCGTGTCGCCGTGGAAGAGCGGCCGCGGGAACTCGACCTTCTCGAAGCCGAGGTTGGCGACCGTCGTTCCCAGGGTCAGCTCGTAGACCGTGATCCCGACCAGTAGGCCGAGGGTGAAGAGGCTGTTGACGAGCCGCTCGCCGAACTCGGTCTGGGCCGAGAACTCGGCGTCGAGGTGGAGCGGCTGCGGGTTCATCGTCATCGTCGAGAACAGCGTGTTGTCGGCCTCGGTGATCGTGCGGGTGACGGCGTGGGGGACGACCAGGCCCGCGGGCAGGTCCTCGAACCAGCGGCCGGAGGCCGGGCGCGCGGGGGCGGAGCTGTCGGGGGGCTCGCTCATACCGGGAAGGCGCCATGATGACGGCCGGCGGGGCGGCGCTGCCAGTCGGCGGCGGCGGCGGCGAGGCGGCGCTCGAGCTCGCCGCGCAGCTCCTCGGGCTCGACCACGGCCTCGATCAGCAGCTCGCTGGCGAGGCGGACGGCCTCCAGCTCCGGCTCGTACTCGGCGACCCGCTCGGCGACGAAGCGGGCGCGCTCCTCGGGGTCCTCGATCGCCTCGATGCGGTTGGCCCAGACGGCGTTGACCGCGGCCTCGCCGGCCATCGCCCCGATCTGGGCGCCGGCCAGGGCGATCGTCGCCCGCGGCTCGAAGCCGGGGCTCGACATCGCGTAGTAGCCGGCGGCGAAGGCCTTGCGCAGGACGACGCAGAAGCGCGGCACCTCGGCGCTCGCCATCGCCGCCACCATCTTGGCGCCGTGGCGGATGATCCCCTGGCGCTCGACCGCCGAGCCGATCATGAAGCCGGGGATGTCGCAGAGGAAGAGCAGCGGCAGGTTGAAGGCGTCGCAGAGGGTGATGAAGCGGGCCGCCTTGTCGGCCGAGTCGACCTGGATCGCGCCGGCGCCGACCAGCGGCTGGTTGGCGACGACGCCGACCGCGGCGCCGTCGAGGCGGGCGAAGCCGACGACGATCTCCGGCGCCCAGCGCTGCTTGATCTCGAAGAAGCTGCCGGCGTCGGCGAGGCGCTCGACGACGGCGCGGACGTCGTAGCCGGCGCGCGGGTTGGCGGGGATGACGCCGTCCCAGTCGGCGGCGGCGGGTGGTTGGGGCGGTGCCGGGGCGGGCCGTTCCCGCCAGCTGCTCGGCAGGTAGGAGAAGAAGGCGCGGGCGGCGGCGATCGCCTCCGCGTCGTCGGCGCAGAGCTGGTCGCCGAGGCCGGAGACCGAGGTGTGCATCGCGGCGCCGCCCATCTCCTCCAGCGAGACGACTTCGCCGATCGCCTTGGCGGCGATGCGGGGGGAGGCGAGGAACATCGAGGCGTTGCCGTCGACCATCGCGACCCAGTCGCAGAAGGCCGGCATGTAGGCGCCGCCGGCGGCGGAGGGGCCGAACAGGCAGCAGACCTGCGGCACCCGGCCGGAGAGCCGGACCTGGAGGTGGAAGACGCGGGCGGCGCCGCGGTGGCCGGCGTGGAAGCCGAGCTGGTCTGTGAGGCGGCCGCCGGCCGAGTCGACCAGGTAGAAGACCGGCAGCAGGTCGCGGTCGGCGCGTTCGAGCAGGCGGATCTGCTTCTCGACCGTGCGCCGGCCCCAGGAGCCGGCCTTGACCGTCGGGTCGTGGGCGACGACGCCGAC
>CAZHLT010000253.1:0-7105 GCA_964533285.1 uncultured Conexibacteraceae bacterium | reverse complement strand
GGCTACGAGGCGGGCTCTTGAGCGCCGGCGCTCGGCTCGCCCTCTTCGCCGCCGGCTTGCTCGTCCTCGCCGGCCTCGCCTTCGGCCTCGGTCGCCTGCTGGAGATTGCGCCGCCGGTCGCCGCCGAGCCGGCGATGGACGGCCACGGGGCCGAGATGGGCGGCGGGCACGCGGCGATCGCGGTCGATCCGGTCCGTGGGCTCGGGGTCGCCGAGCACGGACTGCGCCTCGTCGTCGCCGATGCCGCGCGGGAGGCCGGCGTCCGCGCACCCCTGCGCTTCCGGATCCTCGACGAGGACGGTGGCACCGTGAGGGACTTCGACGAGCTCCACACCAAGCGCATGCACCTGATCGTCGTGCGCCGCGACCTGACCGGCTTCCAGCACCTGCACCCGGAGCTTTCCGGGGATGGCACCTGGTCGACGCCGCTGCGGCTCGACGCGGCCGGCTCCTACCGGGTGTTCGCCGACTTCTCGCACGACGGCGAGCCGACCACGCTCGCCTCGGACCTCGCCGTTGACGGCGAGGTGCGGATGGCGCCGCTGCCACCGGCCAGTGCGACCGCGCGCAGCGAGGGTGGCTACGAGGTCGTTCGTTCCGGGAGGGCGCCGCGGGCCGGCGAGGAGGCGGCGCTGACCTTCGCGGTCAGCCGCGACGGCGAGCCGGTCGCGCTGCGACCGTATCTCGGTGCCGGCGGCCACTTGGTCGCGCTGCGCGAGGGCGACCTCGCCTTCCTCCACGTGCATCCGATCGGCGACGCCGGCAAAGACGGCTCGGTCACCTTCGACGCCACCTTCCCGACCGCCGGCCGCTACCGCCTCTTCCTCCAGTTCGAGGCCGGGGGCGAGGTGCGGACCGCCGCCTTCACCGAGGAGGTGAGCTGAGTGTTCGCCGAGCGCGACGGCGCCGAGCGCCTCGACCTGCCGATCACCGGGATGACCTGCGCCTCCTGCGCGAACCGGATCGAGCGCAAGCTGAACCGGCTCGACGGAGTCGAGGCCACGGTCAACTACGCGACCGAGCACGCCGCGGTCGCCTACGACCCGGAGCGGGTGCGGCCCGAGGAGCTGGTCGAGGCGGTCGCCGCCGCCGGCTATGAGGCCGTGCTCCCGGACGGCGAGCCGACCGCGGAGCGGGCGAGCGGCGAGGAGCCCGACCCGCTGCGGCTGCGCCTGCTGGTCAGCGCCGGGTTGAGCCTGCCGGTGCTGGTCCTCTCGATGGTCCCGGCGCTGCAGTTCGACAACTGGCAGTGGCTGGCGCTGCAGCTGGCGACGCCGGTGGTGCTCTGGGGCGCCTGGCCGTTCCACCGCGCGGCCTGGGCCAACCTGCGCCACGGCACGGCGACGATGGACACCCTGGTCTCGCTCGGCGTCCTCGCCGCCTGGGGATGGTCGCTCTACGCCCTCTTCCTGGGCGACGCCGGCACGACCGGGATGACGATGGACTTCAAGCTGCTGCCCGACGGGGGCGGCGGGTCGAGCGAGATCTACCTGGAGACGGCGTCGGTGGTGACGACCTTCATCCTCGCCGGCCGCTACTTCGAGGCGCGGGCCAAACGCCGCGCCGGCGCGGCGCTCCGGGGCCTGCTCGAGCTCGGCGCCAAGGAGGCCTCGCTGCTGGAGCGGGACGGCAGCGAGCGGCGCGTGCCGGCGAGCTCGCTGGCGGTGGGCGATCGCTTCCGGGTTCGCCCGGGGGAGAAGATCGCCACCGACGGGGTTGTCGTGGAGGGGGTCTCGGCCGTTGACGAGGCGCTGCTGACCGGCGAGTCGGCACCGGTCGAGAAGGGGCCCGGGGACGAGGTCACCGGCGCCACGGTCAACGCCGGCGGCGCCCTTGTCGTGCGCGCCACCCGGGTCGGCTCGGACACCGCGCTGGCCCAGATCACGCGCCTGGTCAGCGAGGCGCAGGCCGGCAAGGCCCCGATCCAGCGTCTCGCCGACCGGATCTCGGGCGTCTTCGTGCCGGCGGTCGTCGCGCTCGCGGTGGCGACGCTGGCCTTCTGGCTCGGCGCCGGCGAGAGCGCCTCGTTCGCCTTCACCGCGGCGGTCGCGGTCCTGATCATCGCCTGTCCCTGCGCGCTCGGGTTGGCGACGCCGACCGCGCTGATGGTCGGCACCGGCCGCGGCGCCCAGCTGGGCCTGCTGATCAAGGGCCCCGAGGTGCTCGAGTCGACGCGGCGGGTCGACACCGTCGTGCTCGACAAGACCGGGACCGTGACCAGCGGCAGGATGTCGCTGGTCGACGTCGCGCTTGCCGCGGGCGAGCGGCGCGAGCAGGTGCTTCGCCTCGCCGGGGCGATCGAGGGCGCCTCCGAGCACCCCGTCGCGGCGGCGATCGCGGCGGCCGCCCGCGCCGAGCTGGGCGAGCTGCCGGCGGTCGAGGGCTTCGCCAACCGCCCCGGCCTCGGCGTCGAGGGGGTCGTCGCCGGTCACGGCGTCCAGGTCGGTCGCGAGCCGCTGCTCGCCGACTGGGGGCTGGACGTCCCCGACGCTCTCGCGGCGGCCCGCCGCGAGGCCGAGGGACGGGGACGCACCGTCGTCTTCGTCGCCTGGGACGGGGCCGTGCGGGCGCTGCTGGCCGTCGCCGACACCGTCAAGCCGGGCTCGCGGGAGGCGGTCGCCGCGCTGCGGCGGCTGGGCATCCGGCCCCTGCTGCTGACCGGCGACAACCGGGCGACGGCGCTGGCGGTCGCCGCCGAGGTCGGCGTCGACGAGGTGGTCGCCGAAGTGCTGCCGGCCGAGAAGGCGGCGGTCGTCGGTCGGCTGCAGGCCGAGGGCCACGTCGTGGCGATGGTCGGCGACGGGGTCAACGACGCGCCCTCGCTGGCGCTGGCCGACCTCGGGCTGGCGATCGGCACCGGCACCGACGTCGCGATCGAGGCCTCCGACCTGACCCTCGTGTCGGGCGACCTGCGGGCGGCGCCGGATGCGATCCGGCTCTCGAGGGCGACGCTGCGGACGATCAAGGAGAACCTCGCCTGGGCCTTCGGCTACAACGTGGTGGCGCTGCCGCTGGCCGCGGTCGGCCTGCTGAACCCGGTGATCGCCGGCGCCGCGATGGCGCTCTCCAGCATCTCGGTCGTCGCCAACTCCCTGCGCCTGCGGCGTTTCCGTCAAGATCGGCGTTGATGGACCAGGAGACCTTCAACGCCGTCGACGAGTTCGTCGCGGCGACGATCGTGCCGCAGGACGAGGTGCTCGAGGCCGCCGTCGCCGCCGCCGCGGAGGCGGGGCTGCCCTCGATCCAGGTCTCGCCCGCCCAGGGCCGGTTGCTGCAGCTGCTGGTGCGGCTGGTCGGCGCCGGCCAGGTGCTCGAGTTCGGCACCCTCGGCGGCTACAGCACGATCCTGATGGGCCGGGCGCTGGCCGACGGCGGCCGTTTGATCAGCCTCGAGGCGAACCCCGGCTACGCCGAGGTGGCGGTGCACAACATCGCCGCGGCCGGGCTCGAGGGCAGCGTCGTCGTCCGCGTCGGGCCGGCGCTGGAGGCGCTGCCGGAGCTGGAGGCGGAGGGGGTCGGGCCGTTCGACCTCGTCTTCATCGACGCCGACAAGGTCAACACCCCCAACTACTTCGCCTGGGCGCTCGAGCGCACCCGCTCCGGTGGCCTGATCGTCGCCGACAACGTGGTCCGCGACGGCAGCCTCGCCGAGGCCGGCAGCGACGACGGCGCGACCCGGGCGCAGCGGCGCCTGCACGAGCTGCTGGCCGACGAGCCGCGGGTCAGCGCGACGACGATCCAGACCGTCGGCGTCAAGGGATACGACGGCTTCCTGATCGCGCTGGTGCGGTAGCGCCCCCGAGGCTGCCGCCCTGCTATCTTTCTCGGTCGGCCCAGTGGGCCTGAGGTTGTGTCCTGCCCATCCGATTCATGGGAAGGGCGGGAGTCCTGTAGTCGATCCAGATCCGGAGCAATGAAGGTCCGAGCTTCCGTAAAGCCGATGTGCGAGAAGTGCAAGGTCATCCGCCGCAATGGCGCGGTCTTGGTGATCTGTCAGAACCCGCGACACAAGCAGCGGCAGGGTTAACCGATGGCGCGCATCGCAGGGATCAACATCCCCGTCAACAAACGGATCGAAATCGGCTTGACCTACATCTTTGGGATCGGCCGCTCGACGGCGCAGAGGATCCTCGAGGAAACGAAGATCGACCCCGACACCCCGACCAAGGACCTGACCGAGGACGAGGTGATCCGGCTGCGCGAGGCGGTCGAGAACCGCGAGGTCGAGGGCGACCTGCGGCGCGAGCGCTCGCAGAACGTCAAACGGCTGATGGAGATCGGCTCCTACCGCGGCCTCCGCCACCGCCGCGGCCTGCCGGTCCGGGGTCAGCGGACGAAGACCAACGCCCGCGGCCGCAAGGGCCCGCGCCGGCTCAGCGTCGCCGGTAAGCGCAAGGCGTAGAGGAACAGAGGATGGCCGAGAAGAAACCCGCCAAAGGGCGCTCCCGTCGCCGCGTGAAAAAGAACGTCACCTACGGGCAGGCGCACATCAAGACTTCCTTCAACAACACGATCGTCACCCTGACCGACACCGACGGCAACGTGATCGCCTGGGAGTCGGCCGGTTCGGCCGGCTTCAAAGGCTCCCGCAAGTCGACCCCGTTCGCCGCTCAGGTGACCGCCGACGCCGCCGCCAAAAAGGGCATGGAACACGGCCTCGAGCGGGTCGAGGTCTTCGCCAAGGGCGCCGGCTCGGGCCGCGAGACGGCGATCCGCTCGCTGCAGGCCGCCGGCCTCGACGTGACCACGGTCAAGGACGTCTCGCCGCAGGCCCACAACGGCTGCCGGCCGAAGAAGCGGAGGCGCGTCTAAGCGATGCCTCCCTCCACGGCAGCACCCCTCACCCGCCTGCAAACCGGCGCCAGCCGGCGTCCTCGGTCGCTCGCGCACTTTTCAAGTGCGCCACGCTCCCTGCGTCCTGGTCTGGCTTGGTTTTCGCCGGCTGAGTGGCACTCCCGCGAAGGGAGGCAGCGCTAGTGGCTCGCGACACCTCCCCGCAGTGCAAGCAGTGCCGGCGCGAGGGCCAGAAGCTCTTCCTCAAGGGCGAGCGCTGCTTCACCGACAAGTGCGGCGTCGAGCGTCGCTCCTACCCGCCCGGTGAGCACGGCCGCGGCCGGCTGCGTCAGTCCGAGTACCGCCTGCAGCTGCGCGAGAAACAGAAGACGCGCCGCTACTACCAGGTGCTGGAGAAGCAGTTCCGCGCCTACTACGAGAAGGCTTCGCGCCAGGACGGCGTCACCGGCGAGAACCTGCTGCGGCTGCTCGAGTCGCGGCTCGACAACGTCCTCGTCCGGCTCGGCTTCGCCGCCTCGCGCCGTCAGGCCCGGCAGCTGATCAACCACGGCCACTGGATGGTCAACGGCCGCCGCGTCGACATCCCGTCCTACCAGGTGCGCCCGGAAGACATCATCTCGATCAAGCCGAGCTCGGGCGCGACCGAGACCGTCCAGCGCGCGACCGAACTCGTCTCCACCGTGCCGGCCTGGCTGCAGGCCGACCACGACGCGCTTACCGCCAAGGTCCTGCGCTACCCCGAGCGCGCCGCGATCTCGGCGCCGGTCCAGGAGCAGCTGATCGTCGAGCTGTACTCCAAGTAGGCCGGCAACCCCGTTTCTGAACACGCATACCCAAGGAACTCATGACCACTGATTTCCAGGTCCCCCGCATCATCTCCGAGAAAGTCGACGACCGTCGCGGCACGTTCACGATCGAGCCGCTCGACAAGGGCTTCGGCTACACGTTCGGCAACAGCCTTCGCCGCGTCCTCCTCTCCTCGCTGGGCGGCGCCGCCATCACCAGCGTCCGGATCGAGGGCGTCGCGCACGAGTTCTCGACCGTGCCCGGCGTCAAGGAGGACGTCACCGACATCGTCCTCAACCTGAAGGACCTCGTCGTCCGCATGCACACCGACGCCGACGAGGTCGAGGCGCCGCTGGTCGCCACCGGTCCCGGCGAGGTCAAGGCCAAGGACATCGACCTGCCCTCCGGCGTCGAGATCCTCAACCCCGAGGCGCCGATCGCGACGCTCGAGAAAAAAACCAAACTCGAGGTCTACCTGACGATCGGCCGCGGCCGCGGCTACGCGCCCGCCGAAGAGAACAAGTCCGACGAGCAGCCGATCGGCGTGATCCCGATCGACTCGATCTTCTCGCCGATCCGCCGCGCCTCCTACGCCGTCTCGGCCGCCCGCGTCGGTCAGCGCACCGACTTCGACCGGCTCGAGCTCGACCTCGAGACCGACGGCTCGATCGAGCCGGGGGCGGCGCTGCGCGAGGCCTCCGAGATCCTGATCAAGAGCCTGGCGATCTTCACCGACGCCGAGCGGGTCGAGGAACTGCCCGCGCGCGAACCGGTCGCGGCGCTGCCGAGCGACCCGCTGGCCGGTTCCGGTGGCGACGGCGTCGCCGGCAGCAACGGGCTCGACGAGATCCTGATCGAGGAGCTCGAACTCGGCGTCCGCTCCTACAACTGCCTCAAGCGCGCCGGCGTCCAGACCGTCGGCGACCTGGTCCGCAAGTCGCGCGCGGAACTGAACGCGATCCCGAACTTCGGCCAGAAGTCGATCGAGGAAGTGATCGAGACTCTGCACGCCCGCGGCCTCGATCTGCAGCAGGACTAGGAACCGAGACGCGAGCGGAGGAGAGAGCACTGTGCGCCATCGCAAGAAGCGAAACAAGCTCAGCCGCGACGCGGCGCACCGCGAGGCGCTGCTCTCGAACCTCTCCAAGCAGCTGATCGAGCACGAGCGGATCCAGACCAGCCAGGCCAAGGCCAAGGCGGTCAAACCCGAGGTCGAGAAACTGATCACGCTGGCCAAGCGCGGCGATCTGCACGCGCGCCGGCAGGCGCTTTCGTCGCTGCACAACGACAAGTTCATCGTGCACAAGCTGTTTGACGAGGTGGCGCCTCGGTATGCCGAGAGGCCCGGGGGGTACACGCGGATCGTCAAGCTTGGTCCTCGGCGCTCGGACAGCACCGAGATGGTTTATCCCGAGCTCGTTTAGCGGGACCAGCGTTTAGCGGGGCGGGGGTGGATGCCATCGTTCTGACAAGTCGCAGCGCTAATTCGCGCTGCGACTTTGAGTATCCGCCAGAACGAGGGCAC
>CAZHLT010000252.1:0-1879 GCA_964533285.1 uncultured Conexibacteraceae bacterium | reverse complement strand
CGACCCGCTGCCCGGCGGCCTCGTCGCGCTGGCCGCCCGGCCCCGCTCCGAGGTGCTGCTCTGGGAGCCGCGGGCGCGGGCGCTGATCGCCGGCGACGCCCTGCTCGGCGACGGCGAACGCGGCGCGGGCCTGCACGCCTGCCCGCGCTCCTGGCTGCCGGCCTCGAGCAGCCGCGAGGAGCTGCTGGCGGCGCTGGCGCCGGCGCTCGAGCTGCCGGTCGAGCTGATCCTCACCTCGCACGGCTCCCCCACCCTCGCCGCCGCCGGGCAGACGCTGGCCGCGGCGCTCGCCGCCGGCGCCTGAGACCGAGAAACCCCGTGTCCATTGCTTAAGGCTCCCGCCCCGATGCCGATCCACGGGGGGTGGACAGCCGCGAGCAGACTCGAATCGGCGGATTCTTCGACCGCCACCCCTGGCCGCTGCGTGGGCTCGCGGCGCTCGCCCTGCTGTGGGGCGCCGGCTACCTGACCTGGCGCGTCGGCTGGAGCGCCGAAGGCGCCAACCCGGTCCTCTTCGGGATGCTGCTGACGACCGAGGTCTACGGCCTCTGGGCGCTCGGCGTCCTCGCCTGGTTCTCCTGGTCGCGGCCGCCGGCGCGGCGCCCGGAGGCCACCCCGGGCCGCAGGGTCGACGTCTACGTCTGCACCTACGACGAGCCGGCCGAGGTGATCATGGCGACGCTGGCCGGCTGCCGCGCCCTCACCTACCCGCACACCACCTACCTGCTCGACGACGGGCGGCGGCCGGAGATGGCGGCGATCGCGGCGATGGCCGGTGCCCGCTACCTGACCCGCTCCGACAACGCCCACGCCAAGGCCGGCAACATCAACGCGGCGCTGCCGCGCACCGACGGCGACCTCGTCCTCGTCCTCGACGCCGACCACGTGCCGATGCCCGACGCGCTCGACGCCCTGGTCGGCTACTTCGACGACCCGCAGATGGCGGTGGTGCAGACGCCGCACGACTTCTTCAACCACGACTCGGCCCAGCACTACGACGTCGGCCGCCACGAGCAGTCGATGTTCTACCGCGTGATCTGCCCCGGCAAGGACCGCCACGGCGCCGCCTACTGGTGCGGCTCGGCGGCGCTGATCAACCGCCACGCGCTGCTCGGGATCGGCGGCGTCGCGACCGAGACGATCGCCGAGGACTTCCACACGACGATCCGGCTGCAGCGCCACGGCTGGCGCAGCCGCTACCACGACGAGGTCCTGGTCCAGGGGCTGGCCCCGCACGACCTCGATTCCTACCTGCTGCAGCGCGACCGCTGGGCGCGCGGCAACCTCGCCGTCTTCACCCTGCCCGAGTCGCCGCTGCGGGCGGGCTCGCTGACCCCGCTGCAGCGGCTCTCCTACTTCGCCAGCCTCTTCGCCTACCTGGCGCCGCCGATGCGCTTCCTGCTGCTGCTGACGCTGGGGGCGGTGCTGTGGACCGGGCAGCTGCCGCTGAAGATCAGCATCGTCGCCCTGGCGGCGCTGTGGCTGCCCTCGGTGCTGCTCAACCTGGCCGCCGGGATGGCGCTGGCGCGCGGCTACATGCGGATCCCCGAGACCGCCCACTACGAGCTGCTGACGATGGAGATCTACAGCCGCGCCCTGCGCTGCATCTTCAAGCCGAGCCGCACCGCCTTCAAGGTGACGCCGAAGCAGGGGAGCGACGGCGGCGGCTGGGAGTCGCTGCGCAAGCTGCACCTGGTCCTCTTCTGCACGGCGCTGATCGGCGGCGGGACGGCGCTGCGACTGCTCGTCCTGGGCGGGGTCGGGACGCTTCCCGACCTGGCCTGCGGCACCGTCGCGGCGGCGATGGTCTCGCTGCTCGGCCTGATCGAGCTGCGCCGCCTGCTGAAGACCTCCTGGATCGTCGGCCTGCGCGTCCTGG
>CAZHLT010000251.1:0-8842 GCA_964533285.1 uncultured Conexibacteraceae bacterium | reverse complement strand
CCCCCCCCCCCCCCCCCGGGGTGTCCGTGCCCCCCCCGCGCCGCAAAACCCACCCACGACCTGCTGGAACGGCCCGAACCCTCGGAAGCTTTTGCCAGGGCTGGAGTACCTCGGGCCAGGCAACGGCTTCGCAGGGAGGGTCCGGTCGCCGTCTGGGCGAATGTTGCCCGAAGGGCGCGAAATGCAATCCGATTCCTAGCCCGCCATAGGCGGGTTCAAATATCCGGAGCAACGCCCCTTCAGGGGCGGCGACTCAATTCGCCCGGAGGGTGACCGGACCCCTCCTCGCCATCCTCGTCCCTGACCCGGGAGCTCACCCCAACCAGCCGGCTCGCTTGCGCATCGTCTTGATGCGGCGGAACTCGGCGATGTCCTCGCGCAGGGCGGCGGGGGCGGGGGCGGGGAGGAAGCGAGCCGGCAGCGGCGACTCGGTGGCGCCGCCCTCGCGGCGGCTGACGCGGTAGGCGCGGGCGCCGCGACGGGCGGTCAGGGCCGAGGGCGAGTCTTCGCCCTCCCAGAGCAGGCCGGCGTAGTCGTCGAGGCCGTAGCCGTCCGGCATCCCCTCGGCGACCGCCTCGAGGTAGGCGGCGCGGCGCTCGGGCTCGTTGTTGTAGTGGACGCAGAGGCTGCCGGAGAGCAGGCCGAGGCCGGCGGCCGCCAGCGGCTTGCCCGAGGACTTGGTGATGCCGGCCTCGAACCAGCACATCGCGCCGGCGCTCTGGCCGGCGAGGACGATGCCGCGGCGCCAGGCGAGGCTGAGGATCGAGGCGATGTCGTGCGCCTCCCAGACCGCCAGCAGGTTGACCAGGCTGCCGCCGCCGACGTAGATCAGGTCCTGGGAGAGCAGGTGGTCGCGCAGCGCCATCGGCCGCCGGCCGAGGCGGAAGAGGGAGACGTCGGAGGGCTCGCACGAGCGCTCGCCGAAGGCGGCGTAGAAGCGGCCGATCAGCTCCGAGGTGTCGCCGCTGGCGGTCGGCAGGATGCAGATCCGCGGCCGCGCGGAGCCGCGTTCGCCGGCCAGCCGCAGCAGCAGCTCGCAGACGGCGCGGTCGGGCGGCCGCGAGGTGAAGTCGTGGCCGCCGAGGGCGAGGATGCGGCGGACGGCGGTTGCCGGCGCGGGCGGGGGACCCCCGCCCGCGCCGTTGGAGCCCGGTGGCCCCATCAGGCGACGACCGCGGTGGAGAGCGCCTCCGGTAAGGGGGCCGTGGGGACGGCGCCGCGCTCGCCGAGGAAGGTGGTGGCGATCCGCATCTCGACCACCCGCTGGCCGGCGACGTCGAGGCGGTAGCCGCGCGCCTGCGGACGGGAGGAGATCACCCGGCTCAGTTCCTCGCCGGTGAAGTGGAGCGCGGCGCCGTCTTCGGCCGCGTAGCCCGGCCGCATCCCCTCGCGCAGGAAGCGGTGGTAGGAGTCGCGGCGCTTGGAGCCGGGTTCGTAGTGGACGCAGTTGCTGAACGGCAGCAGGCCGAGCCCCTCGAGCCGTTGCGGCGCCCCGTGGAAGCCGGTCACCGCCTCGGCGAACCAGCACAGCGAGCCGGCCGAGAGCCCGCAGAGGATCACGCCCGCTTCCCAGGCTTCGCGCAGGATCACGTCGATCCCGTGCGCCCGCCAGACCCCGAGCAGGCTGATCACGCTGCCGCCGCCGACGTAGATCAGGTCCTGGGAGAGCAGGTGGCGGCGGATGTCCTCCGGCCCCTGCTCGCGACGGAACAGCGAGATGTGGCTGGCCTCGCAGCGGTGGGCGGAGAAGGCGCGGTAGAAGCGGACGATGTAGTGGTCGGCGTCGCCGCTGGCCGAGGGCAGGAAGCAGACGCGGGGGCGCTCGGCGCCGGTCAGGCCGAGGACGTAGTCGTCGAGCAGGGGGTTGCCCGACTCCATCGAAAAGCCGCCACCTCCGAACGCCACTATCTGTCGCGGCACGGTCTTCATTACCCAATAGTCGCGGGGGGCGGCGGCCCCGTCCTTATCCAGCGGTCCGAACTTCTCCCCGCCCCGCTCGCCCCCGTGTACAGGGCTCCGCAGCGGGGAAACAGGCCGGTTCGGGGGAGCCCGGCGCGGCGCCCGGCGCTACTGCGCCGCGTAGACCCGGCGCAGGTGGGCGCGGGCGCGGTGCAGGCGGACCTTGGCGGTCCCTTCGGGGATGCCGAGCTGGCGCGCGATCTCGGCCTGGGTGAGGTCGAGCTGGTAGCGCATCGTCAGCAGCTGGCGCTCGCGTTCGTTCAGCCGGGCCAGCGCCTGGTGCAGGTCGGCAAGCTCGACCGCCGCCAGCACCCGCTGGTCCTCGACCCCCTCCTGCGCCTCGATCGCCGGCGTCGGGTCAGGCCGCCACCGCGCCCGCTGGCGGAAGGCCTCGTTGCGGACGATCGTCGCCAGCCACTGGTTGCGGCTGCCGCGGTCGCGCAGGGTCGAGCGGCGGCGCCAAGCGCGGAGCAAGGCGTCCTGGGCGATGTCCTCGGCCTCGCTCGGATTGCTCGCGTAGCGATAGGCCAGGCGCAGACAGAACCGTTTCGCCTCTCCCCACTCCCAGCCATCGTCGTTCCCAGCGAGATGCCCGTTCGGAGTGCTGATCAAACGAACCTACCTAAGTGGTGACCGAGCAGGTTGAAAAAAGCGCTGGAACTATTTCGATCATTGCTTGGTCTTAGATGCCGTGGAACAGATGACGACTGAAGAGCAGCCACCGCGCTGGGCCGAGATCGCCTACGAGGCGATCGCCCCGGTCTACGACGACTTCACCCACCACCACGACTACGACCTCTGGATCGGCAAGCTCTGGCCGAAGATCGAGGCGCACGGGATCCACGGCCGGCGCCTGCTCGACGTCGCCTGCGGCACCGGCAAGAGCTTCATCCCGATGCTGGAGAAAGGCTGGGAGGTGACCGCCTGCGACATCTCGGCGTCGATGGTCGAGATCGCCCGCGGCAAGGTCGGCGAACGCGCCGCGCTCTCGGTCGCCGACATGCGCGAGCTGCCCCACTTCGGCGAGTTCGACCTCGTCTGGTGCCTCGACGACGCGGTCAACTACCTGCTCGGCGTCGAGGAACTGGAGCGCGCGCTGCGCGGCATGCGAGCCAACCTGGCGCCGCGCGGGCTGCTCGTCTTCGACGTCAACACGATCTCCTCCTACCGCAGCTTCTTCGCCGAAGAGGTGGTGGTCGAGCGCGAGGGGCGGCGGCTGATCTGGCGCGGCCGCGCCAGCCCCGACCAGGCCGAGGGGACGATCAGCGAAGCGAGCTTCGAGGTCGAGCCGCTGCCGGGCAGCGGAGCGGCGCCGATCGCCGCCGAGCTGCACCGCGAGCGCCACTTCCCCGAGGCCGAGGTGCGGGCGGCGCTGGCCGCGGCCGGGCTCGAGTGCCTCGACGTCTGGGGCCACGCCGAGGACGCGATCCCCCACCAGCCCCTCGACGAAATCCAGCACTCGAAGGCCGTGTACATCGCCGGCCCCGCCTGACGGCACCGGACGCGGCGCGGGGCGGTGTCCTCGGTCGGCCGAATAGCGCCGCTCATCGCGGAAGATTGCCCGGCCTCCCACCCGGTCAATCTTCCGCGACGGCGGGCCAGGGGCTCAGGCGGCCTCGGAGGAGAACGCCGGCTCGGGCAGCTCCGAGGGCTCGGCGTCGGGCTCGGCCGCCTGCGCCCCGGCCGGGGCGCGGACCGGCTCCAGGACCAGCGCCGCGACCGCGACCGCCACCGCGACGAGGCCGGCCGCGATCAGGAAGGCGAGCCGGTAGCCGCTGGTCAGCGCCGCCGCGGTCGCCTCGCCGCCGGCCAGCAGGTCGGCGCTGCGGTTGGTCGCCAGCGTCGCCAGCACGGCGAGCCCGAGGGCGCCGCCGACCTGAAGGCTGGTGTTGACCAGGCCGGAGGCGAGGCCCGCCTCCGCCGGCGCCACCCCGCCCATCGCCAGGCTCATCAGCGAGGGGAAGGAGAGGCCGGCGCCGGCGCCGACCAGGGCCATCGCCGGCAGCACTTCGCTCCAGTAGCTGCCGTCGGCGGAGATCTGCGAGAGGTAGAGCAGGCCGAGGCCGACCAGGGTGAGCCCGGGCAGCAGCGTCGCCCGCGGCCCGAAGCGCAGGTTCAGTTTCGCCGAGAAGCCGAGCGAGAGCAGCCCGATCAGGCCGGTCACCGGCAGGAAGGCGAGGCCGACCTCGAGCGAGTCGAAGCCGAGCACGCGCTGCAGGAAGAGGGCGCCGAGGAAGAACATCCCGAACATTCCGGCGACCATCAGGGTCTGGATCGCGTTGGCGCCCGCCAGGTTGCGCGAGCGGAAGATCCGCAGCGGCACCAGCGGGTTGCGGGCGCGCGCCTCGCGGACCAGGAAGCCGACGAGCAGGGCCAGCGCGCCGGCGCCGAAGCCGAGCGTGTGGAGCGAGCCCCAGCCGTAGTTCGTCACCTCGACGATCGTGTAGACGCCGAGCATCAGCGCGGCGACGATCAGCAGGGCGCCGGGCAGGTCGGCGCCCTGGCCGAGGCCGAGGCCGCGGTCGCGGTGCAGCAGCCGCAGGGCGAAGAGCCCGGTCGCGGCGGCGATCGGCAGGTTGACGAAGAAGATCCAGTGCCAGTTGATCGCCTCGGTGATAGCACCGCCGGCCAGCAGGCCGATCGAGCCGCCGGCGGAGGCGACGAACGAGTAGACGCCGATCGCCTTCGCCTGCTCGCTCGGCTCCGGGAACATGGTGACGATCATTCCCAGGATCACGGCCGAGGTGAGGGCGCCGCCGACGCCCTGGACGAAGCGGGCGAGGACGAGGACCTCCTGGCTCTGGGCAAGGCCGCAGGCCAGCGAGGCGAGGGTGAAGACGGCGAGGCCGGTGAGGAAGACGCTGCGGCGGCCGACGAGGTCGCCGAGCCGTCCGGCGAGCAGGAGCAGACCGCCGAAGGCGATCAGGTAGGCGTTGACGACCCAGGCGAGGCTCGACTGGGAGAAGCCAAGGTCGTCCTGGATCGAGGGCAGGGCGACGTTGACGATGGTCGCGTCGAGGACGATCATCAGCATCCCGACGCAGAGGACGACAAGGGCGATCCAGCGGGACCGGTCGGAGGAAGATGGGCTGGCTTGGGTTAGGCTTGGGTTCATGAGTGACATGGGATGATCACTGTAGCAATGACTATCCTTATAGAAGTTAAGATCAATTAACAATTGACCGATATCCTCGGAGACCAGCGATGAATCCAGCAACGGCAACCGGCTCGATCGGGCTTCTCACTCAGCTCTCGCGCGTCGTCTACAAGCGCGCGACCGAGGACGTGATCGGGATGCGGCTGAAGCAGCTGATCGCCCTCGACCACCTGCGCGACACCGAGAGCTGCCTGCAGCAGGGGCTGGGCCAGATGCTGATGCTCGACCCCAACAACTGCGTCCTTCTGCTCAACGAGCTCGACGAGCGCGGTTACGTCGAGCGCCGCCGCGACCCCGCCGACCGCCGCCGCCACATCGTCGAGATCACCCCCGCCGGGCGCGAGGCGCTGGCCGAGGCCGAGCGCAAGCTGGAGACGCTCGAGGACGAGGTGCTCGGCAACCTCAGCCAGGCCGAGCGGGCACAACTGCACGGCCTCCTGGTCAAAGCGCTGGCCGGCCAGGACCTCGACGGCTGCTGAGCCCGGCCGCGCCGTTTCCGACATCGACCCCACCAGAGTGGGGTGAACGTCGGATGCGCGTCAGGGTGCCGGCTCGAGCCGGGCGAAGTAGCCGAACCAGTGGCCGGAGCGCTCGGCGAGGCGCAGGCCGGTGCCGGCGGCGAGGCGCTCGAGCGTGGCGCGGGTGGTGAAGTGGGGGTCGCCGAAGAGCTCGCCGACGACGAGGCGGCCGGCGGGCTTGAGGACGCGGCGGATCTCGGCCAGGGCGGCCTCGCGGTCGGGGATCTCGCCGAGCACCGCGGTGAGGACGACGGCGTCGAGCGAGCCGTCGGCGTAGGGCAGTGCGATCGCGTCGCCCCGGGTCGGGACCAGGTTGGCGAGGCCGCGCTCGCCGGCGGCGCGCATCACGTGGTCGAGGAACTCCTGCTGCAGGTCGAACAGCTCCAGGGTCCCCTCCGGCCCAACCCACTCGGCCAGATCGAGGCTGTAGTAGCCGCTGCCGACGCCGAGCTCGAGCAGCCGCTCGCCCGGCGCGGGGCGCAGCACCGAGCGCAGCCGCTCGCGGCTGATGATCGGGTGCGGGGCCTGCACCCAGAAGCGCTGGCTGTAGGGGCAGGCGGAGGGGTTGCGGCGCCACCACAGCGCCGCCGTCAGCGCGCCCGCCAAGGCCCCGGCGACGAGGTGCTGGGGCCGCAGCTTCATCGCGCCGCGCTCAGTCGCTGCCGAAGCCGACCCGGTGCGAGCCGGACTCGATCCGCAGGAAGGCGACCTTGCCGAGGTAGAGGGCGATGACGCCGTCCTCGGTGTGGAGGTCGTGCCAGCCGCCCTTCTCGAGCTGCTTGCGAAGGTCCTTGAGGTCCTCGTCGGCGAGGCGGGCGGAGATCACCTGGCCGCCCTCGAAGCCGATCTCGACCCGCTGCGCTTCTGCCATCAATGCCCTCCCGCTGGTTCGACGATCTCGGTCAGCACCCCGCCGGTCGAGCGGGGGTGGAGGAAGGCGACCCTGCTGCCGCGGATCCCGATCCGCGGCTGGCTGTCGATCAGCTTGATCCCGGCGGCGGCGATCCGCTCCAGGGCGGCGTCGATGTCGTCGACGGCGTAGGCGACGTGGTGCAGGCCGGGCCCGTTCTTGGTCAGGTACTTGCCGACCGGGGTATCGGGGCCGAGCGGCGCCAGCAGCTCGACGTGGCCGTCGCCGACGTCGAGCAGGATCGCGTCGACGCCCTGCTCGGTCACCGTCTCGCGATGGACGAGCTCCATCGCGAAGCTCTTCTCGTAGAGCTCGATCGCCGCGTCGACGTCCTCGACGGCGACTCCGATGTGGTCGATCCTTCCGAACACGGGGCGCAGTCTATGCGGCCGGCGGCAGCGGGTCCTCGCCGCCGTCGCCAGCCTCGACCCGGAGGATCTCCGCCATCGCCGCCATCCCGACCTCGAGCTGTTCGGGCGTCGGCTCCTTGGTCGCCCAGTGGCGCTGGATCTCGCGGCCGGGGGTGTGGAAGGCCTCGGCCAGGGGCTCGCCGTGGTGGCGGTCCGACCAGGCGAACATCTCGACCGCGAGCGAGGCGCCGCCGAGGCCGACGCCGGCGCGCAGGGCGCTGCTCGGCTCCTCGACCAGGCGCTCGAGCAAGACGGTGCCGCCGGCCGAGAGCAACATCATCGGCACGATCAGGTTGGAGCCGCAGCGGTCGTGCTCTTTCGGCACCCCGGCGACGTCGGCGATCCCCTGCTCGTGGGCGGCGATCGCCTTGTGCTCGACGCCGTGGTAGGCGGCGAGGTCGCGGTCCATCAGCGCCACCAGCGCCGGCACCGCGCCGATCGCCTGGACCAGGCCCTCGCGCAGCGCCCCCGGCGCCAACCGCCGCCGCACCAGCCCGGTCAGGGCCAGCGTCGCCGCGACCGCGCCAAGCACGCGCCAGTCCTCGAACGGCATCCGCGCCGAGCGCAGCCGCAGCCGCGCCAGCGGCAGCACCGCGACCGCCTCCGCCAGTTTCACCGGGCCGCGCAGGCCCGGCGCCTTGGCGACCAGGCCCGGGGCCAGCTCCGGCTTGCGCGCCGAGGCGACCTCGATGCCGCCGTCGGCGGCGCGCACGGCGGCGGCCCAGTGGGTCGGCCCGTGGATCAGCAGCCCGTTGCGCAGCGCCATGCCGCCGAGCCGCAACCGCTTGCCGTCGGCGTCGCCCCCGTTCTCACTCATGCCGGAGACGATACGCGCTGGCGCCCCGCAACCCCGCTGACCTCATGACCTTTGTAACCCTGTGGGTTACAAAGGTCATGAGGATGCGGATGCGGACGTTAAGGACGCGGACGTTAAGAGGGCGCCGAGCCCAGTCTTCTCGGCGCCCTCTCCCCCCTGTGTAAATCCCCGGCCGGGAACCCCCAGTCCAGGCCCCCGGCCGGAGTTGTCGGCTCTCCCTGGCTCTAGCTTGGAAAGCCGACCCTAGAAACACACCCTTTCCAGTGAAGTTGCGCTGCCGTTCACGACTTGCCGAGGCGGCGGCGCAGCTGTTCGAGGCGGTGGCCGAGCTCGGCCTCCTGGCCGCGGTCGGTCGGCTCGTAGAAGCGGCGGTCGGCGAGGCCGTCGGGCAGCAGCTGCTGGTCGGCGACGCCGCCCGGCTCGTCGTGGGCGTAGCGGTAGCCGCTGCCGCGGCCGAGCTCGGCGGCGCCCGGGTAGTGGGCGTCGCGCAGGTAGTCGGGCGGCGTCTTGGCGCCATTGGCGCGGACCTCGGCGCGGGCGGCGGCGAGCGCCTTGTAGGAGGCGTTGGACTTCGGCGCCAGCGCCAGATGGACGCTCGCCTGGGCGAGGTTCAGCGCGCACTCGGGCAGGCCGACGCGGTCGACGGCGCGGGCGGCGGCGTCGGCGACCAGCAGCGCCTGCGGGTCGGCATTGCCGATGTCCTCGGAGGCGAGGATGACCATCCGGCGGGCGATGAAGCGCGGGTCCTCGCCGCCCTCCAGCATCACCGCCAGGTAGTAGAGGGAGGCGTCGACGTCGGAGCCGCGGGTGGCCTTGATCCAGGCCGAGACGAAGTCGTAGTGGCGGTCGCCCTGGCGGTCGTAGTCGAGCGCCTTGCGCTGCAGCGCGTCCTCGATCGCGGCGACGTCGACCGCGGCGCCGCCGGCGCGCTCGACCGCCCGCTCCAGGGCCGAGAGCGCGACCCGGGCGTCGCCGCCGGAGCGCTCGGCGAGCATCGCCAGGGCGGCGTCGGCGACCGGCGGCGGCGCCGCGATCCCCCGCTCGGGGTCGTTCAGCGCCCGCCGCAGCACC
>CAZHLT010000250.1:0-6295 GCA_964533285.1 uncultured Conexibacteraceae bacterium | reverse complement strand
AGGCGACCGGCCCGGACACCTTCGTGCTGACCCTGAGCAAGCCCTACGCGCCGCTGCTCTCGGTCATCTCCCAGGGCTACTTCGGGATCCTCTCGCCGAAGACGATCGCCCAGGGCGCGGAAGCGATCTGCAACGACCCGGTCGGCAGCGGCCCGTTCATCGTCCAGAGCTGGACCCACGGCCAGAACGTCACCTTCGTCCGCAACCCGGACTACAACTCGGCGCCGGCCAACGCCCTGCACGACGGGCCGGCCTACGTCGACAAGATCGTCTGGAGCTTCGTCTCCGACCCGACCACCCGCTGGGGCTCGCTGACCACCGGGCAGTCGGACGTGATCTACGACGTGCCCGCCACCGAGTGGGCCTCGGCCCCGAGCCAGTACCAGGTGCAGCAGTACATCACCCCCGGGCGGCCGATGCAGATCTCGCTCAACACCGCCCAGGGCGTCTTCTCCGACGTCGACGTGCGCAAGGCGTTCGCCTACGCGGCCGACCGCGAGGGCGCGGTCGCCAGCGCCTTCCAGGGCAAGGTCCCCTACAACGGCAACGGCGCCCTCAGCCCCTCGACGCCCGACTACGACAAGTCGCTGAACGACAGCTTCCCCTACGACCCCGAGAAGGCGGGGCAGCTGCTCGACCAGGCGGGCTGGACGCAGACCAACTCCGACGGCATCCGCGTCAAAGACGGCCAGGAGCTGAAGGTCAAGTTCGTCTACATCACCGGCGCCCTGGTCACCCCCGAAGGCGTCACCGCGCTGCAGAACCTGCAGGCGCAGTGGAAGGAAGCGGGATTCGACGTCGAGCTGAAGCCGGTGACGCTGACCCAGTACTTCAGCGGCCAGTTCTCCACCCCCGACGCCTACGACGCGACGATCGGCTACTGGACGAGCCCGACGCCGGCGGTGATGTACATCGTCTGGCGGCCGTGGAACGACCCCGATGAACCGAACGGCAACAACTACTCCTTCTACAACGACCAGCACCTGGTCGACCTGATCGCCAAGGGCAACTCCTCCTTCGACCCGAAGGTCCAGCAGGAGAGCTACTACGCGGCGCAGAAGATCGTCACCACCGAGCAAGCGGCGACGGTCGGGGTCTGGGTCCAGGAAACCTCGCTGGCGATCGACAACGACCTCCAGGACGTGTGGCTGGAGGCCTCCCAGGGCGAGCCGGTCTTCGCGGACGCCTACTTCGCCAAGTGAGCAGCGTCGCCGAAACCCCGACGGCGCTGGGCGCCCCCGGCCTGCGGCAGGAGCCTTCGCCGCCGGCCGGGGCGCCGGCGAGCGCGGCCGCCCGTCAGCGGCGGTTCGCGAAGCGGATCGGCGCCCGCCTGCTCGGCGCCCTCTTCGTCCTCTGGGCGGCGGCGACGTTCACCTTCTTCGTCCAGTCGCTGCTGCCCGGCAACCGGGCGCAGCTGATCCTCAACCAGCAGAGCGGCCAGCAGCAGACCTACAGCGACGCGCAGCTGGCGCCGATCGAAGCGCAGTACGGCTTCGACCAGCCGATCATGCAGCAGTACCTCGACTACCTCGGCGGCCTCGTCCACGGCGACCTCGGCACCTCCTACCAGCAGCACCTGCCGGTGCTGGACATCATCGCCGAGCAGGTCGGCCCGACCCTGGTGCTGACCGTGACCGCGCTGGTCCTCGCCTGGGTGATCGCCCTGGCGACGATCCTCTTCACCTCGCGACGACGAAGGCTGGTCTCGGCCGCCGGCTCGGGCTGGGAGATCTTCGCCGCCGGCCTCCCCTACTACTGGCTCGGGGTGATCCTGCTGGTCGTCTTCGCGATCGAACTGCAGGTCTTCCCGGTCCAGGGCGGGACCGGCGCGGTCGGGTTGGTGCTGCCGGCGCTGACCCTGGCGATCCCGCTCGCCGGCTTCCTCGGCCAGGTCACCCGCGACGAGTTCGAGAAGGTGCTCGAGCAGCCCTTCGTCACCTCCGCCCGGGCGCGCGGGATGGGCGACTTCCAGGTCCGCCTGCGCCACGTCCTGCGCCACGCGGTGCTGCCGGCGGTGACCCTCTCCGGCTGGGCGCTGGGGGCGCTGATCTCCGGCGCCGTGATCGTCGAGACGGTCTTCGCCCGGCCCGGGATCGGCAACATGATCGTCACCGCCGCGACCGCCCGCGACGTGCCGCTGGTCTCCGGCGTGGTGATGCTCGTCGCCTTCGTCTACGTGGTCGCGAACATCCTCGTCGACCTCGCCTATGCCGTCATCGACCCGAGGCTGCGTGGCTAGATGAGCAGCCTCTCCTCCACCCCCAACCCGACCGCGGTGGGCCGCGGCCTCTCGCTGCCGACCTGGCTGCGGGGGCTGCGGCCCGGCGTGGCCCTGGCCGCGGCGCTGGTCGCCTTCCTCCTGCTGGCGGCGATCTTCCCCGCCCTGCTGACCGGCAAGGACCCCTACGCGGTCGACCTCGGGGCGACCCTGCAGCCGCCCTCCTTCGCCCACGTCTTCGGCACCGACCAGTCCGGGCGCGACCTCTACGCGCGCGTCATCTACGGCGCCCGCCAATCGCTCCTGATCGGGATCGGGGCGACCGCGGTCAGCATGGTGCTGGCGATCGGCCTCGGCGTCGCCGCCGGGCTCGGCAAGCGCTGGGTCGACGGCGTCGTCAGCCGCGGCCTCGAGGTGATGTTCGCCTTCCCGGTGCTGCTGCTGGCGCTGCTCTTCGTCGCCGTCTTCGGCCCCAGCGCGGCAACCGAGATCCTCGCCGTCGGGATCGGCACGGCGCCCGGCTACGCGCGGATGGTGCGCGGCCAGGTCCTCGCCGTGCGCGGCTCCGGATACGTCGAGGCCGCGCGAGCGCTCGGGCATCCCTACGGCTCGATCGTGCGGCGGCACATCTTCCCCAACGCGATGCGGCCGCTGGTCGTGATGTTCACGCTCGGCGTCGGCCAGTCGATCGTCTGGGCCTCGGGCATCGCCTTCCTCGGCCTCGGCGTGCCGCCGCCCTCGCCCGAGTGGGGCGCCCTGCTCAACGCCGGCCGCACCTACATCACCCAGGCCTGGTGGCTGGAGGTGATGCCGGGGCTCGTGATCGTCCTCTTCTCGCTCGCCCTGACCACCCTCGGTCGCCACATCCAACAACGCCTCGAAGGAGGGATCTCCCGATGAAGACGCCCAGTCCAGTCCCGCCCACCGCGGCGCCGGTGCCGCACGACCCCGAGCGCGACCTGCTGCGGGTCGAGAACCTGCGGGTCGCCTTCGGCGAGCAGGAGGTCGTCCACGGCGCCTCCTTCTCGCTGGCGCCGGGCGAGTGCCTGGCGATCGTCGGCGAGTCCGGCTCGGGCAAGAGCGTCAGCGCCCGCACCCTGGTCGGGCTGACCGGCGAGGGCTCGCGGGTCAGCGCCGACCGGCTCGAGCTCGACGGCGAGAGCCTGCTCTCCCTCTCCGACCGCCGCTGGCGCTCGATCCGCGGCCGCAAGGTCGGCTTCATCCTCCAGGACGCGCTGGTCTCGCTCGACCAGCTGCGGCCGGTCGGCAAGGAGATCGACGAGGCGCTGCGGCTGCACGACTGGGGCTCGCGCCAGGCGCGGCGGCGGCGGGTGCTGGAGCTGCTCGAGCTGGTCGGCGTGCCGGAGCCCGAGGTGCGGGCCGAGCAGCGCCCCTACGAGCTCTCCGGCGGCCTGCGCCAGCGGGCGCTGATCGCCTCGGCGATCGCGATGGACCCGGAGCTGATCATCGCCGACGAGCCGACGACGGCGCTCGACATGACCGTGCAGGCGCAGGTGCTGGACCAGCTGGAGGCGGCCAAGGCCCGCGGCAAGGCGCTGATCCTGATCAGCCACGACCTCGCCGTCGTCTCGCGGCTGGCCGACACAGTCGCGGTGATGGCGGGCGGCGAGATCCTCGAGTACGCCCCGGCCGAGCGCCTCTTCGCCCAGCCCGAGCACCCCTACACGCGGGCGCTGATCGAGGCGATCCCCTCCGCCGACTCGCGCGGCCGGCGGCTCTCCCCGGTGACCCGGCGGGCGCCGCTCGGCGCCGGCGAGCGCTTCGCCCGCGAGGAGCGGCCGGTGCTGGCGGCAAGCGAGCTGGTCAAGCGCTTCCGCGGCCCCGACGGCTTCGAGCGCACCGTCGTCGACGACGTCTCCTTCAGCCTGGGGCAGGGCGAGACGCTGGGGATCGTCGGCGAGTCGGGCTCGGGGAAGACGACGACGGCGCGGCTGGCGCTGGCCCTGCTCGACCCCGACGGCGGCGAGGTGACCCTCGCCGGCGAGGGCTGGTCGGCGCTGCCCGAGCGCAGCCGGCGGCGCCGGCGGCGCGACATCTCGGTCATCTACCAGGACCCGCTCAGCTCCTTCGACCCGCGCTGGAACGTCGAGCAGATCCTGCTCGACGCGCTCGGCGGCGAGTACGCCGGCGGCGCCCGGCGGCAGCGCATGGTCGAGCTGCTGGAGCTGGTCGGGCTCGAGGCGGTCCACCTGAAGCGGCGGCCGCTGCAGCTCTCCGGCGGCCAGCGCCAACGGGTCGCGATCGCCCGGGCGCTGGCGCCGCAGCCGCGGGTGATCGTCTGCGACGAGCCGGTCTCGGCGCTCGACGTCTCGATCCAGGCGCAGGTCCTCGACCTGCTCGCCGACCTGCAGTCCGAGCTCGGCGTCTCCTACCTCTTCATCTCCCACGACCTCGGCGTCATCCACCACATCTCCGACCGGGTGCTCGTCATGTGCGACGGCCGCGTGGTCGAGCAGGGCGGCGCCGACGACGTCCTGATCCGCCCGCAGCACCCCTACACCCAGAAGCTGGTCGCCTCGCTCCCGGCGCTCGAGCGACCGCCGCAGCCAACCGAGCGCCTCAAGGAGGTGGCGGCATGAGCCGGCTTCGCTTCAACGCTTTCAGCATGAACTGCGTCTCCCACATCCACCACGGCCAGTGGGTGCGGCCCGACACCCGCCAGGTCGAGTACCACAGCCTCGACCCCTGGGTCGAGCTGGCCCGGCTGCTGGAGCGCGGCAAGTTCGACGCGCTCTTCCTCGCCGACGTCGTCGGCACCTACGACAGCTACCGCGGCAGCCGCGACGTCGCCGTCCGCGAGGGCCTGCAGATCCCGGTCAACGACCCCTCGCTGCTGATCCCGGCGATGGCCAGCGTCACCGAGGACCTCGGCTTCGCCTTCACCCACTCGGTCCTGCAGGAGCAGCCGTTCAACTTCGCGCGGCGGATCTCGACCCTCGACCACCTGACCGACGGCCGCGTCGCCTGGAACATCGTCACCTCCTACCTGGAGGACGCCGGCCGCAACCTCGGCTTCGGCGGCCTGCCCGCCCACGACGAGCGCTACGCCCGCGCCGAGGAGTACGTCGAGGTCCTCTACAAGCTGCTCGAGGGCAGCTGGGAGGACGACGCCGTCGTCCGCGACCGCGAGCGCGGCGTCTACGCCGACCCGGCGAAGATCCACGACGTCGACCACAGCGGGCCCTTCTACCCCGACGTCCCCGGCCCGCACCTCTCCGAGCCCTCACCGCAGCGCACGCCGGTGCTGTTCCAGGCCGGCTCCTCCGAGCGCGGCCGCGAGTTCGCCGCCCGCAACGCGGAGGCGATCTTCATCGCCTCGCGGACGCCGCTGGGGGCGGAGACGCAGATCGCCGACGTGCGCGAGCGCGCCCGCCGCTTCGGCCGCGAGCCGGGCGACATCCTCTTCTTCCAGGGGCTGAGCGTGATCGTCGGCGGCAGCGAGGAGGAGGCGTTGGAGAAGCAGCGCGAGGTCGACGAGTACGCCGCCGACGAGGGCTACGCCGCCCACATGGCCGGCAACCTCGGCATCGACCTCAGCGAGGTCGACCTCGACGCCCCGGTCGGCGACCTCAGCGAGGCCAACGTGCAGGGCGTCGTCCGCGGCCTGGTCGAGTCGGCCCCCGACAAGAGCTGGCGCTTCGGCGATCTGCTCCGCTACATCGTCGACCTGCGGATCGTCGGCGCCCCCGAGCAGGTCGCCGACCAGCTCCAGGTCTGGGCCGACGCCGGCGTCGACGGGATCAACCTGATGTACCACACGACGCCGGGGTCCTTCGCCGACTTCATCGACGGCGTCGCCCCGGTGCTGCAGGAGCGCGGGCTGATGCAGCGCGAGTACGCGCCGGGGACGCTGCGCGAGAAGCTCGCCGACGGCAAGAGCGGGCCGCTGCTGAACAAGCGCCACCCCGGCGCCGCGGTGCGGCGCGAGCGCCTCGCGGGGGCGGCCGCATGAGCGCGGTCGCGACGGCGCCCGCCGCGCACCGGATCGGCTCCGACGAGGAGGCGCTGGCGGTCGCCCGCGAGTACGCGGCGGCGATCGCCCCCGGCGCCGCCGAG
>CAZHLT010000249.1:0-7831 GCA_964533285.1 uncultured Conexibacteraceae bacterium | reverse complement strand
GCGGGGCGGGCTTTCCTGGTAGGCGCGCCGTTCGAGGATGCCCTCGTCGACCAGCCGCTGCAGGCGCGCCGAGAGCACGTTGCGGGCGACCCCGAGCGAGCGCTGCAGCTCGCCGAAGCGGCGGTTGCCGTTCATCACGTCGCGCACGATCAGCAGCGACCAGCGCTCGCCGATCACCTCCAGCGACTTCGCCACCGAGCAGATCTGGCCGGGGTAGTCGTTGCGCAGCATCACGCGATCTTCGCACATGGTGGTTGCATCAAGCAACTGACTGCGCTAGGCTCGCGCCCAACGTTGGTTGCATCACGCAACCGAGACCGAGATCCGATCGGAGGCGATCGAGATGAGGCTGATTCAGAGGCACAGGCACGGCAACCGGGGCAAGGCTCCTCGCATCGCGATCAGCCAGGCCGAGATCACCGCGGACCTGCTCTACCCGGCCCACCGCCGGCAGCTGGAGCGCGAGGCGCCCGCGGCGCGGCGGGTCGCGCGTTGAGCGACGGCAGCGTCGTCCTCGCCGGCGAGGGGACCGCGGCCGAGGTCGCGGCGGCCTTCGCCGCCGCCAGCCCCGAGGGCTCGCGCAGCCGCACCCTGGTCTGGCAGGACCCGGTCGCGACCGCGGCGGCCGGGGCGGAGATGAGCGGCCTCGAGTACATGACCGCGGTCGTCACCGGCGCCGTGCCGCCGCCGCCGATCGCGGTGACGATGCGCCTGCGCCCGGTCGAGCTGGAGGAGGGGCGGGTCGTCTTCGAGGGCGAACCGGGCGAGGAGCACTACAACCCGATCGGCGTCGTCCACGGCGGCTACGCGGCGACCCTGCTCGACTCGGCGCTCGGCTGCGCCGTCCACACCACGCTGCCCGCCGGCGTCGGCTACACCTCGCTCGGGCTCGAGGCCAAGTTCGTGCGGCCGCTGACCCGCGACAGCGGCCGCGTCCTCTGCGAGGCGACCGTCCTCTACCGCGGCCGCAAGCAGGCGACGGCGGAGGCGCGGCTGACCGCGGCCGGCGACGGCAAGCTGCTCGCCCACGGCGTCTCGACCTGCATGATCCTCGGCGGTTGACGTGAACGGGACGCGCTCAGCCGGCCAGGCGCCGCGCCAGGTCGACGAGCAGGCGGACGCCGTAGCCGCTCGCCTCCTTGCCGGTGTAGGCGCGGCCGACGTCCCAGGCGGTGCCGGCGATGTCGACGTGCGCCCAGGGCGTCTCGTCGACGAATTCCTCGAGGAAGCAGGCGGCGGTGATCGTCCCCGCCTCGCGCTTGCTCGCCAGGTTGGAGAGGTCGGCGACGGTGCCCTTCATCATCTCCCGGTACTCGTCGTGCAGCGGCAGCCGCCAGGTCAGCTCGCCGGTCTCCGCCCCCGCCTCGATCAGCTCGCCGACCAGCTCGTCGTCGTTGCCGACGACGGCGGCGTAGGTCGAGCCGAGGGCGATCAGGACGGCACCGGTCAGGGTCGCGACGTCGACCAGGCGCTCGGCGCCGAGCTCGATCGCGTAGGCGAGCGCGTCGGCGAGGATCAGCCGCCCCTCGGCGTCGGTGTTGTTGACCTCGACCGTCTTGCCGTTGTATTGGGTGATCACGTCGCCGGGCTTGATCGCGGTCCCCGAGGGCATGTTCTCGGTCGCCGGGACGACGGCGACGAGGTCGATCGCGAGGCCGAGCTCGGCGATCGCCGCCACCGCCTCGAGCACCGCGGCGCCGCCCGACATGTCGAACTTCATCTCGTTCATCGACGCGCCGGGCTTCAGCGAGATGCCGCCGGTGTCGAAGGTGACGCCCTTGCCGATCAGGCCGAGGGTCGGCCCGTCGCCGCCGCCGGAGTAGCGGAGGACGATCAGCCGCGGTCCCTCGACGCTGCCCTGGGAGACGGCGGCGAGCCCGGTTCTGGGCCTCGGCGCAGATCCGCGCCGCCCGCGCGGCGCCGCTCAGCTCGGCCGGCGCCAGCAGCGTCAGCGACTCGATCTCGGTGGCCGGCTCGTCGGGGTCGTCGCGGTGGAAGCGGTCGAAGCGGTAGGCGCCGAGGACGGTGCCGGTGACGACCCCCTCGACCGCCCGCGCGGCGGCCAGCGAGTCGGGCGGCAGCCAGGCCAGCGTCGTCAGCCCGAGCCGCCGCGCCTCCTGCGCCGCCAGAGCCGCGAGCACGCGCAGCCGCTCGGCGTCGAGCTTGCCGCGCTCGCCGAGGCCGACCAGCAGCACCCGCGGCCCGGTGGCGGGGAAGACGGGGGAGAGGGTCTTGAAGCCGCCCTTGGCCGCCGCCGCGCCCGGTGCGTCGGCCAGCGCCGCCGGCACCTCCTCGCCCTCGTGCAGGCCGGCGACGACCAGCGCCGCGCCGGCGCCCAGCAGCTCTTCGTCACGGACCTCGACGTTCACCGTCGCGAGTCTATGCAGGTATCGTCACCGGCCGGGGCCTGGCCTCGGCAGGGCCGACCGGACCAAATCGCAGAAGAAAGGGAGTAGATGGCCAGCTCAGTGATCCTCGGAACCGCGCGCACGCCAGTCGGCAAGATGGGCGGGGCGCTCTCGCCGCTCGATGCGACCGAGCTTGGCGGCACCGCGATCGAGGCCGCGCTCGACCGCTCCGGCGTCGCTCCCGACCAGGTCCAGCAGGTCGTCTTCGGCCAGGTGCTGCAGGCCGGCCAGGGCCAGATCCCCTCGCGCCAGGCCCAGATCAAGGGCGGGATCCCGAAGGAGGTCCCCTCGGAAACCGTCAACAAGGTCTGCGCCTCGGGCATGCGCACGCTCGGCATCGCCGACCAGGCGATCCGCGCCGGCGACCTCGAAATCGCGGTCACCGGCGGCATGGAGTCGATGAGCCAGGCTCCCTATCTGCTGCCGAACGCCCGCTTCGGCTTCCGGATGGGCGACGTCCAGGCGCTCGACGCGATGACCCACGACGGGCTCACCAACCCCTTCACCGGCCAGCAGATGATCAACGAGGCGAGCAAGGTCTCCAACGAGCTCGAGATCACCCGCGCCGACATGGACAAATTCGCCGAGCGCAGCCAGCGCCTCGCCGGCGAGGCGACCGAGGCCGGCCGCATCGCCGAGGAGATCGTCCCCGTCACCGTCAAGTCGCGCAAGGGCGAGACGCTGGTCGAGGTCGACGAGGCGCCGCGCCCGGAGACCACGCTCGAGGTCCTCGCGAAGCTGAAGGCGGTCGGCGGCGAGGGCGCGACCCACACCGCCGGCAACGCCCCGGGCGTCAACGACGGCGCCGGCGCGATCGTCGTCGCCTCCGAGGAGTGGGCGGCGGCGCAGGGCAAGACGCCGCTGGCCAAGGTCGTCTCCTACGCGACCGTCGCCGACGACTTCGCCTACCTCGCCCGCACCCCGGGCAACGCGGCGCTGAAGGCGCTGGAGAAGATCGGCAAGACGCCCGCCGACGTCGACCTCTGGGAGATCAACGAGGCCTTCGCCTCGGTCGTGATCGGCTCGATGCGGATCCTCGGCATCGACGAGGAGAAGGTCAACGTCAACGGCGGCGCGATCGCCTTCGGGCACCCGATCGGCGCCTCCGGCGCCCGCATCGTCGGCGCCGTCGTCCACGAGCTCGGCCGCCGCGGCGGCGGCCTCGGCGTCGCCGCGATCTGCTCGGGCGGCGGTCAGGGCGACGCGATCGTGCTGGAGGTGGCCGCGCAATAGCGCGGCTCCTGCAAACCGGCGCATCTCGGGGTCCTCGGTCGCTCGGATCGGGTCACGCACTGGTAGTGCGCTCCCCTCACCTCGCTTCCTGCGTCCCCCGACCTGCTTGGTTTTCGGAGCCGTTCGGGGGACGTGAATGAGTCGTGCGGCTGCCTTGTTCGACCTGGACAAGACCCTGATGGCGGGGTCGAGCGGGATGCAGTTCGCCCGCGTCGCGACCCGGCAGGGGATCGTCAGCCGGCGCCAGCTGGCGAGCTGGGGCGTCGAGCACCTGCGCTACCGCCTGCGGGGGACGACCGACGAGCGCACCGGCGAGGTGCTGCGGGTCGCCCGCGAGCTGATTCGCGGCGTGCCGGCGGTGACGATCGCGCGGATGCAGCCGGAGGTGATGGCGGCGATCCTGCCGCGCGTCTACCCGCAGATGCTGGCCGAGGTCTACGCCCACCAGGACGCCGGCCGCCCGACCTTCATCGTCAGCGCCGCCGGTCACGACGTGGTCGAGGCGCTGGCGGCGGTGCTGGGGATGGAGGGCGGTATCGGCACCCGCTACGAGGTCGACGCCGAGGGCGAGTTCACCGGCCGCCTCGACGGTCCCTTCGTCTACGGGCCCGGCAAGGTCGAGGCGATGGAGATGTTCGCCGCCGCCCACGAGATCGACCTCACCGCCTCCTACGCCTACTCGGACTCGCTCTCGGACCTGCCGATGCTGCGCGCGGTCGGCAACCCGGTCGCGGTCAACCCGGACCCGCCGCTGGCGGCGATCGCCAAGGAGGAGGGCTGGCAGACGCTGCGCTTCGAGCGCCTCGGCCGCCGCCTCGTCGCGGTTGCGGTGACGCTGCTGGCTACTGTCGCCGGCTTCGGCGCCTCCCGCGTCGCCGCCCGCCGCAAGGCGGCGCCGCGACGCCTCCCCGGCCGCAGTTAGGGCGACCGGGGAGGGCGCCGCGGTCAGGCGGCGGCGGAGCCGCGCCGGAAGATGCGCAGGGCGCTGTTGGGGTCCCGCACCGCCCCGGTCGCGACCAGCACCGCGAACCCGATACCGATCAGCAGCAGGGCGACGCCGACGACGACGCCGAAGATCGCCAGCTGGTTCGCCATGTAGCTGGCGTTGAGCGCGGTCGAGAGCGCCGTCGCGGTGACCCAGATTTCGCGGGGGCCGTTCGATGCCGGGCCGCCGGTTTCCGGGTCGGTCG
The DNA here is from genome assembly GCA_964533285.1 of uncultured Conexibacteraceae bacterium. GTDB lineage: Bacteria > Actinomycetota > Thermoleophilia > Solirubrobacterales > 70-9 > VAYN01. The sequence continues at coordinate 3,000 of CAZHLT010000249.1, read as the reverse complement.
CCGCGAATTCTTCGTTGCTGGTGCCGCCACCCGGGGAGAGCTCGGACTTCGGCGTCCCCGGCTTCGCTTCGAACTGGCCCATCTGCGAGTAGGTGTAGCCGCCGGTCGCCAGCAGCGTGTGGATCCGCAGGTACTGGGCAAAGCAGCGGGCGCGATCGCCGCTGTCGATCGCCTTTTCGGCGACGTCGCAGCTCGGCAGGTCGCCGATCTTCGCGGCAAGCCCCGATTCGTCCACCTCCTCCTTGATCGCGTCCGGCGACATGTCCGGGGTGCCGACGATTTCTTCCTGGCTGATGCTGTCCTTGACGGTCGAGTCGCCGTTGGCGCCCATGATCACCGCCGCGATGCCGAACGCGATCAGCACCACCGCCGCGATCGCCCCGCCGATTTCAAGAGCCTTGCGCATCTGGATTCCTCCCGCAGATCTAGATCTGGCATTTCGGCCCGCAGGCCGTTGTCGTCGCTCAGCTTTCAACGCGGCGAGCGGACCGACTTCCGTAGAGCGGCACACCGACCACGCCGGATCGCCGCAAATCGGAAGGCGGCGCGCCCGGTGGGGCGTAAGACCCGCCCCGAGAGGCGTGGTTCCTTTGTCCGGAACCTCCGGACAAAGGAACCACGCGTTAGGGGGCGGGCCGGTCTCCGCATCCCGTGTTTCCTTTGTCCTTACAGGTCGGACAATGGAACCACGGGTTCGCGCGCTGGGAGCGGGGTCGGCGGGCTTCGACCGCGTCTCCGACATCGACCACACCAGAGGGTGGTCGATGTCGGAGACGCGATGCGGCGCCTTGTCCGACTGGGCCCGGGCGGCGGATCGGCCGTCTAGGCTCGCCGCCGATGACCACTCGCGCCTGGATCCTGTTCGCGGCCGTCTCGCTGATCTGGGGCGTCCCCTACCTGTTGATCAAGATCGCGATCGAAGGCGGCATGTCGCCGTTCGCGATCGCCGGCCTGCGGGTCGCGCTCGGGGCGCTGGCGCTGCTCGTCCTCGCCCGCCGCGCCGGCAGCCTCGGCTCGCTGGCCGGTCGCTGGCGCTGGCTGGCGATCTTCGCCGTGGTCGAGATCGCGGTGCCGTTCCCGCTGATCGCCGCCGGCGAGACGAAGGTCGCGTCCTCGACCACGGCGATCGTGATCGCCACCGCGCCGCTGGTCGCGGCGCTGCTGGCGCTGCGCTTCGAACCCGAGGAACGGCTGACCGGCGCCCGCCTCGCCGGCCTGCTGGTCGGCCTCGCCGGGGTCGCCGCGCTGGTCGGCGTCCACGTCGAGGCCGGCGGCGGCGAGCTGCTCGGGGTCGCCGCGATCCTTCTCGCCGCCTGCGCCTACGCAGTCGGCGCGACGATCCTCAAGCACCGCCTCGGCGACCTCGACCCGGTCGCCTCGATGGGCGCCAGCCTGGCGATCGCCGCCGTGCTGCTGGCGCCGCCGCTGGCGGCGGGGCTGCCGGGAGCCGAGGTCAGCGGCGGCGCCGTCGTCGCCGTCGTCGTCCTCGGCCTGCTTTGCACCGCGGCGGCGCTGGTGCTGATGGCGATGCTGGTCGAGGAAGCGGGCCCCGGCCGGGCGCTGGTCGTGACCTACGTCAACCCGGTGATCGCCGTCGCCCTCGGCGTCGTCTTCCTCGGCGAGGACCCCGGCCCCGGCGCCTTCCTCGGGCTGCTGGCGATCCTCGCCGGCTCCTGGCTCTCGACCGAAGGCCGCCTGCCGGGGCCGTCTCGGCGCGCAACCGAATAGGCTTTCCTGCCGGATGGAGGCAGCAACCGCACGCAAGATCCGCGTCGTCGTCGCCAAGCCCGGCCTCGACGGCCACGACCGGGGCGCCAAGATCATCGCCCGCGCCCTGCGCGACGCCGGCATGGAGGTGATCTACACCGGCCTGCACCAGACGCCGGAGCAGATCGCCGAGACGGTGATCCAGGAGGACGCCGACGCGGTCGGCCTCTCGATCCTCTCCGGGGCGCACATGACCCTCGTCCCCCGGGTGGTCGAGCTGCTGCACGAGCAGGGCGTCGATGACGTCGTCATCACCGTCGGCGGCACGATCCCGGCCGACGACATCCCGGAGCTGAAGAAGCTCGGCGTCGCCGAGGTCTTCACCCCCGGCGCCGGCACCGACGAGATCGTCGACTACATCCGCGCCGCCGCCGGCGAGCGGCACCAGCAGGGCGACTAGCCTTCTTCTACACGGATCGGTGCATACGTCCGTCATTCGGGGTATATTCCTGATTGACTCGTCAGTCAACGACTGGCCGACAACCGATAAGATCCCCGCCCGCAGCGGGCCAGCGAGGCGCAAACCCCCGCCCGCGAAGACCTGAGAATCATCCCCAAGGAGGCTTCAACTTGAAGATCTGCGTCCTCGTCAAGGAGGTCCCGGACGCGGCGGTGCAGAAGCGCATCGACCCCGGCACCATGCGTTTGGACCGCAGCGGCGAGAAAAACCTCAATCCCTTTGACACCCACGCCCTCGAGGCGGCGATGCAGATCAAGGAGGGTGGAGCGATCCCGGTCGAGGAAGTCGTCGCGGTGACGATGGGCCCGGACTCCGCCGTCCGCGCCCTGCACAAGGCCGTCGCCCTCGGCGCCGACCGCTCGGTCCACCTCGCCGACGACGCCCTCGCCGGCTCCGACGTCTGCGCCACCGGCTACGCGTTGGCCAAGGTGCTCGAGTCCGAGAGCCCCGACCTGGTGCTGCTCGGCCAGCAGTCCGATGACGGCGAGTGCTACACGATCGGCGCCGTCGTCGCCGACCACCTGAAGATGCCCTCACTGACCCAGGTGATCAAGATCGACGTCGCTGACGGCAAGCTGCGCTGCGAGCGCCAGGCCGAGTACGGCTACGACACGGTCGAGGTCGAGCTGCCCGCCGTGATCAGCGTCGGCGACGCGATCAACGAGCCGCGCTACCCGAGCCTGAAAGCGATCATGGGCGCGAAAAAGAAACCGCTCGACGCGAAGGCAACCGGCGACGTCGGCATCGACACCGCCCAGGTCGGCGCCGAGGGC
>CAZHLT010000248.1:0-3025 GCA_964533285.1 uncultured Conexibacteraceae bacterium | reverse complement strand
CCGGGGCCGCCGTTCAGCGGGTTGAGGTCGGCGAGCAGCTCGAGCAGCCGCGGCTCCGGCTCCTCGGAGTCGATCACGACCGCGGTGCCGGGCCAGGCGTAGCGCAGGTAGCCGGCGTAGGCCTGGCGCGAGCCGAGGTCGGGCTCGTAGATCCAGGAGCCGGTGTTCCAGTACTTGGTCGCGCTGCCGCCGCGGCAGCGCACGTCGGCGAGCGGCTGGTGGGTGTGGGCGAAGACGATCGTCTCCGCCTCCTCCCCCCAGCCGAGGTTCTCGACCACCTGGGCGAAGGCTTCGAGCGCGTGCTCGGAGGGGTCGCTGCGCGAGATCACGGTCGGCTCCGGGTAGAGCGGCGCCGTCCAGGCGGGGCCGGCGACCGGCTGCTCGCGCGCCTGCCGCTCGGCCTCGGCGCGGACGACCGCGTCGAAGTGCTCCTCGCTGGGCATCTGCCCGTTGCGGGCGCCGGCGCTCTCCCGCAGCCGCGCCTCGAGCCGCCTGACGCCGCGGACCGGAGCGGCCAGCGTGTAGGCGACGCGGCTGGCGCGCTGGGCGGCGCGGAAGACGTTCTGCTGGGCGTGGGTGCCGTGCGGCATCTGGGCGGCGATGTAGAGCCACTCGGTCAGCAGCGTCGTCACCGACTCGTAGTCCTCGATGCACTTCGGCTCCTCCGGGCCGCCGGCGGCGATCGCCCAGAGGGTGCGGGTCAGCAACCGGTCGGCGCGCGAGCCGCCCATCCGCGCGTGCGGGTCGAGGTAGTGGCCGTGGGTGCAGAGGACGCCGGCGAAACGATACGTCGGGTAGGCGATCTCGACCTCGACCCGCGGCAGCCGCCGCTCCAAGAAGGCGCGGAAGAAGCTCGGGCCCGGCCGCGCGGGACCCTCTGCCGCCGCCCCCTCGGCCAGCTTCGCCTCCAGCCGGTCCTCCTCGTCGCGATGGACCAGGTGGTGGTCGTGGTTGCCGGCGTGGAAGACGAGGCGGCCGCCGGCCAGCTTCTCGTCGTTCAGGTCGAGCAGCCCGCCGGCGGCGTCGACCGCGTCCTCGACCGAGCCGAAGAGGAAGTCGAAGAGGTCGCCGAGGAAGATCAGCTCGTCGATGCCGTCGAGCGCCGGCGCCAACCGCTCGAGGAAGAGCTCCTCGGCCAGCAGGTCGCGTCCCGTCCAGGCCCCGAAGTGGGTGTCGGAGATGACCAGCGCGCGCAAGGAGGCCGAGTCTAGGGCGAGGCGGGCGACACCGGCTCCTCGCGGGCGAGGATGCGCATCGGCAGGCCGCCCTTGGGCGAGAGGGTCGGCATCTGGCGGACGGTCATCGTGCGGCCGGGGAGGGCGTCGCAGCGCAGGCGCTGCAGCAGCATCGTCGCCACCAGCTTCACCTCGGTCTGACCGAAGCGCTTACCGATGCAGATCCGCTGGCCGCCGCCGAAGGGGACGTAGGCGCCGCGGGGCAGCGCCGCCTTGCGCTCGCGGGTGAAGCGCTCGGGGATGAAGGCCTCGGGCTCGGGGAAGACCTCGGGGATGCGGTGGCTGGCCCAGGAGCTGTAGTTGACGTAGGCGCCGCGGGGCACGGTGCAACCGCCGAACTCGAAGTCGCGGACGGCGCGGCGGGGGCCGATCCAAGCCGGCGGGTAGAGGCGCAGGACCTCGTCGAGGACCATGTCGAGGTAGGGAAGCTCGCGCTCGAGCTGCTCCGGCGTCGGCACGGCGCCGCCGAGGACCCGGTCCTGCTCGGAGAGCAGGCGGGCGAGGACGTCGGGGTGACGGGCCAGCTCGTGCAGCATGAAGGTCAGGGTCGAGGTCGAGGTGTCGTGGCCGGCGAACATCAGCGTCATCACCTGGTCGCGGACCTCGCGGTCGCTGAAGGCCTCGCCGCCCTCGCCGCGAGCGCCGACCAGGAGGCTGAGGATGTCGTGGCGGTCGGGGTCGGGGTCGGCCCGGCGGCGGGCGATCTCGGCGAAGACGATCTCGTCGAGGATCCGGCGCGAGGCGACCATCTTGCGCCAGGGCGAGCCCGGCCCGCGCAGCAGCCGCAGGGCGAAGTCGATCCCGTAGAAGCCGAGCGCGCGCTCGAAGTGCACGGCCGCGGCGGCGCCCTTGCCGGCCTCGTCGGGGTCGAGCCCGAGCAGCGCCCGCATCGCGATCCGCATCGCCAGGTTGCGCATCCAGTCGTAGACGTCGACCACCTCGCCGGGCCGCAGGGCGGCGATCGCCGCCTCCGCCTCGACCGCCATCGCCGCCGTCGCGGCGGCGATCTGTTCGCGGTGGAAGGCGGGCATCATGATCGCCCGGGCGCGGTCGTGGAACTCGTCGTCGACGGTCAGCAGGCCGTCGCCGAGCAGCGGGATCAGGTCGCCGAAGCTCGACTCGCGCCAGTGGAAGTTCTCCGGGTGGCCGACGGTGATGAAGTGGTTGGCCTCGGGGCCGAGCATGAAGATGACCCGCGTGTGCAGCAGCCGCATGCTGAAGATCGGGCCGTACTCTTCGTAGGCGGCGAGCAGGATCGGCAGCGGGTCGTGGGCGATCTGGTGGGTGCGGGCGACGCTGAAGTCGCCCGGCCCCGGCGGGAACTTCCCCCTCCCCCGCCACTCGGCGGCGAGGTCCTCCGCCACCCGGCGGACCGGGTTGGGGGACATCTGCGGTGGGCGCTCGAGCGGCGCCGTCGTATCGTGCGTGGCCATCGCCGCGATCATACCGGGCTCCCCAGCCAGATTTCTTCCGCTACCCCGATGTCGTGGTTCCTTGGTCCGACCTGGGCGGAAAATGTAACCACGGAAGCGCGATCGGGCTCCCTCTCCCAACGCGTGGTTCTTTTGTCCGTTCTACGCGGACAAAGTAACCACGCGATGGTGGGTCAGGCGGCGGTGGCGGCGAGCTGGCCGCAGGCGGCGTCGATGTCGCGGCCGCGGGTGAGGCGGACGGTGGCGGCGAGGCGGTGCTCGGCGAGGATCGCGCGGAAGCGCTCGATCCGCTCCGGCGAGGAGCCGTCGTAGGCGCCGGTCGGGTTGTAGGGGATCAGGTTGACCTTGTAGGCGCGG
>CAZHLT010000247.1:0-6143 GCA_964533285.1 uncultured Conexibacteraceae bacterium | reverse complement strand
GTCGCGACCACGTCGCCGTGCAGGTTGGTCAGCTGGAAGGTGATCCCCGAGCCGCTTTCCTGGGTGGCGGACAGTTCGCCGCCGATGCCGACGATGCTCCGCGTCCAGGCCGAGCCCCGCTGGGTCCAGGCTGGCGAGTCGCCGGCGCCGTCGTAATGGAAGACTTCGACCCCTTCCAGGCCGCCGCCCTGCACGCGCTGGCGCTGGCGCTGGCTGGCGTCCAGCTGGTAGGTGTTCGTGACGCCGTTCTGTTCTTGTTTGGCGACCATGTCGGTTGAGAAGTATTCGGTCGTCAACGCTTTGCCGCCGGCGTAGGAGGCGGGCAGGGTGGTGATCCGGCCCCAGCTGTCGTAGACGATACCTTCGCCTTCGAGGCGGTCGGCGGCGTCGTATTTGTATTTCTGTTCGCTGCCGCCGCTGGTGACGCAGACGCCGCCGACCCCTGGTGCGCGGGTGCTCAACGATTCGCGGTTGGAGTCGAGGTCGTATTTGTAGGCGCGGGTCGTGCAGCCGCCGCCGGTCGGGGTTTCCCGGGCTTCGACCAGCCGCCCGGCCTTGTCGTAGGAGTAGGCGTCGCTGACCAGGGTGCCGTTGATCGAGGCGATCTGGCCGTTGATCGAGCGTTCGAGCGTTTCGGCGAGCCAGGTGCAGCTTTCCCCGCAGGAGCTCGCCTTCGTGTAGGCGAGGGACATCGGCTCGTCGACCTCGTTGTAGGTGGTGGTGGCGGTGATGCCGTTGGGCAGGGTGCGCTGGGTCAGGTTGCCGTCGGCGTCATAGGCGGCGGTGAAGGTGCCGGCGGCGGAGTCTTCGAGTTTGACCAGCAGGCCCGAGGTGGCGTCGTAGGTGAGCGTCTGGGAGCCCTTGTCGTCGGAGGCGGTGAGCGGGCGGCCGTCGAGGTCGTAGGTCGTTTCGGCTATCCCGCCGTCGGCGTCTTCGTATTTGACGACGCGGCCGAGGGCGTCGTAGGTGGTGGTCGTGGCCTGGCTGTCGAAGCCGGCGCAGCCGGTTTCGCAGACAAGTTCCTGGCTCGTCGGGGCACCCGTGGCTTCGTCGTAGTTGGTCTTGGTCTTGGGGACCGCGACGCCCCCGCCTTCGATCTTGCTCGTCAGCGCCCGGCCGGCGGCGTCGTAGGTGATGAGCGTCTTGCGGATGTTCGCTTCGCCGCCGCCGGGGCTTTCCACGACTTCAGTCGGCTGGCCGAGGGTGTTGTAGGCGACGAACTTCTTGACGAGGAGTTCGGGGCGGCCCGTGCCGCTGGCCTGGGCGGCCGGCGTGATCTCGCAGGGCAGGTTGGCGTAGCGGGACGAGCCTTCGCATTCGCCCGACCCACCGGCCTTGTAGTAGATCGTCTTGGTGGTTCCCGCTTTGCCGCCTTCGGGGTTGGAAGGCTGGCGCTGTTCGACCGGGAGGCCGCTGGATTCGTCGTAGGCCACCACCGACCTGATGTTCAAGTGCCCGGACCCCGCGTCGGTGATCGTCTCCACCGGCTTGCGCAGGGTCCAGTCGTATTTCGTCTGGGTCGTGCGCTGGTCGAGCAGGCTGCCGCCGACGAGAGCACCAGTCGTTTCTTCGGTCAGCAGGTGGGGGTCGGGGCTCGGCACGACGCCGCCGGGCGGGTTCTGGTCGTACTCGAGGACGCGGTAGAGCCGCGCCTGCGCCGTGGCGCCCGATTCCAGGCGCACCTGATGCTGCGGCCCCCATTCTTCGAGCAGCTCGGTCCCATCGGCGGAGTAGATCCGCTTGGTGGCGAGGGCTTTAGTGAGTTCGACGCGTTTGGCTTCACTGCCGGCGGCGAGGACGGTGAGCCGGTTTCGCGGCGTCAGCTCACGCACGACGTTGCCGAACTGATCGGCTTCGGCGGTGGCGATCGAGGGTGCCGAGGTGCCCGCCCCCGACGGAGTCGCGGTGTTGACAAGCTGCCCTTCGGCGTCCATGTAGTAGACGGTCGCGCGCGAGTAGGAGCTCGGTGGGCTCGCCGGCACCTGATCGGGCGGGAAGATCGCCGTCGCGTCCTGGGGCGGGTCGGTCTGCCCCCATTCGGCGACCGCGGTGGGGCTCATTCCATAGGGACCGCCTTCCCCGGTACTCAACGGCACGTTGTAGGCGATGGTCGTCTGCGCGGTCGTGGGGCTCGCGAGGAGGCTCGCCCGCTTGACCGCGATCAGCCGCCCGTTGGCTTTCTCGCCTTCGGCGCTGCCGTACTCCATCGTCCACGGTTCCTGACCCGGGGGCGTAATCGTCTTGAGCTGCCCGCCGGGCCAGTAGCTGTAGCTCTCTTTGAGGCTCGGGGATATCCGCGGGTCCCACTCCGCGCTGAGGCGGCCTTCGGCGCCGCTGTAACTGTAGGCGGCGACGTCCCAGTGGCCCATCGTGGTCGCGCTCGTCGCCGCGTAGTAGGTGATCGCGGCCAGGCGTTCGCTGGCACCGAGGCTCGCCCCCCAGGTCGACGCCGGCAGGTAGCTGAGCTTCAGCGCGTGGCAGCCGACCCGTTCCAGCGACACTTCGCTAGGCGGGCATTCCAGGCCCTGGGGAGCCGGCGCGATCACGAGCTGCAACTGCTTGTGTCCACCCACGAGTTTGAAGACCATCTGCGTCTTGTTTCCCGGGCCGCCGGTCTGGGTGACGGAGACCGGCACGTATTCGGAGCCTCCGCCGATGCTTTCGAAGGTCGTCCGATTGCCCCCCGGTTCGGAGAGGACCAGCTTGCCGCCTTCCGCGACCAAGGTCCACCCGGTCATCTCGGGCGGCATCACGTAGCCCGAGCCGAGCTTTTCGACCGCGATTTCCTCACCTTCGATCGTCTTCAGGAGCGCGTAGTGGTAGGCGACGGTTTCTTCTTCCCATTCTTCGGTGAAGGTTTCTTCGCGGATCGCGCTCCAGGCCGAGCCGCCGGCTTCTTCGACCGGCGCGCCGGGCGTCCAGCCCGGGCCAAGCAGCCCAAATTCTTCGCTATTGGCTTCGCGCGAGTTGGCGCTGCGGCTGAATTCGAGCGCCGAGCCGAAGCCGGGGATCACGACGTCGGTGCGAGTCACATTGAGGTTGCCGGTGAGCAGGTCGACGCTGCCCGGCCCGACCGACGCCGTCGCGTCCTTGAGGCCGCCGAGGTCGCGGTTCAGCTGGACCTGGACTCCGGGCGTATAGCCCTCGGCGCTGGGCGAGCCGACGAGGACCGCGCGGACGTTCTTGGAGGACTTGTTGATGCTGCCTTCGACCGCGTTCCAGTAGACCGGCGGGCTTTCGTGGGCGCCTTCGGGCACCGCGACCGGCCAACTCACACCGTTGCCGCTGGCGTCGACGACCTTAGCTGCGGGGATGTTCGTCCAGCCTTCGAGGCCGCGGTATTGGAAGGTGACGCCAGTGACGCCGGAGTGCGTCCAAGCGGCCGCCAGCTTGAAGCGCTTGGCCGAACGGGCGCCGGGCTGAGGCGAGGAGACCTTGCTGTCGGGTTTGGCCGGGGGAACATAGGTGACCGCGAGGTAGGGCCGATTGGCTTCGCTGGCCGCGGAGCTGTCGAAGATCGCGTAGCGCTGAGTGCAGGAGGAGCCACTGCATTCGCGGTTGTGGTCGTCCACGAGTTTGAGGATGAAGCCGGCGTTAGATGACGGCATCGCCAGCCATTCCCGCGCGATCGGGGTCAGACCTTCGGAGAAGTACCACCAGCCCGAGCCGCTCCCGCGCGTGGCAGTCAATACTTCGGCGCCAGCCGAGCTGTAGTCCCCACCTGCGTTGGACCACAGCGTGCTCGCAGTGGCGTGCGTCCAGTTCAGCGCGTTCGTCCATCCCCGCGTCGCCTTGCGCAGCTCGACCCCTGCGGTATGGGAGGCTGCCATCGGTGCGTGCAGGCCGACGGTGGCCGCGGTGATCGAGGCTTCTTTGGGGATCGAGCTGAGGTCGAAGCGGATCGCCGAGCGGTTCCATTCATCGCTCGTCGTGGTCGGTTTGTAGAGGCCGCCGAGGTAGGGCCAGCCGGAGGCGCCGCAAGAGCGCGACCCTTCCGAGGTCGTCGTCCCCGAGTAGACGCAGTCGAGCGTCGGTTTCAGGGTCGTGATCGTCGGGTCGATGCGAACCGGCCAGGTCCGCTCGGGTGCCGAGAGCCATGCCCGGCTGGCTTCGACCGTCAAATGCCAACTGCCCGCCGCTGCCGGCGCCAGCGTGTAGTGGACGGCATGGGAGATCTGGGGTGCCGGAGCGCTGTCACTCATCACCGGGGCCGGCATCACCGCGATCACCTTGCCGTCACGGTCCTGAAACTCGATCGAGCCATCTTCTGCGAGCGATGGCGTGAGGTCGCTGGAGGCGGCGAGCTCGAAGTGGAAGGTGTCGGGAGTCGCGGGGCCCGGCAACTCGATGTCCTCCTTGAGGCCGCCGGCGAGGCCGCTGAAGGCAAAGCTGGGGCCGGAGCCCTGTCCCTCGTAGGTCGCGCTCCCGTCCTTGAGCTCTGCCGGTTCGGTGTCGATGCCGAGGGGGCGCTCAGAGACCCAGGCGCCCGCGAGCGAGACACGCACGGGCGCGGCCCGGAGATCCTCGGGCAGGCGCAGGTCGAAGCTGTTTTCCCCATTGACGACTGCGCCACTCGGCGTTTCCCTCAGCCATTCTTCGATCGGCTGCCAATCGCCCTGGTCGTCGCGGTAGTTGACGGGGGCCTGGTAGATCCGCGTTTCGCGCGAGCCGTCGGAGAGCTTGTAGGTCTCGGACGTGGCCGTGCGCAGGGACTTCAGCTCGACCCCGCGGTCAGTGGGAGGCGCCGAAAGCTCAACGGTCGGCACCCGATCTGAGTCGGGCTTCGGGCCCCCCGGCGCTGCGATGGCAACGCCGACCCAGACCAAGAGAGAAGTGAACAGCGCTGCCACCGCAAGCGGGACGCAGCGCCGTATACCGTCGCCAAAGCCACCACCTGACATCCGTTGCCTCCCGCGATCGCGATCTACAAGCGTGATTTGTATGCGCCCGGCCGGCACCGGAGGCCGACGCATCCTTAGCGATCTGGAAGCCTTTGTCTATACCAAGAAATTTGGTGTAGATAGCGATTGCGGTGCGATCGCTATGAGGGGTTTAGATGTTTATGAACCCGGGGAACCATTGTCCGGGCTTTGGCCACAGCCTCCGGGTTCGCTGATCCGTCCGAGTGGCCATCCGCCGCCCTCGGCATGACCGACGTTACCCCTCGCCGCCCCCTGGCGCTTCAGCCGCATGCTTCGCCTCGCCGACGGCCCCGACGAGGTCCGCAAGATGGTCCTGAGTCGCCCGGCCCGCAACGCAAACCGCGGGAGCCGGCACGCCACCCGGCCCCCGCGGTCGGTCTAGACCTGACCTCGCCCGGCGTGCCGAGCGAACCGGTCTACGGCGTGATCAGGATCGAGAACCCGAAGGGTCCCCCCGTCCCTTCGGAGTCGGCGGTCAGGACGAACGCCACATCGGGATTGCCCGTGGTTCCCGAGACGAGGCACGGGAACGTGGTCAACGCACCGGAGCACGGCTGAGCGGTTACCACCGCGCCATTGCTGCCGGCGTTGGGGTCGAGGTAACGCGCCGAGGTGATGATCGACTTGCCGACGATGCTCTGGCCGAAGTCAAGGTAGTTGCCGCCGTTGACGTTGTGGCTGACCATCGTGATGCCCCCCGACTGAGACAGGATCGTGCCGTCACTTTTCACGACCGCCCACTGGGTGCGGGGCTGATAGGCGGACGCCGACTGGCCACCAAGCGCATCGGCGTTGGCCGCGTTGTCAGCTTTCGTCGCGGTGGTCGCTTTGGTCGCCGAGGGCACCGTGCCGAGCGAGCCGACATCGATCTTCGAGCCGTTGATGGTCCCGTTCTTGATCTTGGCGCCGGTGACCGCTTCCTTCTTGATCTTCGCCGAGGTCACAGCATTGTTCTTCAGCTGCTTCGTACCGACGCTGTTCTTTGCCAGCTGCGTCGCCGCGAGGGCGGTGGCGCCGGTGAGCACGAGGAAGAGCGCGAGCGACGACACCACGTTGGCGTACGTGAGCCGCTTGCGTATTTGCTTCACGTTTTTCTCCTTCTTGTATTGAGGAATTGCGGACAGACTCGCCGAGTAGCCAGCCTCATGTTGGTCAGAGTTTCAACACCGGCAAGCTCTCAGGGCAATCGGACGGTGTCAACCGCGCTCGGCGACTATCGGT
>CAZHLT010000246.1:0-8291 GCA_964533285.1 uncultured Conexibacteraceae bacterium | reverse complement strand
CGCCGCGGCCGGGGCGTGTGCCGGGACCGGCCCCCCCCCGTTTCACCCCCCGCGGTATACAACGCTCGACCGGTACCGGGGCGTTCGCCGGTCTCGGCTACTTCGGGGTCTTTTCCTTCGGGGGGAGGGGGCCGAAGAGGCCGGCGTTCCAGTCGGCGTAGGGGAGGAAGTTGGCGCGGCGGATCTTCTTGCGCAGGGTGTTGGCGGTGCGCGGGTAGTGGGCGAGGTCGTAGGGGTTGTCGGAGGGCAGGCCGAAGCCGTTGTAGTAGACGAGCATCCGCACCCGCGCCCGCTTCACGGTCCAGGCGACGAGGCGCTTGACGAAGCGCGGTTCGTCTTCGCCGGAGACCGCCCACTCGGTGATCGAGACCGGCTTGCGCAGCCACTGCTTGCCGGCGTAGAAGCGGTTGAGGTCTTTCCAGACGGGATATTCGGAGTAGAAGTCGGTGCCGACCCAGTCGACCCAGGGGGCGCCCGGCCAGTAGTTGCCGGGGAAGTTGCCCTTGACCCGCGGCGAGCCACCCGGCAGCACGCTCCAGACGATGCTCACCGGCGCCGGCGGCAGGCTGGTCGGGTTCGGCCCCTTGGTCCGGGTCAGCGGCGGCAGCCCGATCCCGGCCAGGGTCGCGTCGATCCCTTCCAGGCTCTGGCCGCCGCGGACGATCGCCGCGATCCGGCGGAAGGCCTGTTTGTACCAGTAGGCCGTGTGTTCGCCGTCGTCCTTGCGGCTGCCGTCGCAGTTGATCGCCGCCCAGACGTTGAGGCAGCGGTTCGGCTCGCCCAGCGGCCGGATGTAGGCCGGCAGCCCGTGGTCGGCGAAGAAGCGGTTGACCTGCAGCAGGTAGTCGTCGCCGCCGCCGAGCGCGATCTGCCGCGGCGTGATCAGCTCGGCCAGCGTCTGGTCGTCGGCGCTGGCGATGTGGAGGATCGGTCGCGTCGCCGTTTCCCGCCAGCGTTCGTAGGCGGCGTTGAGGCTGTTGCCCCAGGGATGGAAGGTCTCCAGCAGCGCCGGGTGCTTGCCGGTCTGGTCGACGAATTCGCCGAACTCGGTGGCGCTGCCGCGATCGCTGACGCCAAGCAGCACGTCGGGCTTCGGCGGCACCAGGCTGAGCGCCCCCGCCGGGGCCGCCGTCAGCGCCAGCAGAGCCGCCGCCAGCACGAATATCCGCGTTGTCTTGCTGCGGAGCACCGATGCTCCCTTCGCGGTCGTTCCCTTCAAGCCTGCCAACACGGCCGCCGCCGCGTCGGAGCGCTACCGCTGCCGCCGCCCGGTGTGGCCCTTCTTCTTCGGCTTGCCGCCGACCTTGACCGCCAGCGCCTGGTCGAGGACCGGCTGCGCCGCGCAGCCCGGCACCCCGCGCGGCACCCCGCTCCCCCGCAGCAGCAGGTTGACCCTCTGGCCCGGCTCGATCTGCTTGCGCAGCTTGGCCGGGACGGCGAAGACGAGGCTGCCGCCGGGCTCGACGCTGCGGGCGCCGAGGGCGACGCTGCGCGGCTTGCCGTGGGCGCGGTAGCGCAGCGTCGCGTTCAGCGCCAGCGTGGTCGGCCCGCTGGTCTCGACCCGGACCGAGAAGGCGAACGGCCGCGGCGGCTTCAGGGCGCTGGCCGCGGCGCTCAGCGGCGGGCAGCCGGTGCCGCTCAGCGCCACCGTCGTCGGACCGGAGGCGGCGTCGGAGGCGATCGTCAGCGTCGCCGGCAGCGCCCCGGAGGCGCCGGGAGTGAAGCTGACGGTGACCGTGCACCCGGCCGCGGCTCCGGCCGCGATCGGCGTCGCCGTGCAGGAGCCGGCGTCGACCGCGTAGGCGGCCGCACCCGGCCCGCTCAGCTTCACCGAGCCGACCGTCAGCGGGCCGCTGCCGGGGTTGCCGATCGCGAAGCGCTGACGGTCGCCGGCGCCGAGCAGCAGCGCCGGGCAGGCGAGCGCTTCCGGCCGCAGCGCGATCCGCGGCGCCGTCCCGGTGCCTTCCAGCAGCGCCGTGTGCGGCGCCGGGAAGACGTCGTCGTCGATTTCGAGCGTCGCCGCGAGCGGACCGATCTGCGCCGGGTCGAAGACGACCCCGACCGTGCATTCCTCACCGGTTTCCAGCTGCGCCCCGCTGCACTCGTCGGCGCCGGCGAGGAGCGTGAACTGATCGGCGTCGGCGCCGCCGATCTCGACCCCTTCGACTTCCAGCTCCTCGCTGCCGGTGCTCTTGAAGGCGAACGTGGTCACCGCGCCGGCGCCGCTGCCGAGGTTGCGCGAGCCGAAGTCGGCCTCGCTCGGCGTCAGCGACGCTTCCGGCGAGACCGCGGTCCCGCGCAGGCTGGTCGAGGCGTTGGTCCCGAAGTAGTTGGTCAGCACCTGCAGGTAGGCGAGCTTCGTCCCCACCGCGGTCGGCTCGAAGCTGACTTCGGCCGCGCACGAGCTCCCCGGCGCGAGGACGGCGCAGCTGGAGCTGACCTGGAACTGGTTCGCGGTCGAGCCGACGACGCTGACCCCGCTCACTTCCAGCGGCGCCGTGCCCGGGTTGGAGATCGTCACCGTTTGCGCCGCGCTGGCGTCGCCGACGCCGGTGGTCGGGAAGCTCACCGCCGACGGCGAGATCGTCAGGCCGGGCTTGGTCCCGGTCCCGCTCAGGGTCGCCGTCGCCGTCGCCGGCACCGCCGGCGCGTCGGCCCCGACCTGCAGCGTTGCCGACTTCGCCCCCGGCGAGGCCGGGTTGAAGCTGACTTCGATCGTGCACGATTTGCCCGGGGCGATCGCCGCTTCGCCGCAGTCGACTTCCGGTTCGGACTCGAAGACGAAGTCGACCGGGTCGCTCAGCACCGCTTCGTCGACCTGCATCGGTTCGTTGCCGACATTTTCGATCGTGAAGACCTGGGATGCGGTCGGCCCCGCCTTCACCTCCTGCGAGCCGAAGTCGGCGCTGGTCGGCGTGATCGCGATCGCGGGCCCGAGGCCGGCGCCGCTGAGGGCGACGTGGAAGGGGCTCTCCTCGGCGTCGTTGGTGATCGTCAGCGTCGCCGTCCGTTTGCCCGGCGCGTGCGGCTGGAACCGGATCACCACGCCGCAGGCCGCGGGCGTCGGCACCTGCTGCTGGCAGCCGTTCTCGACCGTGAAGTCGGTCGCCGCCGGCCCGCTCACTTCGACCTGGGAGGCGGAGACCGGCAGCTCGCCGCTGCTGCTCAGGAGCACGATCTGGGGCTGGCCCGGCCCGGCGCCGACCTGGCGGGAGCCGAAGGCGAGCGCTTCGGTGTCGAGGGCGGCGTGCACTTCCGGTTCGGTCGCGGTCAGCCCGTAGGGGATGTTGCCGCTGAAGAAGTCTTCGGTGTTGGGGATACTCACCAGCGACTGGATGCCGGCGCCGGTCTGCTTGTCGGCCCGGTAGATCTCGAGTTCGTACTGTCCGAGTTCGACCCAGTAGATGTAGCGGCCGTCGACCGTCGGGTAGGCCGGGCCATGGAGGCCGCTGATGAAGTCGCGATCGACCGCTTCCACCGATCCGTCCGGCTTGAGCGTGGCGCGGCCGATGCTGTGCTTGTCCTGCCAGTAGAGATGTTCCCCGTCGGCGGTGAGGCCGCCGGGTTCTTCGAGCTGGGCGGAGCCGATGACGATCTGCGAGACGGAGCGGTCGACGCTGCTCTGGTGGATCGTCGGCAGCTCGTCCCCTTCCCAGGCCTCGTAGCCCTGGTCGATCCAGTAGGCCGATTCGTGCGAGGCGGCGACGCCGCCGAAGCTGATGCAGGAGCCGTTGGCCAGCGTCTCGATGTCGTCGCCTTCCGCGGTCGTCGCCATCTGCAGAACGGCGGCGTTGTCGGGCGATTCGTAGGTGTCCCCGATCTTGACGCAGGGAAGCGTCGTGTCGCCGGTGAGGAAGAGGCGGCCGCCGCCGACGGCGAGCTGGCCGGGCGCCATCGGCGCCACGAAGATCGAGGCGCGGAAGCCGGCGCCGTCGAAGCCGACCGAGCCGACCGTGGCGGCGGCCTCGCCCTCGTGGCTGGCCCAATAGACGTTGCTGTCGTCGCTCGCCACCGCGACCGGGTCGTGGATCTGCGTCAGCCAGCGCGGCTGCATGTTGGAGCCGTCGCTGTTGACGCGGCCGATCGCGTCTTCGTTGTAGTTGGCGAAGAAGAGGTAGGCCTGCGCGGAGGGCGCTCCCCAGGCCAGCAGGACGATGAGCAGTAGCGGGATCGGCAGGACGAGACGGCGCGGCGGCACGGGCTTCCCTTCTCTCGACTACAGGCGACTACAGGCGGGTTCTTGTTCGGCCGCCGCGGTCGCGGCCTTTAGCCGAGCACGTCCGCCATCGCCCGCGGCACGACGCCGAGCGCCTCGGCGTCGGCCGTGCCGCGTTCGCTGACCATCGAGACCTCCATCAGCTCGGCCTCCTCCCAGGTCGCGAAGACCGACTCGCCGAACAGCGAGCGCAGCGCGATCAGCCCCGACCGCACCAGCCCCAGCGGCAGGTGGACCAGCGGCCGCGGCCGCCCGGCGGCGCGGCTGACCAGGTCCGACATCTGGTCGTAGCTCAGCGTCTGCGGCCCGGCCAGCTCGTAGCGCGGCCGCTCCTGCCCCCGCATCGCCAGCGTGGCGACAACGCAGCGGGCGACGTCCTCGGCCCAGATCGGCTGGAAGACGGCCTGGCCGTCGCCGGAGACCGGCAGCACCGGCAGGAACGAGAAGCGGCGCAGCAGCGTGATCCAGGGGTCGCTGTGGTCGTAGACGATCGAGGGCGCGAAGACCGTCGTCCGCAGCGGCGAGGAGAGCACCGCCCGCTCGGCCAGCCACTTGGCGCGGAAGAAGCGCGTGCGCTGGGCGGCGAAGGCGTCGAGGGCGCTGAAGAAGTGGAAGCGCTCGACCCCTTCGCGCTCGGCCGCCCGCAGCAGCCGCACCGTCGCCAGCCCGTTCAGCTCCTCGATCCGCTTCGGCGGCTGGTCGCGGATCGTCGCCGCCAGGTGGACGACGGTGTCGACCCCGCGCAGCGCCTGCCGCACCAGCCGCGGGTCGGACATGTCGCCGAGGTCGGCGAGCGTGATCTGCACGTCGACCCGGTGCTGGCCCAGCCGCCGCGGCTCGCGCACCAGGCAGCGCACCTCCTGGCCGCTCTCCAGCAGCAGCGGCAGCAGCCGCGAGCCGACGCTTCCGGTCGCCCCCGTCAGAAGAAGCATGGGGCGATGCTAATGGCGATGCTTGTTCGGCTTCGGCCCGAGCTTCAGCGCGACCGACCCGCTCGTGCTCGCGCCGGCTCCCGGTGACGTCGACTTGACGACCAGCGCCCCGAGCTTCTTGCCCTTCTTGGGCTTCGGCTTGGTCACCTTCCCGAGTTTGCAGCCGCCCGCCTTCAGCGCCGCCTTCGCCCTGGCTAGGGTCAATCCGGCTAGCTTCGGGACCTTGCAGGTCGGCTCTGGCGTCGGTTCCGGTTCCCTGGTGGGATTGGGGTCGACGACCGGGCCCGGGGGCTGAAGCACGATCCACTGAGCCCCCGCCGGGGTCGGGTCGACCAGGCCGGCGGCGTTCTTGGCGCGGACGTGGAAGCTGTGTTCGCCGAGCCCGACGACGAACGAGTCGGGGCTCGAGCACGGGGTAAAAGCGCCCCCGTCCAGGCTGCACTCGAAGCTCCCGGCATCGGCGTCGGTGCGGGTGAATTCGAATTTCGCGGTCGTGCTCTCGCCCCCCGCCGGCGCTGCCGTGATCGCCGTCTCCGGAGCCACCGTTTCGGTCCCCGGCGGCACCAGGTCGTCCAACGCCGCGGCGAGGTCGAGCCGCCCGCCGGTGACGGTCTTCCCGCTCAGCGAGGCCACCGGATCGACGCTGTCCAGGATCGCTTCGCGCACTTCGGTGACGCTCGCCGACGGTTTCAGCGACCACAGCAGCGCCGCCGCGCCGGTCACCTGCGGCGCCGCCATCGAGGTGCCTGAGAGGAATTCGTAAGCCAGGGGCGCGCTCAGCGGCGCGAAGCATTCGAGGTGGAGGTCGTCGAGCCAGAATCCGTCCGCGGCGGTTGGCGAGGAGCCGACGCGGTATTCGAAGAACATCTTCACCGAGTGCCCGCCGAGGTTGAGGATCGGCACCGTCTGGAAAGCGACCATCGCGCTGCCGGCGGTTTGGCTGGGGGTGAATTCGAGCTCGGGCGCGAAGCTCCCGTCGCGAATCAGGCCGTACACCGCCGAGCTCCCCTTGAGGAACCGCATCCCCTTGATCCGGCAGAGTCCGATGCCCGCCGGGATCTGCACGGCGGTCTTCGATTCGACCCCGTAGGTGTGGAAGGCTTCGGCCGCGCTGCCCGGAGTGTCGGTCATCCCGAACGAGGTCAGCGGTCCGTCGCCGACGCCCGCGCGCCCATACCCCGGAGCGCCGTAGGTCGACCATCTCGTCCCGAAGTCGTTTGCCTCGAAGTCGTCGCTCGCCCAGTTGTCTTTACTCAGGTAGGTGCTGAGGATCTCGGTTCCCGGGGCACCGAGGTCAACCGAGGTCGCGCCCCAGTCCGAGAAGCTCGCGAGGCCGTCGGCCTGGTTGGTCGCGGCGACGCAGACGACGTTGTCGATCGCGCCCGGGACCGCCGGCGAGGCGTCGACCGTCGGCCGGTAGTCGCAGGGGTAGTGGTGGCCCTTGGGAGCCGCTTCGCCGCCGTCGTTGTCGCCGCCGTCGTTCCCGGCAGAGATGACGAAGAGCGTTTCGGGATGGGCGGCGATCGCGTTGACTTCGGTCTGGTGGAAGGTGTTGCCGCCAAGCGACATGTTCGCGACCCGGGCCCCGTTGTCGCCGGCGTAGTTGATCGCCGCCACGATCGAGCTGATGGGGCAGCGGGTTTCGCCGAGCGCCGGTTCGTTGGCGCAGGCCCGCAGCGGCATGATCGTCGCGACCCGGGCCACGCCCGAGATGCCGACGCCGTTGTTCCCCGCGGCGCCCATGATCCCGGCAGTGTGCAGCCCGTGGCCGCCGCTGACGAGGTTGTCGTCGGTCGGATCGTTGTCGCTGGTCGGCGAGCTGGAGCTGGCGCCGACGAAGTCGTAGCCGTGGACGTCGTCGACGTAGCCGCTGGCGTCGTCATCGAGGCCGTTGCCGGGGATCTCTTCCGTGTTCGTCCAAGCCGCCGGCCCGAGGTCGCCGTCGCCGAAGCGGTAGCCGGAGTCGATGTCCGCCATCACGACCGAGGGCGAGCCGACGGTGCGGTCCCAGGCGGCGGGGGCGCCGATGTCGTCGCCGGCGACTGCGCCGACGAAGCCCTTGATCCCGATGCCCAGATTTCGCGCGCCCCACTGCTGGCCGAACAGCGGGTCATTGGGAGCGCCGTCCGGCGTCAGGTAGCGGTCGCGTTCGGCGACCGCGACCGCCGGGTTGGATTCGAGTGCCCGCACCGCGTCATCGGGCGCCTGCCCGGGTTCGACCTCGACCAGCTGGAATTCCCTGTCGCCGAGGTCACTCTGGAAGCTGACTTCCGCGTCGTCTCGCGCCGCGACCTTGTCGCCGTGGCCGGCGTCCGGGGTCCACTGGACGATGATCAAGTTGGGTGAGAGGCTCGGCTCCCCGCTCGGGGAATCGTCGGCGCCGCTGGCCGTCGCGGTGGCGAAGAGGCTGAGGCCGAGGAGCACCAGCGCCGGCACCAGCCAGTTGCGGCTCACCACCCGCCTCGAAGCGACCCCCTCGCCGAACACGAAGCGGAACCTTAGTGCCACCGCGCGTCCTTCGCTCAAGCTCGCCCGCGCAATCCTGCCTCCGCACTCCGCTCCAGGCGGCACTCCGCGGCCCCACATCCCTAAAATGGGCGCTCGCTCTTGGCGGGGGCTTCGGCCTCTTCCCGGTACAACGATCCAGGAGAATTCATCGAATGAGCTACGTCATCGCCGAGCCATGCATCGGCCAGAAGGACAACTCGTGTGTCGAGGTATGCCCGGTCGACTGCATCCACCCGACGCCTGACGAGCCCGACTACGACTCGGTAGAGCAGCTCTACATCGACCCGGACGAGTGCATCGACTGCGACGCCTGCGTCGAGGCCTGCCCCGTCGACGCCTGCTTCGCCGAGGACCAGCTGCCGGCCGAGTGGGCCAAATTCGCGGAGATCAACGCGAGCTACTACAAGAGCAAGGCCGCCTGACCGAGCGGCGCACGAGCTTCGAAGAGGGCCGCCCCGGGGGCGGCCCTTTTTGGTGCTCGCGACATTCACCCCGGCCGCCTCAAGCAGTCAACGCAACAGCTCCTCCATCTTCTCAGCCGGGGTGGCCCAACCCAAGGTCTGGCGGGGACGGCCGTTCAGCTCCGCGGCGATCGCGTCGAGCTCGACCTGGCTGCGCGCAGCCAGGTCGGTGCC
>CAZHLT010000245.1:0-9412 GCA_964533285.1 uncultured Conexibacteraceae bacterium | reverse complement strand
TCCGGTGGCCCGGGCCGGACACTCAACATCGAGCCATAGGCGAGATGTGTCCGGCGCGGTGGCCCCACGCCCCCGGGCGCAACCTCAGCCCTGCAAAGTGACGAACCGCTCCTCGGTCAGCTCGTAGACGGCGAAGGCCGGCCCCTCGCGGGTGTTGCCGGAGTCCTTGACGCCGCCGTAGGGCATCTGGTCGGCGCGGTAGGAGGGGACCTCGTTGACCATCACGCCGCCGAACTCGAGGGTGCGGCCGGCCTCGATGCCGCGGCCGATGTCGCGGGTGAAGACGCCGGCCTGGAGGCCGAACTTGGAGTCGTTGGCCATCTCCAGGCCCTCCTCGAAGGAGGCGAAGGTGTGGATCGTCGCCACCGGCCCAAAGGCCTCCTCGCACCAGACCTTGCTGTCTTTCGGCGCCGCCTTCAGCAGGGTCGGAGCAAGGCAACGGCCCTCGTCGACCAGCTCGCCGCCGGCCAGCAGCTCGGCCCCGGCCGCGACCGCCTCCTCGATCCAGGACTTGACCCGCTCGCGGTCCTCGGGCGTGATCAGCGGGCCGACGTCGGTCTCGGGGTCGAGCGGGTCGCCGACCGCGAGCTTCTCGACGTTGGCGACGAGGCGCTCGATGAAGCGGTCGGCGACGGCCTCGTGGACGAGGATCCGCTGGATCGAGATGCAGACCTGGCCGGCGTGGGCGAAGGCGTGGATCTGGGCCTTGTCGGCGGCCGTCTCCCAGTCGCCGTCCTCGTTGACGATCAGCGGCGCGTTGGAGCCGAGCTCGAGGTTGACCTTCTTGTGGGGGACCGAGGAGCGGATGCCCCAGCCGACCTTGGCCGAGCCGGTGAAGGTGACCGCCTTGACCAGGTCGTGGGAGACGAGCGCGTTGCCGACCGTCGAGCCGCCGCCGGGGATGACCGAGAGCCAGCCCTCGGGGAGGCCGGCGTCGAGCAGGATCCGGGCCAGCTTCAGCGCCGTGATCGGGGTCTGGTGGGCGGGCTTCAGCACCACCGCGTTGCCGGCGGCGATCGCCGGCCCGAGCTTGTGGGCGACCTGGTTGTGCGGGAAGTTGAAGGGGCTGTTCGCGCCGACGCCCCCGTAGGGGACGCGCAGCATCACGCCGAGCTTGCCGACGCCGCCGGCCGACGCCTCCATCGGCACCGTGCCGCCGGTCAGCTTGCGCGCCTCGACGGCGGAGAAGGTGAGCGTGTCGACGCAGCGCGAGGCCTCCACGCTGGCGGTCTTCAGCGGCTTGCCCGCCTCGGCGGCGATCGTCTGCGCCAGGTCCTGCTGGCGCTCTGCGGCGATCTCGGCGGCGCGGTCGAGCACCTGGGCGCGCCTGTACTGGGGGAAGTCAGCGGTCTTGAACGCCGCGTGCGCGGCGCGCACGGCGCGGTCGACGAGCGCCTCGTCGCCGAGCGCGACGCGGCCGACGACGCTGCCGTCGTAGGGGCTGCGCACCTCGTCCCACTCGCCCGTCTCCAGCCACTCGCCGGCGGCGAGGAGCTTGTGGTCGGTTGCCTGCAAAGTCTCGGTGGCCATCTCGGTCCTTCCCTCGTATCTCTCCGTGCAGCCAGGGTAAACAGTCGCGCGTGCAGGCCGCTACTCCATTCCGTTGAATCTGTTGCCTTAGAGATGCCGGAAGCGATGAAAAGCGTCCGCGCCGGGCTCCTCGCCCTGCTCACCATGGCCGCCCTGCTGACCCTGGCCGCGCCCGCCGACGCCGCCGTGCGCTGGGTCGTCCACGGCCGCGGCTTCGGCCACGGGGTCGGGATGAGCGCCTACGGCGCCTACGGCTACGCCAAGCACGGCAAGGGCTACCGCTTCATCCTCGGCCACTACTACAAGGGGACCAGCCTCGGCACGCTGACCAAGCCGGCGGTCGTGCGGGTCCTGCTCAGCACCGCCAGCGGCGACGTCGGCTTCAGCGGCGCCACCAGCGCCTGCCGCACGCAGCTCGACCCGCAGCGCAGCTACGAGGCCCACCGCAGCGGCGGCAACATCGTCCTGCGCAGCTCCGGCGGCAAACGCCTCGCCCGCTGCGGCGGCCGCCTGCGCGCCGCCGGCAGCGGCACGATCGAGATCGCCGGCCTCGGCCGCTTCCGCGGCGCCCTCGAGACGGTGCCGGAAGGCAGCTCGCTGAACGTCGTCAACGCGCTCACCGTCGAGCAGTACGTCAAGGGCGTGATCCCAAACGAGTCGCCGCCCTACTGGCCGCTCGCCGAGCTCGAGGCGCAGGCGGTGGCGTCGCGCTCCTTCGCCCTCACCGCCGGCCGCGACGGCAACGGCTTCGACCTCTACGCCGACACCCGCAGCCAGGTCTACAAAGGGCTGGAAAGCGAGTACGCGCGGACCAACCTGGCAGCCGAACAGACCAAGGGCCAGGTCGTGATGTACGGCGGCGAAATCGCCCAGACCCTCTTCTCCGCCTGCTCGGGCGGCGAGACCGAGAGCATCGAGAACGTCTTCGGCTCGCCGATCCCCTACCTGGTCGGCGTCCCCGACCCCTACGACTACTACTGCCCGCTGCACAGCTGGACGCTGAAGTTCAGCGGCCCCGAGATCAGCTCGCGGCTCGGCGCCTACCTGCAGGGGCGGCTGAAGAAGGTCGTGATCGCGCGGACCGGGTACTCGCCGCGGATCATCGAAGCGAAGCTGTTCGGCACCGGCGGCGTCTCGACCGTGACCGGCGAACAGCTCGAGGTCGCGCTCGGCGGCTACTCGACCTGGATGACCTTCGAGAAGGTCGTACCCAAGCACTGACACCGTTGGCCACGGCGCTCGACTGGACGGATAGTGTTCTCTGATCAGTCGCTATTCACCAATTTGTGCACTCCCAGTCCGCTGCGTGGCGATGCTGGGTGCCGGTGCGCTGGCGCTCGGCTTGGCCTCGCCGGAGTCATCCAGCGCAGCGGACGTCGAGCTGAAGGCGGCCACGCCGAAGGTGGAACTCGCCGCCAGCGGGGAGACGACCGCTTTCGTCCTCGTCACCAATACCGGCAGCTCGAAGGTCTCGCACCTCCGGGTCAGGGCCGTCGCGACCGGCGCCTCGCCGGCGCGGGTGGTCCGCCCCGGGCGGATTGCCACGCTGAAGGCAGGTGAAACGAGAACCTACCGTGTGCTTCTCCGCCCCTGGCGCTCGGCGCGGCCGCCGGCCCCCCTGTCGCTGCTCGCGACCTTCGAGACGAGTGGCGGCGTCAGGGACGCGGCCTCGGCCTCGGTGGAGCTGACGCCACCCACCGCGCTCGACGTCGATGAGATCGCCTCGGTCGAAGTCAAGGCGAGCCTGGCGACGCTGCGAGCGGACCAGACCCAGCCCGTCTACCTGCTGGTGAAGAACAAGGCCGCCCAAACGCTCACGGTGAAACGGGTCGACACCGAAAACGCGCCGAGTTTCATCGTGTTCAAGGGCGCCGAAACCGACGTCCGGATCGAACCGGGGGAAACCTCGGTCCTGCGGCTCGAAGCGGAAGCGGACTCGCGGGTCAAGCCGGGAGAACACCAGCTCGTCTTCGTCCTCCCCTCGACCATGGGTGGCGCCGATTTCGATCTGGTCGCGAGCCAGACGACGAAGGTCGGCGTCGAGGGCGAAACCGAGTTGCTGACGATCTTCGGGATCCCCTCGCTGCTGCTGTTACCGGGCTTCCTCCTCCTCACCACGGTCAGCCTCCTCTGGCGCCTCCGCCTGGGCCGCGGGGAATGGGATCTCGAGGACTTCCCGTTCCCCTTCAAGGAGGGCGAGTTCTGGGTGCTCGCCGTGCTGGGATCGATCGGGATCCTGACCGGCGCCCACCTGGTCGGACTCGATCTGCTGGACGAATACAGCTTCCTCGAACTGGTCTGGCTATGGATCGCCTCGATGCTGATCGGAGGGGCCGTCTACCTGGTGGTCGTGGTCGCGCGCAATACGTGGCGGTCCCGCCGCGTGCCGAGCGAAGAGGACGGTCCGATCGAGGTCCTGCGCAAGCTCGAGCGGCAGCGGCTGAAGCTGGACAGGCCAACGTTCTCCGTTGATGTGAACGGGGCCGCGGAGAAACGGTTCCTGCTGCAGCCGCCGAACGCCAAGCGTGCGGTGACCTGGATCTCACCGAAGATCGAATACAGATGGGTGGAGCTCGACCAGGAGCTGAACGAAGCGATCAACGAGGACGTCAACAGGGGCGCCGCGGGAGCGCTGGCGAAGGGCCTGGCCCAAGGCGAGGAGAAGGGCGCATTGACGGTCGTCTTCAGGGGCGGCGGCACGCCGATGCCAATGGTGAGCGAGAAGGTCGAGCCGAAAGGTTCTGACGTGATCGCGGCCGAGGGCGCGCAGTGAGTCGCGCAAAGGGAAGCGGCTCCCCGAGGGAGCCGCGTAACACTCCACTCGGTTGTCCCCTTTCAGCGGACCGAGATGTGGTGACTTGTTTCGGTCACGTCATCCCAAAGCAGAGAAAATGCGAGTCGCCGCTAATGATAGGGGCAGGGGGATGAAGCTGCAGAGGATGAACCTGAGCGTGTTCTGGCACCAGGGGTGGATGAGGCCCGAGCCGCGCGCCACGGCAGGAGCGCTGAGCCGCGCCGCCTACTACGAGCTGACGGCGAAGCCTCGGGCGACGCAGGAGGGCCCGCTGACGTCACCCTGGCCGCCCCTCAAAGGGCAACGGTTCTGGGAATCGTATTTGTCGAGCTGGTGGGGGCTCGAAGCCATCGGCAAGGACTCGGCATGGCGCGCTCTGGTACCGCTCCGCACCGCCGCGGCGCCGCTGCGGTTCACGGCGGACGCCGATGACACCAAGGTCTCGACGGAGGGCTTTCTGCACCCCTGGGGAGGCACTTTCGTGGTCAAGCTCGAGCTGCGCGGCGAGTGGCCGGACCTACCGAGCGCCGCGGAGCGGATCCTGGAGTTGAGGGGCGGCCGCCACTTCACCTTGGCGGAGGACGGGGCCGAAGAGACGAGGCTCTTCCTGCTCGACGACCTCGCCAAGCCCGGGCTCGATGTGCTGCGCGGGCTCGCGGCCGAGGCGGTCCCCGGCCCGATCTCGCCCGGCTTCTCGGTCTTCGCGCTCCTCGACGCCCGCGGCGCGCCGGCGGAATTCGACCCGACCGACGAAGGGACCGGCGCCGCTCGCTTCCTGCACGCGGTCACCTCGTTCCGCCCCACCTGGGAAGAAGACACCCTGCGACCGCTCGCCCGGGCAAAAGTGGCCGGCAGGGAAACCGCGCCGAAATCGCACCTGGTCTACGGAGGCTCGAGGACGCGGGCGATCTGGAGCCCCGGTGCCTTCACCCGCACCCAGCAGAGCCGCGCCCAGAAACCCACCGGCAGCGGAAGGCGGCGTGCCGGCAAGGTGGGCCGCAGGGGCGAGAGCTGGAGCGCGATCAGCTGTCACCACCGCAACCTGACCCTGGTGAGCATGCAAACCGAGGCGCTCTCGCGGCTCGCGTCGGAGACCGCGGCGAGGCTCGCGGCCGGCACGCCGCTCGACAACGAACACGACCTGCTGGCGCGCTGCGCCGTCGGCCGCCTCGGCGCCCTCTACGAAGGCCTGGAAGCGGTCACCTACAGATCCGGCTCGCCGCGGCGACAGATCGAGGACGGGGAATTCCTCGCCCCCATCAACGCCGTTCGTCTCGCCCGCGAAATGCCGAAGATCGGCTGAGGCGGAGGCGGGCACCCTCCCCCGCCGCCCTCAGCCGTCGGGATAGGGCTGGATCGG
The DNA here is from genome assembly GCA_964533285.1 of uncultured Conexibacteraceae bacterium. Classification (GTDB taxonomy): domain Bacteria; phylum Actinomycetota; class Thermoleophilia; order Solirubrobacterales; family 70-9; genus VAYN01. The sequence continues at coordinate 3,728 of CAZHLT010000245.1, read as the reverse complement.
GATCCCGTGGTCGGTCTCGCGCATGCCGAGCTCGTAGGCGGCGCCGGCGGCGAGCGTCAGCTCGCGCGGCGGCCGGCCCGGCCGTTCGACGGTCAGTTCGAGGTCGGCGACCGAGCAGTTGACGGTGTTGTGCTCGGGCCCGGCCGGGTCGGCGTAGACCCAGCCGACGAAGTCCTTCTCGGGGGCGGAGACGCGGCCGTGGACGACCAGGTCCTTGCCGGGGAGGCTGAAGCTGCAGACGGTCGGCGACTCCTCGATCCGGGCGCGGCGGATCGCGCCGAGGCCGCCGAGCCGGTGCGGCTCGCCGTCGAGCATCAGCATCCCGGAGGGGATCCAGGGGCTGACGCGGGAGCCGAGGCGGACGCGGGCGGCGCCGGCGTCGAAGTAGGTGCCGGGGGCGTCGGGGAAGCCGGTGCCCTCGAGCCAGATCCAGCGCTCGGCGTGCTCGGTCCCCCAGTTGTGGCCGATCATCCCCGGCCAGGCGGTCAGCTCCAGCGGCTCGTCGTCGATCGTCAGGCGGCCCTCGAAGCGGACGTCGGGCATCGGCGCGACGAACTTGGTCCGCGGCAGCGGCGCCTCGTAGAGCCAGTCGGCCGGCAGGTACTTGCAGGGACGGTCGTCGCCTTCGAAGGTGAACGACCAGGCGGCGCTGAGCGCCTCGGTGTCGACCGACCCCTCGGCCCGCCCCGGCCCGATCTCGGCGTCGGCGACGCGGATCCAGGAGCCGGCCGGGACCGAGAGCTCAGCGGCGGCGACCGTCACCTTGGTCGCCCGCGGCGCCGGCGCGGCGCGGGCGAAGAAGCAGAACCAGATCGAGGCGTTGGGCTCGGCCCCGGGCCGCTTGTGGACCGTGTGCCGGATCCAGACCCCGCGCCCCCCGCCGGGCTCGCAGGCCTTGACGTAGAAGCTCTCGTAGTGCCCCCGCGTGGCGGCGACGTCGACGTACCGCGCCCGTTCCTCCATGCGGGAACTCTAAGGGGAGTGTCGAGTTTGTCGGGACTGCCCGGACAAACTCGACACGCCTTCAGACCTTGATCGTGATCACGTCGCCGTCCTGGACTTCGTAGTCGCGGCCCTCGATCCGCAGCAGGCCCTTCTCGCGGGCGGCGACGTAGCCGCCGCACTCGACCAGCTGCTGCCAGCCGATCGCCTCGGCTTTGACGAAGGCTTCCATGATCTCGGTGTGGATCGTGGCGGCGGCTTCCAGCGCCGTGGCGCCGCGGTGCAGCGGCCGCGCCACCGCCTCCTTGCCCTCGCCGGCGGTGAAGAAGGTGATCAGCTCGAGCAGGTCGTAGGCGGCGCGGACGAGGCGGGCGAGGCCCGACCCTTCGACCCCGTAGGACTCGCGCATCTCCTCCGCTTCCTCGGGCTCGAGCTCGGCCAGCTCGCCCTCGATCCGGGCGCTGACGGCGACGACGCCGGCGTCGTTGGCGGCCGCGTGGGCGGCGACCGCCGCCGGTGCCTCGGCGTCGCCCTCGTCGACGTTGGCGACGTAGAGGATCGGCTTGCTGGTCAGCGCCTGCAGGTTGCGGGCGGCGTCGGGGGCGGCCTGGGGAACCGGGATCGTCCGCGCCGGGCGGCCAGCGGCAAGCGCCTCGCGCACCGCCTCCAGCCACTCGAACTCGGCGATCGCCTCCTTGTCGCCGGACTTCGCCCCCTTGCCGACGCGGCCGAGCCGCCGCTCGACCTGCTCGAAGTCGGCGAGGATCAGCTCGGTCTCGATCGTCTCGATGTCGGCCAGCGGGTCGACGCGGCCGTCGGGGTGGGGCACGCCGCTGTCCTGGTGGCAGCGGACGACGTGGCAGATCGCGTCGGTCTCGCGGATCGAGGCGAGGAACTGGTTGCCGAGGCCCTCGCCTTCGGAGGCCCCCTTGACGAGGCCGGCGATGTCGTGGAAGTCGATCGTCGCCGGCACCAGCTCGCTGGCGCCGACGGTCGCGGCGACCGCCTCGAGCCGCTCGTCGGGCACCTGGGCGACGGCGACGTTGGGCTCGATCGTCGTGAACGGGTAGTCGCCGGTCTGGGCGCCGCCCTTGGTCAGCGCGTTGAAGAGGGTGGACTTGCCGGCGTTCGGCAGCCCGACGATCCCGACCTTCATATGGCGCAGCCTCCTCTGCTGCGATGAGGGGCAGGAGAATCAGATATGGATTGCCCCTCATCTCCGCGTCCGGGGGCGGCTTTGCCCAGGCGGGTCACAGCGAGAGCGGGACGATCAGGCCCAGGGCGACGCCGAGGAGGGCGCCGGCGAGGACGTCGGACGGGTAGTGCATCCCCAGGTAGGGGCGGCAGATCGAGATCGCGAAGGCGACGACGAAGGCGCCCGCGGTGGCCGGGTCGACGCGGAACATCGCCGTCGCCACCGCGAACGAGGAGAGCGCGTGGGCGGAGGGGAAGCTGAGCGAGCTGGGGGCGCCGCCGAGCGGCGGCAGGCCCTCGAGCACCGGCCGCGGGCGTTTGACCAGCAGCTTGATCCCGTAGTTGAGGACGATCGCGACCGGGCCGAGGGCGGCGCAGATCAGCCAGGCCTCGTGCCGTTCCCAGTCGACGATCGCCAGGCAGACGCCGAGCACGACCCAGACGAGGCCGTTGTTGCCGGCCTTGCCGAGCGCCCTCGCGATCGACTCCAGGGCCGGCGTGTGCCAGTGGGTCCGCATCGCCCGCAGCAGTTTCAGGTCGAGCTCCTGCATCGGCGCCGCAGGATAAGGGTCGGGCTCGCGATGGCGCCGCTGAGGCAGAATCCGGGCATGGCCTCGGTACCCGGCTACGTCCACACGCCCGGACACCACTGCGGCTCGACCGCGCTGCGCAACCTGCTCGCCTTCCACGGCGTCGAGCTGAGCGAGGAGATGGCGTTCGGGCTCGGCGCCGGCGCCGGCTTCTACTACCTGGCGATCGACGGGATCTCGCCCAGCCGCTGGTTCAACGGACGCACCGCCGTGCTCGAGGAGAGCTTCCGCGAGCTGACCGGGGCGGCGCTGGAGCTGCGCACCTTCGAGGCCGACGACGCCGCCTGGGAGGCGGCGCGGGCCGAGGTCGACGCCGGCCGCCCGGTGCTGCTGCTGACCGACCTCTACTACCTCGACCACTACGGCAACTCGGCCCACTTCCCCGGCCACGCGGTCGTCCTCGCCGGCTACGACGAGGAGCTCGCCTACCTCTCCGACACCGGCTTCGCGGAGCTGCAGGCGACGCGGCTGGAGAACCTGGCCCGGGCGCGCCATTCCGACCAGCCGCCGTTCCGGATCGAAGGCCACATGTTCACCGTCGCCGCCGGGCTCGAGCGGGCGGCGCTGGAGGCGGCGATCCCGGCCGCGATCGAACGCGCCGCGCGGGAGATGGTGGAGCCGCCGTTCGGCGAGCTCGGCGGCCTGCCGGCGCTCGACCGGCTCGCCGCCGAGGCCGGCTCCTGGCCCGAGGCGGTCGAGGACTGGCGCTGGTGCGCGCGCTTCGCCTACCAGGTGATCGAGCGCCGCGGCACCGGCGGCGGCTGCTTCCGGCCGATGTACGCGCGCTTCCTCGCCGAGGCCGGTCGCGCCGAGGCGCCGCTGGCCGCCGCCGCCGGCGAGCGCTGGAGCGAGCTGGCCGAGGCCTTCCGGGCGGCCAGCGAGAGCGCCGAGCCCGAGCCGGCGCTGTGGCGCGAGGTCGGCGCCGGCGCCACGCGGGTCGCCGCCGCCGAGCGCCGGCTCTGGACGGCGCTGGCCGCCGCCTGAGGCGGCGCGAGCAGAGGA
>CAZHLT010000244.1:0-7010 GCA_964533285.1 uncultured Conexibacteraceae bacterium | reverse complement strand
CGTCGGCGGGCGGGGCGTCGGCATCGCCTTTGACGCCCTCGGCTGCCGGGGCGTCGCCATCGCCGGTGACGGCGTCGGACTCGGCGCGCTGCTCCTGGCGATCGACCTCTTTGCTCGGCGCCAGCAGCATGCTCATATTGCGCCCTTCCTGCAGCGGCTCGGACTCGATCGTCGCCAGGCCGTCGAGGTCCTCGAACAGCTTCTGCAGCAGCGCCCGCCCCCGCTCGGGGTGGGCCTGCTCGCGGCCGCGGAACATGATCGTGATCTTGACCTTGTCGTGGTGCTTGAGGAAGCGTTCGACGTGGCCCTTCTTGGTCCGGTAGTCGTTGTCCGCGATCTTCGGCCGCAGCTTGATTTCGCGGATGTTGACCTGCTGCTGGTGCTTGCGCGCCTGCTTCTGCTTCTGCTCCTGCTCGTATTTGTACTTCGAGTAGTCGAGCAGGCGGGTGACCGGCGGTTTCGAGTTCGGCGCCACCTCGACCAGGTCGAGGTCGGCTTGCTGGGCGCGGCGCAGCGCCTCGGCGGTGTCGACGATGCCGAGCTGCTCGCCGTCGGCGCCGATCAGGCGCACCTGGGGCACTCGGATCCGCTCGTTTATACGAGTCGTGTCGCGCTCTGGAGGGCGCCGATCGAACCTGCGTGGGACCGGCACTAGCGAGAGTTTCTCGGAGACTTCAAGAGGACGAGTCGTCGGTAAAGCGGCACGGCGCGCTCAGTGGCGGGGGGTGGTGTGCGTGCCAGCGATCAAGTCCGGCGCAGTATAGAGGGCCGCCGCCGCTTGGCAAGCCGGTGCCGTCATCTTTCGTCGTTCTCGGCCGCGATCCGCTCGGCGAAGGCGGCCAGCGACATCTCGCCGAGGTCGCCGTCGGCGTGCGAGCGGACCGCGACCGCGCCGGCTTCCTCCTCGCGGTCGCCGACGACCAGCATGTAGGGGTAGCGGCCGAGCGAGGCGTCGCGGATCTTCTTGCCGACCGACTCCGAGCGGTCGTCGAGGGCGACGCGGACGCCGAGTTCGCGCAGCTCCTCCATCGCCCGCGCGCCGTAGGCGTTGTGGCGGTCGGAGATCGGCAGCACGATCGCCTGCACCGGCGCCAACCAAACCGGGAAGCGGCCGGCGTAGTGCTCGATCAGGATCCCGGCGAAGCGCTCCATCGAGCCGAGCAAGGCGCGGTGGATCATCACCGGGCGCTGCTGGTTGTCCTCGTTGTCGGTGTAGTAGAGGTCGAAGCGCTCGGGCATGAAGAAGTCGAGCTGGCAGGTGCCGCACTGCCAGGAGCGGCCGAGCGCGTCGGTGACGTGGAAGTCGATCTTCGGGCCGTAGAAGGCGCCATCGCCGGGGTTCAGCTGGTACTCGCGGCCGACCGCGTCGAGCGCCTGGCGCAGCGCCTGCTCGGCCTCCTCCCATTGCTCGTCGCTGCCGATCGACTTCTCCGGCCGGGTCGAGAGCTCGACCTTGACGTCGTCGAAGCCGAAGTTCTCGTAGAGCTCGTCGATCGCGGCGATGATTTCGCTGACCTCGTCGACGATCTGGTCGAGGGTGCAGAAGACGTGGGCGTCGTCCTGGGTGAAGGCGCGGACCCGGAGCAGGCCGTGGAGGACGCCCTCGCGCTCGGCGCGGGAGACCTGGCCGAACTCGGCCAGGCGCAGCGGCAGCTCGCGGTAGGAGTGGCGGTCGGAGCCGAAGACGAGGCAGGCGCCGGGGCAGTTCATCGGCCGCAGCGCGAATTCGCGCTCGCCGAGCCTGGAGAAGTACATGTTCTCGCGGTAGTTGTCCCAGTGGCCGGAGCGGTGCCAGAGCTCGACGTCCATCACCTGCGGCGTCTTGATCTCCTGGTAGCCGCGCTTGCGCAGCTGCTCCTGGACCTCGCCCTGGATCAGCTGCAGGAGGACGGTGCCGTTGGGCAGCCAGAACGGCATCCCCGGCGCCTCCTTGCGCAGCATGAAGAGGCCGAGCTGGGGACCGAGGCGGCGGTGGTCGCGTTCCTTGGCGGCCTCGATCCGCGCCACGTGCTCCTCGAGGTCGGCCTTGGAGAAGAAGGCGGTGCCGTAGATCCGGGTCAGGCTCTCGCGGGTCTCGTCGCCGCGCCAGTAGGCGCCGGCGACGGAGTCGAGCTTGATCGCCTTGATGCGGCTGGTCGAGGGGCCGTGCGGGCCGCGGCAGAGGTCCTCGAAGGGGCCGTTGCGATAGAGAGAGACGGTCTCGACGCCTTCGTCGCGGACGAGGTCCTCGATCAGCTCGACCTTGAAGCTCTGGCCCTGCTCGCGGAAGAGCTCGATCGCCTCGGCGACCCGGACGTCGCGGCGCGAGAAGCCCTCGTCGGCGGCGATGTGCTCCTCCATCGCCGCCTCGATCTTCGGCAGGTCCTCCTCGGTGATCCTTGTATCGGGCGGGAACTCGAAGTCGTAGTAGAAGCCGGACTCGATCGCGGGGCCGATCGTCACCTTGGTGCCCGGGTAGAGCTCGGTCACCGCCTCGGCCATGACGTGGGCGGCGTCGTGGCGGATCAGCTCCAGCGCCTCGGGGTCGCGGTCGGTGACGATCGCCACCTCCGCGCCGCCCGCAGGCAGCGGCGCGGCCAGATCGCGCAGCTCGCCGTCGACCTTGATCGCCAGCGCCGCCTTGGCCAGGCCGGGGCCGATCGCCGCCGCGGCGTCGGCGCCGGTCGCCCCCGGTTCCAGCTCCAGCGGCTTGCCGTCGGGCAGGGTGACGATGAGTTTCTCGGTCGCGGCCTCCATCGGGGCCATGGTAAGGGGCGCCCGTTCGGAGCGGCGCTCACCCCGCGCCGCAGCCCCACGTGGCAGTCATTTCTCACGCTATGCGTGAGAAATGACTGCCACGCTCAGTGGGCTTCGCCCTGGCGGGCCTGGCGGACGGCGATCAGCGGGCAGGGGCTGTGGGTGGCGACCGGCCCGCGGACTTCCCAGAGGACGTAGGGCGGGGCGATCCTGCGGACCTCGAGGCCGGGGAACGGCGGCTCCCCGGCTCCCCCGCGGGCGAGGACGAAGCGGACGCCGCGCGGCGGCGCGTCGAGCTCGCCTTCGGCGGCGATGCAGACGCGGCCGCCGCGCAGTTCCCAGGCGAGGAACGGCGTCCCCTGTTCGTCGGCGAGCAGCGTCGGCGAAGCGAGGACGAGGGTCGAATCGGCGGCGAGCAGCGGCCGCAGCCCGGCCAGCGCCGGCGAGTAGGAGGTCGGCCCGACCGGCGCATTGGCGAAGGCGAGCAGCGAGCAGACCCCGGCCGCGACGACGTACAAAGCGAGCGCCACAGCCTGCCACCGCCCCCCTCCCCATCCCGCGGTTCCTTTGTCCGTCCTGTCCGGACTTTCGAACCGTGAGTCAGGTGGCTCAGTTCCCGTGGTTCCTTTGTCCGACCTGTCCGGACTTTGGAACCGCGCTTCGGTGGCGAGGGGGAGGGCAATGGTGAGGGCGGTGAGCGGGGCGGCGATCTCGATCGCCTTGGCGGCGGTGTAGGCGGTGCCGCCGGCGCGGGCGGCGAGGTAGGCGAGCGCCGCGGTGGCGAGGGCGGCGAGGATCGCGACCTCGCGGCGGCGCCCGCTGCGCCAGGCGCCCCAGGCCAGCAGCACCAGACCGAAGGCGGCGCCCAGGTAGTACCCGAGCGCCGGCACCGCGCCGTCGCCGGGGGCGAGGCGGAAGTCGCCCGAGGGCCAGATCCCGAGCGCCTCCAGCGGCGAGACCTGGCCGAAGAGGTTGCCGAGCCCGGGGCCGTTGGGGTCGAAGGTTTCGAAGTTGTGGAAGTCGATCATCCGCCCGATCTCAGGGGCGAGGAGGACGAAGAGGACGAGGCCGGCTAGAAGGACGGCGCGGACGGCGCCGGGCCCGACCGTCGCTGGCTCGCGCCGTCCGAGCGCGAGCATCGCCAGCGCCCAGACGACGAACGTCCCGCCGAGCCAGAGCAGACCGGGGAAGCTGTAGGCGTAGACGGCGCCGACCGCGATCAGCGCCGCTGGGATGAAGCGCAGCGGCAGCCGGCGCCACTCCTCGCACGTCGCCTCGCGCAGGGCGAGGGCGAAGGCGAGGACGAGCAGCGCCTCGATCGTCTCCTTGAAGGCGCCCTGGGCGAAGTAGGAGGCGACCAGGTAGGTGAGCCCGACGACCAGCGCGCCGGCGGCGCGCGGCAGCGGCGCCAGCTCGCGGAAGGCGGCGAGCGCGGTCAGCGGCGCCAGCACCATGATCGCGACCGAGAGCCCGCTGAACCCCTGCACCAAGCCGATCCCCAGGCCCTTGTTCAGGGCGACGACGATCGCGTGCGGGCCGAGCGGATAACCCTGGTGCAGCAGCGGCGAGGAGTTCCCTTCGGCAAGCCGCGCCGCCGCCAGCAAATGCTGCGACATGTCGGGGTTGAAGCCGGTGCCGAGGATCCCGAAGTGCCCTTCCACCGCGAACGGCAGCGAGGCCGCGACCAGCGCCACCAGTGCCACCGGCCACCCGGCCCGCAGCGCCTCTCCCCCACCCTCCAGTCGCCGCCACAGATAGGCCACCGCGGCGATGACCAGCGCCAGCACCGCCAGCGCCGAGGCCACTCCGTCCCCCGGCATCCGCACCGTCGCCCAGCAGGTGGCCATGACCAGCGCAAACCCCACCGCCGGCGCCAGCCACGACCACCGCCGCACCCCGCAGAGCCCGATCGCCGCCTGCCCGACGGCCAGCGAAGCCCCGCAGACCGCCACCACCGCTGCATACGTCCCGATCACGAGGCGGCGAGCCTAGACGACGACTCGACACGAACCGCGCGGAACCCATGTCCCTACGTCGCGGTTTTCATGCCTTTCTAGATTGATCGGCTCAATTCCACCGATGCAGCCGACCGCCAACGATGGAGGAGAGATGAGCCCGCGCACCGCCCTTGCCCTTGCCCTCGCGCTCGCCGGGGGAGTCCTGGCGCTGGCCGCCGGCGCCGTCTCGCCGCCCCAGGCCGCCGCCCGCGACTACGACTGCGCCGACTTCGCCAGCCAGGCCGAAGCCGAGGAATACCTCCTGCCGGGCGACCCCTACAACCTCGACGGCGACAGCGACGGCATCGCCTGTGAGGACCTGCCGTGCCCGTGCAGCTACACGTCTGGCGGTGGCGAAACGCCGCCCGAATCGCCGCCGCCCCCGCCGTACGAAGTCAGCAAGCGCGCCGCGCGCCGCCTCGCCAAGCAGCTCGTCGACGGAATCGTCGCCCGCAGCGCCCGCCTCGACCGCAGGGGCTTCCAGGGCTGCACGCGGCTGGCGATGCGCCGCGTCGACTGCCGGCTCAGCGCCACCGGCAGGGACGGCGACGAACGGGTCAGCTGCCGCTACCGCGTCAAGGTCACCGCCCGCAACCGCCGCCCGGTCGCCCACCTCTCCTCCCAGAGCTGCCGCAGCGTCGACCTCGCCCGCCGAACCAACCTCCGAAGCCGCCCGGGGTGACCGGGATGCGAGACTGAGCGGGTGGCATTCGTCCCGCCGGCACGTCACCTGCTCCGCGCCAAGGACCTGGCCGACGCGCGGTTCGCGGAGCCCCTGGGGGTCGACGACATGGCCGCTGCGGCGGGGCTCTCGCGGGCGCACTTCAGCCGTGAGTTCCGGCGCGAGTTCGGGGTGCCGCCGCACGCCTACCTGCTGACGCGGCGGCTGGAGCGGGCGGCGGCGCTGCTGCGCAACACCGACCATCCGGTGGCCGATATCTGCCTCGCCGTCGGCCTCACCAGCGTCGGCTCGTTCACGACCAGCTTCAAACGCGCCTACGGCCGCACCCCGACCGCCTACCGCGCCGCCTTCCCGCCCGCCACCGCGCAGGCGATGGTCCCCGGCTGCATCGTCCGCGCCTACGCCCGCCCCCAACACCGCACGTTTCGAGAAGACAGCGCCAGAACCGCGACCTAGCATCGCCGGCGACCGCTCACGAACGACGAGGAGGTAGCGATGAGGATCGCCAACGCGCACCTGTGGGTGCATGACCAGGAGGAGGCGCTCGCCTTCTACACGGAGAAGCTCGGGATGGAGGTGCGGGCCGACGTCACCCTGCCCGAGATGGGCGACTTCCGCTGGCTGACGGTGGGCCCGCCCGGCCAGGAGGACGTCTCGATCGTGCTGATGGCGATCCCGGGGCCGCCGATGATGGACCCGGAGACCAGCGCCGAGGTAGAAAGCCTGATGTCGAAGGGCTTTGCCGGCACGGTCTTCCTCACCACCGACGACTGCCAGGCCGACTACGAGCAGCTCAAGGCCCGCGGCGTCGAGTTCACCGAAGCGCCCGAACAGCGCCCCTACGGGATCGACTCCGGCTTCCGCGACCCGTCGGGCAACAGCCTGCGCCTGACCCAGGTGATGCTGCCGGCCACCGCCTGACGATCAGCCGTCGCGAGCGCCGAACGGGCTCGGCGGCAGCTCGATCGCCGGCTGCGTGCGGCGAGCGAGAACGCGGCCGTCCGCAGCGCGGGCGGTCGCGGTCAGCTTGCCGCCGTGGCGCAGGTGGAAGAAGGCGATGAAGAACTTGAAGGGGCGGCGGATCTGGAGGCGTTCGGTCAGCTCGGCGGGGATCGGGCGCAGCTCGACGGGCAGCCGGCGGCCGTCGAGGCTGACTTCGACGCTGGCGACGTCGGCACCGACCCGCCCGCTGACGAAGTGGAACTCGACCCCGGGGCCCGCGTTGCCGCCACCGCCTTCGAAGATCATCCCGCCGGCCGGCGGCAGCCCGCAGCCACCGCCGTAGAGCCCCTTCGGGTCGGTGGTCTCGATTTCGAAGCAGCGGGCGCCGTTGGCCGGAAACTCCCTGCCGGGGCGGTGCGGGTGACGGTAGGTGATGAGCTCGTAGTGGCCGTCGTGGGGGCCGGGGCCGCGGACGAGGACGTAGGCCGGCTGCCCGGCCGCGTTGCTCCCCCGGAAGGCGAAGTGGCGCAGCGACTGCAGGGTCGGGTGGCCGCCGGGCCGGCCGAGCCCGATCCGCTCGCCGACCCAGGAGGTGACGGCCTGGCCGGGGGGCGTGAACAGCGCCGCGACGACGAGGATCGCGAGCGCCGCGA
>CAZHLT010000243.1:0-2951 GCA_964533285.1 uncultured Conexibacteraceae bacterium | reverse complement strand
CAGGAGGAGGACGGCGGGGCCCTCGCCCTGCTCGAAGTACTCCATCGTGATCCCGTTGGTCTCGGCGGTCTGGGGGGCGGTGAAGTCCATGTGGCGTCCTCTCGGGTCGGTTCGGTCGGTCTCGCTCAGCCCGGCAGGGTGTAGCCGGCGTCGACGCAGAGCGTCTGACCGGTCACCATGCGGGCCTGGTCGGAGAGCAGGAAGACGGCCGGTTCGCCGATCTCGTCGGGGTCGAGCGCCCGCCCCAGCGGCGAGCGCTCCCCCGCCGCGGCGGCAATCGCTTCCCACTCCGGGATTTCCTTGAAGAGGTCGGTGAGGACGACGCCGCCGCAGACGCAGTTGGCGCGGATCCCCTTCGGCCCGCCCTCGACAGCGAGGTAGCGGACCAGCTGCTCGATCGCCGCCTTGGCGGTGCCGAAGGCGGCGTAGGCGTCGTAGACGCGGTGGGCGCCGAGGCTGGAGATGGCGACGATCGTGCCGCCGCCGTTGTCGGTCATCGAGGGCGCCGCCGCCTGCGCCAGCACCAGCAGCGAGCGCACGTGCGACTCCATCGTGTAGTCCCACTGCTCGACGGTCAGCTCGTCGGTCAGCCCGAATGTCCCGGCGGCGGCGTTGGCGACCAGGTAGCGCAGCGGCCCGAGCTCGGCGATCGCCGCCTCGACCGCGTTGACGTTGTCCTCGGCGACGCCGACGTCGCCCTGGACGATCGCCGCCCGCCGCCCCAGCGCCCGAATCTCCGCCGCCGTCGCCTCCGCCGCCTCGCGGTTGGCGACGTAGGTGATCGCGACGTCGGCCCCGCGCCGCGCGGCCGCCAGCGCGCAGGACCTGCCGATCCCGCGCGAGCCGCCGGTGACCAGCGCGTTCCCTCTCAGCTCGCCACTCATTCCCGCCCCGAACCTAGCCGGGGGAGGGCCATCGGCGGGCGATGGGCTCGGCGGGCCTTGTAGATGACTCCAGGCCCCTCAGATCCCGTGGTTCCTTTGTCCGTCCTGGAAGGACAAAGGAACCACGAATCGCCAGAGCAGGTCCCTGTTTCATCCCGTGGTGCGTTTGTCCGCGATAGCCGTACAAACGAACCACGTCTTTCTTTCGGGGCGCGTTCAGGGCGGGACGGGGACGGGTCAGGCGGGGACGTCGCGACCGAGCCAGCCTTTGTAGAAGCCCTCGATGTCGGGGAGGTACTCGTGCATGACCGGGTAGCCGGGCGGGACGGCTTCGGTCTCGAGCAGGCGGCCGGAGAGGGGGCAGTAGTACTCGCGCAGCTCCTGCCAGTCGCCGTCGGGGTGGCCGAGCTCGGGGTAGACCTCCTGGTAGAGCTCGTCGCTGTCGCGGACGAACATCGGGACGTGCATCTTCCAGTTCTCGTCCCAGCGGCAGAGGTCGGCGCCGGCGTCGGTGCGGATCACCAGCTCGCGATCGGAGGCCCGGCGGACGATGTTCATGCCCTCGCCGTAGGGGAGGACGATCGGGTCGTCGTAGTCGACCCGGGACTGCAGCAGGGCAACCCACTTGTCGAAGCGGTCGGGGTCCTTGATCCCCGACTGGATGTCCTTGACGGCGCGGCGGGAGAGCTTCTCGTCGAGCAGGTCGGCGAGGGTCTCGGGGGTGACGGACGAGGTGACCGGCACCGCGACCTGGTCCTCGGGCAGGAAGACCTCGGAGCCGGCGAGGAACTCGCGCACCGACTCCTCCGGCGTCACCTTGCCCGGCGCCGCCTCCTGGGAGACCGTGGTCGGGGTGACGACCTCGAAGTCGAAGTCCTCGGGCAGGTCCCAGAAGCCGCGGAACTCGGCCGCCCAGCGCGGCTCCAGCCGCATCGACTCGGCGAACATCACCTTGACCGTGTCGTTGAGATCTTGGTCGAGGATGCGCTGCCGCTGCTCGGCCCACCACTCCCGCGCCGGCCAGGCGCGCTGCAGCCGCTGGTGCATCAGCCCTTCGCGGTTCTCGACGCCGTAGGCGCGCTCGGCCCAGCGCCGCTGCAGGTGACCGCCGGCGACGTCCTCCTCGACCCGCTCCAGCGGGCGCAGCAGCGGGTCGCCGAGCCCGCCGCCGCCGCGACCCGAGCTGAGGTAGAGATCGCCGGTCTTGACCGCGATCATCATCGTGTAGGGGTCCTGTTCGAGCTGGTGCTCGCCGGCGAACGCCTGCAGCGCCGCCTCCTCGCCGGAGACGTCGCCGACCGGGTAGGCCTCGCCCGCCGCCGCCTGCTCGAAGACGTCGGAGCCGAACACGTTGTGGACGTAAGCGCTCGGCGCCGGGTAGCCGCCGAACAGGCCCGGCGAAGTCAGCATGCCCCCGGCGCCGATGTTCTCGATCTCGAAGTCCTGGGTGCCGTTGACGAGCAACAGGGTCTCGAACGAGGAGCCGCCGCGGTGGCGGCCCCAGCCGCCGGTGTTGGGCTTGATCCGGCGGCCGAGGTAGACCATCGGCTTGACCAGCTCCCACATCTCGATGTCACCCATGTCCCCCTCGGGGTTGAACACGGCGGCGCCGTAGTCGAGCCCGTCGAGGACGTACTTCGCGCCCTGGCCCTGGGCGCCGATCTCGAAGTTCATGAAGCCGGAGATCTGGCCGTACTGGTCGAGCCCGCCGCCCTGGGCGACGTTGCCGGGGACCGTGTACGTGGAGACGACCTCCTCGATGTAGCCGCGCGACTGCAGCGCCCGCGAAACCGCCCGCAGGTAGCCGACCGAGGTGGTGAACATCGGCATCCAGGGGAACGAGGACGAGCAGGGCGCCTCGCCGAGATCGGCCCAGCTGCCCTCGGTCAGCTTCAGCTCGGTCGCGTAGTAGGCGCCGTCGTTGATCTTGTCGTTGCAGATCAGCGTCTGGGTGAAGAGGATCCACTGCATCCCCTGCTGCGCCGACGGGGTCGCGTTGAAGGAGTGCCAGCCCCAGGCCGAGGAGCCGCGCAGGTCGGTCGTCCAGCGGCCGTCGCGGTCGACCAC